>MFJL01000036.1:24057-51470 GCA_001779195.1 Candidatus Gottesmanbacteria bacterium RIFCSPHIGHO2_02_FULL_39_11
AACAGGATTTAGCACGCATAAACGGAGCAAATCTTTCTGTATGCGTCTCGGATACTTTTATGGACGCGGTTAAGAACGATAGAGATTGGGATCTGTATTTTCCGGATCCAACCGATCCTGAATATGATGAGAAATGGGATGGAATTATGGATCACTGGACTGCTTTGGGAAAAAAACCAAAAGTTGCCAAGACGATAAAAGCCAGATATCTCTGGGATCTTATTTGTAACGCTGCATGGAGAAGCGCTGAACCGGGTTTAGTTTTTATGGAGCGCTATAACAAAATGCATGCTAATAATTACTTTAACTACATTAATTGTGTTAATCCATGCGGTGAAGAGGGATTACCAGCTTGGGGAGTATGCAATCTATCCTCGATTAATCTGGCCTCTTTGGTAAATGACACAGGTGAGATGGATTATAAGAAACTGGCCGAGATTGCAAAAACTTCCGTACGGTTTCAGGATAATATCATCGATCAGGATGTCTATGTTTTTGAGGGAATCCGACAAACTCAGCTAAACGGAGAGAGACGGATTGGGTTAGGGACAATGGGGCTAGGTGACGCGCTTATCAAAATGAAGCTTCGATACGGATCAGATGAGAGTATTCCGGTCATTGAGAAAATTTACTCAATTATCCGGGACGCCGCGTTTGAAGAATCAATAGAAATTGCCCGTGAAAAAGGACCTTTTCCTAAATTTGATAAGAAAAAATATCCCGAGGGCCTTTTTATTAAGACGCTTCCTAAGAGCATTCAGGAGGGTATCAAGAGATACGGGGTAAGAAATTCAATTATTCTTATGCAGGCTCCAACCGGCTCCACCTCTCTTATGGCCGGGGTTTCTTCAGGAATTGAGCCGGTGTATGAGTTTTCATTTATACGAAGAGACCGCCTTGGCGAGCATATTTTATATCATCCTTTATTTGATGCATGGAAGAAAGAACACGTAAATGAGCCGACTCCGTCTTACTTTGTCTCTGCAAATGACCTCACCCCTGAGGATCATGTCAAAGTACAGGCGGCCATTCAAAAATATGTGGATGCCTCAATCTCAAAAACGGTAAATGCGCCCAAAGCTCACACAGTGGAGGAAGTAAAGAGGCTTTACATGATGGCGTATGACCTTGGATGCAAGGGGGTTACCTATATGAGAGACGGCAGTCGTCCGGGGGTTCTTGAAAGAATTGATGATAAGAAAAAAAAGGAGGTAGCCGCTCCTGCAAATGGAAACGGACATTCAGTTACCGAGATTAAGCCCCGTCCCATGGTAGTGCACGGATCCACATACCAGATTGATACACCTGTCGGATCTGCGTTTGTCACGATCAATATGGGGGCAAATAATCAGCCTTTGGAAATATTTGTAAACGTAGGAAAGGGAGGCTCTGACCTTACCGCCATGTCTGAGGCAGTAGGAAGGCTTGCATCCCTGGTTTTAAGGCTTCAGTCACCGGTTCCCTCTCTGGAAAGGGCGCGGCAGATTCAAAAGCAACTTCAAGGTATCGGCGGATCAAAGTCACTTGGATTTGGAGATAAACGGGTCCGTTCTCTTCCGGATGCAGTTGCTAAAGTAATCTCAACTCATCTGGATCTTCAGGCAAAGACAGGAGAAGAAGTGGAAGCTGTAAAGCCGTTGGTTGCTCAGCAGTCTCTAAAGCTGGACCGTTCTGAGTTTGATCTCTGTCCCAAATGCGGAGATGCAGCACTTGCCTATGAAGAAGGCTGTAAGAAATGCTATTCGTGCGGATATTCAGAATGTTAAGTGACTTAAGTTACCTAAGTCACTTAGATTACTTATGAATAAGCTCAAACTCTACACTCGAACAGGCGATCGCGGTATGACCTCTCTGTATGGAGGGAAACGGGTGGAGAAGTATGACTTACAGGTTGAAAGCTATGGAACGGTTGATGAGTTAAATAGTTCAATTGGAGTAATGCTTTCTTTTTTTTCTGTCATTCCCGCGAAGGCGGGAATCCACTCCTTTTATACAAATATTCAAAACGACCTTTTTCTCATCGGATCTCATCTATCTGGAGCGAAAGTAGATTTAAAAATAATCGATAAAAGAGTTACTGATATGGAAAAATTCATAGATGATTTAGATGAGAGTCTTACTCCTCTTAACAACTTTATTCTTCCGTCAGGTGCGAAAGATGCATCTTTCTCTCATTTATCACGGTCTATTTGCAGACGGGCTGAACGGATGGTAATTAAGCTTTCTAAAAGTATTGAGATTGACAAAAAAGTTATCATGTATTTAAACAGACTCTCGGATTGTCTTTTTCAGACAGCCAGGTTTTTAAATAAAGAAAATCGTATTAATGATGTAATTTGGAAAAAAGATTAACTTACTCTGTTATACTCCGGACGATTTTCACATTTTTTGCATAATCCACATGGGCCTATATCAATATTTTTACTCCCGCATCCTTCTGGATCATCTTTACAATCGCCTTTATGATATTTCCATTTAGCTTCAGACTTTTCTCCCGGAAAACCCAGTCGAGGAACTAAAGATTCAATAACAATCCCTTTAGGTCCAAATGATTCATTATCAGAACCACCCCCTGCACATCCACCTTTGGCAGATGTTTTTTTGTAAATTTCTCCAAAAGCGTAGGCCTGTCTATCTTCATGCCGGTTAATATCGTAAATAGTAATTGGACGATGACCATTAGGTATTAGCTCTATAACATGAGACTCATTTTTCTTTCTTAAGAACTGTTCAGATATTCTAAGAATTGTTGCGGCAAGTCCTTTTTGAAGTTTGAAAGGGTCGTAAGTTTCCTTGGCAAATTCTTCAAATTGCTGAATAATTAATTGAACATCACTATTAAACTCATATAATTTATCGGCGTTTTCTGCATCTTCATATACTTCACTCCAATTTTGATCTTTATAGGGAGTTGTTTTTCCTAATACGTCTTTTCTAGTTTTTTCTAAAATTCGAATAAGGTCTCTTGAAGTTTGAAGTTCTGGATCTAACCCATAGGGAATAAATCTCACAGATCGAACAATTTCAGCTTCGTTGGCACTCTCTTGTAATTTTTTTCCAGGTAATCTATTAATTACTTTAATTCCTTCTTGTACTGAAAAATCCGTTTTTATAGTAAAGCCTTTGATACTATCATGATTTTTTTGAAAAATAAAAAAATAACTATCTTGATATGAAATAGGTTTTCCATTATCAGTGGTAAGACCTGTTTTGCCCATAAGACTTGTCATGACAGCCAGTGAACCATTGGGAGTTTCTTGATCAAGAAAGAAAGATTTTATCTCTCCTACTGCATCTTTTACCGCCCCATCTCGTTCTTCTAATTTAACAGTATCTAAAATGTCTTTGTTTCCATAGAGTGGATCCACTAACCTATTATTACCATCTGCAGATTTCTCTAGGTAATATTTATAGGGGTAAACTAACTTATCAGATAAATATTCCAAAGCGAACCCCAAAATATCCCGCTTTGTTTGAGAAATCCATTTTGATCTTTCTGAATTTGAATTCCGATACAAATCCATTTGAGTCTGCATGCTAAATCCAATACCGGGGAATTCATACCAATTATGAGGAAGTCCTTCAAACTCTGCATTATCACTTAGGTAATTTACATGATATTCAAGGGGATCAGTAAGGGACGGTTTTTTTTCGACACGGTGGCTGTCTAGTTCATAAGGATAAGAAAATGGAGGATGATATGAATATTCTGCAGTGTGCATGCTTTGAGAAAATCTTCAAAGCAACCACTGTAAAATAAAAAATAACTTCTGCTCGGAAGATTTCTAACGGGGATCTGGCTCTCAGCATATGCTGAATACAGTTGCGGCACAGCTCTCGAATTACACGAGGTTCACCCGTGCTTTTATCTTAACATATCTTGAAGAAAGCGCCTAGTCATGACAGAATAAAAGAGTATGGCAGATAAAAATATAATTAAAAAAACAGTAATTGTTGCTATTGGATTTTTGGTTGTTGTTGGAATATTAAGAATTGCTATTCCTCCACAGGTTGATGTTCTTGAAAGGCAGAAAGAAATTCCGGTTACCGTAATCCCAATTACTAAATCCCCTATAACCGGGGTCAGAGTGACGGTGAGTTTTAACCCGGATAAAACTATTTTTGGAGATGTGGATGCCAAAAATGCAGAAGAGGCTCTTTTAAAACTTGCCGAGAAAGATAATGTAAAAGTTGAAATGAAAAAATACAGCTTCGGAAATTTGATAACCAAAATCGGGGATCTCGAAAACTCAAAAACAAACTCCTGGATTTATTACGTCAACGGCACGGGAGGGGATAAGGCCGCGAATTTGTTTAAGCTAAAAAACGGAGACAGGGTGGAGTGGAAGTATGAGAAAAATTTAACAATGTAACAATGAAACCATTTAACAATGAAACAATGTAATAATGATACAATTGATCTATGAAAACAGACAAAGCTATTTTTGCATTTTTATTAATTCTTCTTGCCATTCTTTTTAGAACAGCGTTGCATGTGGGAGAGAATGTTGAATTTGTAACAACTGCTACTTTGATCTCTTCTTTATATTTAGGAAAGAAATGGGCCATTTTAGTTCCGCTTATTACTCTTCTTATTTCTGATGCCATTATCGGAAACACGTCTATTTTCCTTTTTACCTGGAGCGCTTATCTCTTTTTAGGTATGGTATCCTATTGTGGATACCGTTTGAGAAAAATAAAATCACTGCCAAAGATTTTTGCCTCTTTGGGGTTTGCTATCTCAGGAAGTTTATGGTTTTTTCTCTGGACAAATTTCGGGGTGTGGCTTTTGGATACCCACCATATGTATGAGAAAGATATGGCAGGGCTTTTAAAGTCCTATGTGATGGGGGTTCCGTTTTTTAAAAACAATCTTGTAGGTAATTTATTTTTTATATTTATATCGATTTCGGCAGTAGAGTTTATTATTAAAGCTAAATCTTCCAAATTCAGGTTTTCCTTATTTAATATTAAAAAAAATAATTAATGTCTGATCAAAGACTATTCCAATCAGATCCAAAAAATAAAAGACCGACACCTCCTCCCATGCCGATATCAGTAGGAAGCGGGGGAGTGGAGAGAAGTGCAGGGAGTATAAAAGCGGGTGAAGTAGTTACCTCTGACTCTCATGAGATAGAGTTACCCGGTGAAGTAAAAGAAGCAGGAGTAGAAAAAATTCCGAACGAGGGGACAATTGTTGAAATTCCTCCGGATGTAAAAAAGATGGGAGTGACTCAAAGCGGTCCAGCGGCACCTGTAACTGCCTCTTCTACTTCACAAGTACAAATACCTATTGCTGACGATCAACTCATAAAAGACAGCAAGGGGCCGGTTACCTCGGCTCTTACCTGGCTTGCGATTTGGTGTATCCGGAAACTTAAAAAAATGCGTCTGGCTCTAGTAATCATACACGGAAAAGCTGAAATAGTTAAAGAAAATTAAAAATGGACATCCAAGCACAGGCTATTGATCAAAATTTTATCGACCAGATTTTTTTTCTGGGGGTTACCCTGCTGATTGTTTTCATTCTTCTTTTTATCCTCGCAGTTGCTTCTTATTTTTTTGTAATGTGGGTTCGTAAAGGCAGGAGAGAGAAGAAAAGTCTTGAGTTTGACCTCCTGTTGGTTAAAGTTCCTAAGGATAATGAAGGAAAAATTGACGCTATGGAACAGTTTTTTTCGGCAATTTCAAGTATCGGACATGGGGGGCATGGCATTTTGTCCTTTCTTAAGATGGAATTTTTAAATATTCCCGATCATGTCTCTTTTGAAATAGTGGGCTCGCCCGGCGATATCCGTTTTTATGTCTCCTGTCATCATCATCTTCGGGATCTGGTTGAGAAGCAGATATATGGTATGTATCCGGGTGCTGATATTAAAGAGGTTGATGAGTACAATCTGTTTGATGATAAAGGCAAAGTAGCTTTCGGACAGTTTATCCTCACATCTTCTCCCTATATGCCGATGAAGGTGTTCAGAGATCTCCCGGTTGATCCTCTCGCATCTATTACCTCAGCTCTTGCTAAGATGCAGCCGGGAGAGGCTGCCGCAATACAAATTCTTATAAGACCGGCACCTGAAAAATGGAAGGAAATGGGAAAGCACTATATTTCCGGAGTAAAAAAGAATGAGTCAAATCCTGAAAAAGCAAAATATGACACGGATGCAAAAACACTTGAAATGATTGAGAACAAAATTACCCGTCCCGGATTTGAAACGGTTGTAAGGGTTGTTGTCTCATCAACAACCCTAGAGTCAGCCAAGATGCATCTTCATAATATTGAATCGGTGTTTTCTCAAATGAGCAATGACTTAAACCATTTCGGGAAGGCAAAACTGCTTTTTAAGAAAAACTTCATGACGGATTTTATTTATCGGTATTTTCCTCTGTTAAACTGGCCGCATCGGCAGCAAAGTATTCTATCATCTGACGAGCTGGCAACCATTTTTCATTTTCCCAATAAAGCTGTTGAGACCCCCGGGATTAACTGGGTGACAAGCAAACGCGCTCCTGCTCCTGCTGAAATTCCAACATTTGGTACATTTGTCGGGAAAAGCGTTTTTCGGGGTGTCACCAAACAAGTCCATCTGCAACTGGATGACAGACGAAGGCATATGTATATTATCGGAAAAACAGGAGTAGGCAAGTCTGTACTTCTGGAGGATCTGGCAATTCAGGATATAAAAGCAGGCCATGGGGTGGCTGTAATTGACCCCCACGGAGATTTAGTTGAATCGATACTAACCATGATTCCTCCTGAGAGAGCTGAGGATGTGATTTACTTTGATCCTTCAGATACGGAGCGGCCCATGGGGCTTAACATGCTTGAGGCATACACGGAGGAGCAAAAGCATTTTATTGTGACCTCAATTATTGGTCTTATGTACAAGCTTTTTGATCCTCAAAAAACAGGTATTATCGGCCCCCGGTTTGAGCACGCAGTCCGTAATGCCATGCTGACGGTCATGTACCAGCCCGGGTCGACTTTTATTGAAGTAGTCCGGGTACTAACGGATACCACCTTTGTTCAGGAGCTTCTGCCTCTTGTGAAGGACCCTATTATCAAAAGATACTGGACAGATCAGATTGCCCAGACTTCAGACTTTCATAAATCTGAAGTTTTGGACTATATCGTTTCAAAGTTCGGCCGCTTCGTCACCAATAAATTGATTCGCAATATCATCGGACAAAGTAAAAGTGCATTTGATTTTCGAAAAGTGATGGATGAGCAAAAAATTCTTTTAGTAAATCTGGCTAAAGGAAAACTAGGGGAAGAAAACTCAAGCTTTTTGGGTCTTGTTTTAGTTCCCAAAATTCTGGTTGCGGCAATGAGCCGGGTAGATATTCCCATGGAAGACCGGAAAGATTTCTTTCTCTATGTAGATGAGTTTCAGAATTTTGCGACCCCTGATTTTGCCCAGATTCTTTCTGAGGCCCGGAAATTTAGATTAAATTTAACGGTTGCTAATCAGTTTATAGGCCAAATGGATGAGGAAGTGAAAAACGCGGTATTTGGAAATGTGGGGACGATTGCGTCATTTCGTGTAGGAGTAACGGATGCAAATTATCTACAGCACTGGTTTGCTCCCACATTTAATGAGGGGGATTTAATCAACGTGGATGTTTATAACGCTTATATAAACACAATTGTTGGAAATAAGCCGATGTCTCCTTTCTCCGTTGATCTTCGCAAAGACATGGCAGCGGTTGCAAAGGCGCGTAACCCCAAAGTTGCTGATGCTGTCCGTCAGCTCTCAAGACTTAAATACGGCCGCCCTGCAGAACTGGTAGAATCTGAAATTTCACAGAGGGCGAGACTGTAAAGAAGAGAAAAAGAGAAAAGGAGAAAGGGAGAAAAAGTGGAAAAGAGATAAAAAGTATGAAATTTACTGATTTGGAAGTTTGGAAATCTGCTCACGAATATACTCTTTTTATCTATAAAATTACTTCTATTTTTCCAAAAAGTGAGCAATTCGGATTAATATCTCAACTTAGAAGAGCTGCTGTCTCAATTGAATCCTGTATAGCCGAGGGTTTTTCAAGATTCCACTACAAGGATAGACTGAATTTTTACTATGATTCATTGGGATCAATTAGTGAATCAGAATCTCAGCTAATTGATAGTTTAGATTTGAATTTTATTCAGAAAAATACTTATGAGGAAGGTTGCTCTAAATTAAGAAGAATAGGATATTTATTAGTTGGATTAGTGAACGCGACAAATAATTTGTCAAAACAAGAAAAAAATATTAAGATACAGAGTAAGAAAAAGTAGAAATCTCTTTTTCGCCCTTTCGCTTTTTCTCTTTCTCTCTTTTCCGGGCTTGTAGCTCATTGGTAGAGCGGTTGTCTTATAAACAACAGGTACTTGGTCCGATCCCAAGCAAGCCCACAACAATCCAATTCACGCAAATGCGATCCCTTTTAATTTCATCAAACAGTTTAATACTATACTAACTTTGTCTCTTCAATCTAAACACTTATGACTAAAGGATTCTCTAGAATAAAATTATTTCTTGCTGTTTTTCTTATCGCTGGACTATTGATTGTTTTGATAAAATTAAGTATCGGAGCTGTCATGGTAAGAGGATCATCCATGGAACCCAATTTCCATAATGGTCAATCATTCTATGTCAATAAACTTATTTATCGCTTCCAGGATCCTAAGCGAGGAGACATAATTGTTTTTAGAGATTACCGAAATCCAAACAGCACTTCGTTTAAGCGCGTCATTGGTGTTCCCAAAGATGAAGTGAAAATTGAAAATGGAAAAGTATATTTAAATATGGCGGAACTGAAAGAGCCATATTTAAGGAACTATGATACAACAACTATTTTTCAAGAAAATTTTATGAAAGAAGGAGTACCAGTATCAGTACAGGATAATAATTATTTTGTATTAGGGGATAATCGTCCCAATAGTTCTGACAGTAGGGAATATGGATTCGTAAGCAAGGATAATATTATCGGGAAAATCTGGATACTTACAAGTAGCAAATCTTAAAGCCCCCACATAATAATTTGGTCCGGCTCCATCCGGTTCCACATTTTCAGCTAACTTCTACAACTTTTTTCTTCTCATTAAAACAAATTTTGAAATGATTGAAAAAGCTTTCACGACCGAGAAGATTAAGAGAAACAAGATACTCCTCCGAAAAGATCACTGCAGCGGAAACAATTCGATTCGCTACAGTAATTTCAACAGTATGACGGTATCCCTTAACTCTTCCAGCTACTCCGCGCATAAAAACTGGTTGGCCTTTCTCAACATCAATTCCAAGTCTTTTTGCAATAGAAATCTGAAAAATGGAAGTAGTGGCTCCGGAATCAACAAGTGCTGATGTTTTCTCGACATGATTATTATAGGAAACAGACAGGGGAATGATGGGAAAATATATTCCTGACTGATGTTTAAGGTAAGGAAAGCTCATTTTTAATCGAAGGAACTTAGAATATAGGGACCTTCATCCTTATAGGGTACCTTAAAAGAGTATGCAGGAATTTTATTCTTTTCTTCCTTTGTGCCGGAGACAAGAGGACCAATTTCATCCAACGTTTTTCCCACCGCAATGATACGGTCATCTTTAATAGCTACCCACTTTCCTTCAAATTTCCCCATTTGGCTGGTAGGAACATTAACTCGCTTCATACAGTTATATTATATCACGGAAAAAAAGAAGCAGAGTCTGGGGCTATCCGGTTGCACAAGATTTATAAAATTGAGTAATTTACAACAAAGAAGAAAAAAGTTCGGCTAATTCAGCCTGCTGCGTCAAAGCTTTCAGCAGGATCATTTCTCTGAGGTGTGTAACCGTCATTTACTTCATGAATTTTTTGTTCTCCATTTTCGTCAGGATAAGAATCTCCCTGCCAAAGAATTTGATATTTACCATTATTATTTGCAATAGTGTCAGATAGGATTCTTAATCCTAAGCCGGCTTGTTCGACCGGATGTTCCAATATTTGGGCTTTTCCTACGCGATTTTCAATGTGATTGATCATAAATTAATAATAAAGTAATGGTTATAATTCTTCAAGCTTTACATTCTCAACCATTTTTTCTTTGACGATGTTGAGGTATTTTTCTGTAGTTGAAAGGCGTTTGTGTCCGACGAGTTTGCTGATGGTGGTAAGCGGAGTTCCTGAGGCCAAATGATGAGCAATAAAGGTGTGACGAAGGTCGTTTACTTTCGCTCCTTCAATTCCGGCTATCTTAAAATATCTGTCAATTGTAGTTCTGATGTTTCGAACTAGAAGCGCCCGGCCTGTTTTAGTGACGAAGAATGCTTCATTCTCAGTCTGAGGGCGGATTTCAAGCCAATGATCCAGTGCGGTTTGGGCGGCTTTATTTAGAGGTACGCTTCGTGCGGGATGTCCTTCCTGAGCAGAAATTTGAAGTTCTTTGTCTTTCATGTCGGATACTTTTAGATTGGCAAGCTCGCCTATCCTGATTCCGGTTTGAAGAAATAGCTCAACAATCGCATAGGTTCGCGTGTCTGTCCTGCAGGCATCCCGAAGGGCCCGGTATTCCATCTTGGTAAGGACCCGCGGAGGTTTGATATCATATTTGGGATGGCTAATTTCTGATGCCGGATTGGCATCGATTGCATTATTTATCTTTAAAAACCGGTAAAATGTTTTAATTGAGTTTATTTTGCGGGAGAGCGATTTTGGAGTATACCCTTCGCTTCCCAGTTTTTTAAGAAAGTTCTCAAGATCCGTTTTATCAACAGATTGGGTTTCCGTTTTACCGGAATCCTTTAGAAATGAGACTAATTGTTCGATGTCTTTGCTGTATGCTAAAATGGTTGCGTGAGCACGTTTTTGCTCGCTTAGAAATGCAACAAAAGCCTCATGGGCGGAAGAGAGGGTTTTAAAGTTTTCAGATGACATGGGGCCTATAATACACCCAATTCGGTCTTACGTCAACTATGAGTGTAAAATATCGTGTTGTAACCATCTTTTTGAGCGTACTATGCTTGGTTCTGGTAGTGAATCTTATACGGTCGTCGCTTCGCTTAGGAAGCAAAGGGGATATTCTTTCTGAAACTGAAAATAAGATGGATGATATTCGTCAGAAAAGAGACGATCTTATAAGAAAGTTGGCAGGGGTCAAAAGCAGTGTATTTATGGAGAAGCAGGCCCGTGAAAAATTAAATCTGAGTAAAAAGGGGGAAATCGTGCTTATTATGCCTCAGATTAGTCCAATTACTACTCCTACGCCCATTCCTCCGGATACCCGTCCCAATATACAAAAGTGGGCTGATGTGTTTCTAAAAATCGAAGAGTAAATTTGTACCAGGGAAGCCCTGAAAAATTCTCGGGAATTTTTCAGCGTAAAGAGATCTTGTACCAGCGACAGGAATCGGACCTGTTACACATGCCTTATGAAGGCACTGCTCTACCGGTGAGCTACGCTGGCAAACCTATCAGATTGTACGGCACTTTCTG
Organism: Candidatus Gottesmanbacteria bacterium RIFCSPHIGHO2_02_FULL_39_11; assembly: GCA_001779195.1. Classification (GTDB taxonomy): domain Bacteria; phylum Patescibacteriota; class Microgenomatia; order 2-02-FULL-39-11; family 2-02-FULL-39-11; genus 2-02-FULL-39-11. The sequence continues at coordinate 35,509 of MFJL01000036.1, forward strand.
GCATTTTTCAATCAAATCCAGTATACTAGCTTTTGTCGCTTAACTTAAGCGAGATTTAATATCGCGGAGTAGTGTAGAGTAGCACAGGAGGCTCATAATCTCCTAGGCCAGGTGCGACTCCTGGCTCCGCAACATATGATAAATAGCGCCTTGTAAGGCACTATTTTTGTATTTAATAATCCAGTTTATTAACTAGATTATTTATTTTATACTAAAATAAATGTTAGATTCAGGAATTTCCATTATATGGATAATTGTTTTGTATATTGTTATTATTATCCCCTTCGGTTTTATTATTTTTAAGCATCATTCAAAGAAAAATAGTCCTTTACTAGTAACTCCAAATTATAATCTTCAAAGATCACGTATCCTTTACATACTATCCTGCTTAGTTGCATTTTTTTCGACCCTTTTAACTATTGGATTTATAACCAAATCAAATGATTTAGTTAATCTTATTGCGTTAATAGGAATTCTATTTGCTCCAATTCTGTTTTTTCTTTGCGTAATCGGTATAACATTTGTTGGGTTGATGGGAGTTCTAACCGGAGAAGCAGTATTTTATCCAGGTATAACATTATTTATTCCAATTCATCATAAAGGATTTCTTGGTAGATTATGGGGTTTGGTTTATTTTCTTGTAGGACTTTTAATGCTTTTATTGTTTATTAGCTTTCTTGGGAATGTTATTTGTACCTCTCAGGCAGATGTATGTAAAATGTTGCGTTTATTCGACAATCTTCTCTCACTATATGAGAATAAATATATTCTAAGTGGTTTATTATTAAGTACAATTATTTTAAGTATTTTTAGTTTTCTTTACTGGTCTAGGAAAAGGTCTAAGTGATAATTTATTAAATTCGAGCATACCAGGTTCTCATTTCTTCCAGCCTCCGCTCAGAATAATTCTAAGAGAATTTTCTGAGTAAACAACCAATGATAAATAGCGCCTTACAAGGCGCTATTTTATAATTACTGGGATAATTATCTTTTCTCCTTTGAGGAGATAACTTTCATCGCGTGATCAATATTTTCCATCCTATCTCCAGCACTAAAGAGTATTTTTGCATCTCTTCCCCTAAATATTCGTACAATCACACTATGAGCATCATTACTTCTTTTGTATCTATATTCATCAAGAAAATTTCTACCTATTTTAGCTGCTTCATTCTTAGGCAAAATTAAACTATTATGTGCTATTAAATAATTTCCTATTACTTCACAAAGTCGATTAACCATTAGATAATTTTTTAATGAGTTTATATCAAGAGCTGGGTGGGAAAATTGAATATTTAGAGGTAGCCTGACGTTGGCAGGATATAAAAAGGGTAGAGTAGCTTCTTTATAAATCGGCCCAAAAATTGATTTATCTATTTTTTGATAATCAGGTCTTCTTTTTCTTTTCTCGTACCATTCTAATCTTTTATTATAGTCTTTTGGAAAATGTATTGATAAATAATCACGAAAAAAATCTACTTGATCAGCAACAGCTAATCCGTTTTCAATCCCTGAAGCTAATGTTGAAAAATTACCACCTCCAACTTCCATTCCAGTTACACCTCCTGAATTAACTATCTTTCCATTTTGGAATAGTAGTTTTATCTCGGATGATGTTGAGGTATGGCTTAACTCATGCATAATAAATGATCCTAAATCAACAATATCGCTGGATGTTCCACCAACTACAATTACTGGTAGATGGTAAGCAGTATGATAATATCCAGTCTTTTGGTAATCATCTTTTGAAACTGGAGCTACATATTGTATTTCAGGTAATCGCTCACTAACGTTATGTACGCCTAATGATCTCATTTTGCGAGTAAGTTCCTCCTTAGCTGCCTCTTCAATTGTTTTCAGCTGTGTACTAACCTCATGTGATAATTCAGCAGATAGTAAAGAAGTTTTGAAACTTGCTGATCTTTGAGCAAAGACATATAAAGTATGTCTTTCTATTTCTTCTTGGGATTCAGGAGATGATAAACCAATACTTCTCACCGTTATTCGAGGAATTTCATTCATCGGGGGTATTATATTAAAAATTTAATTAAAATAGTATATGAGGTGAAATGTTCTAATTTCTTCCAGCCTCCTCTCAGAATAATCCTATGAGAATTTTCTGAGTAAACAATCAATGATAAATAGCGCCTTACAAGGCGCTATTTTTTTGTATTTAGGCTTCGTTAAGCTTTAACTCTTGACATCGCTTATATGTATGATGTATATTATAGTTATGTTAAGAATCAATATTTATATTCCAGAAGATTTAAATAAAATGCTAGATTTTACTGCTAAATACCATAAAAAAGCTAAAGCTGAGATAGTGCGTAAAGCTATTCAAGCGGGATTGAGGGTAATTCAACCAAAATCTAACAGTGCTCAAGCTTTGCTCAATTTAGCAAAAATGGCAGAGAAAATTCCAACTAAGGGGAATATACCAGATGATTTTATTAAAAACCTGGATTACTACACGTGGGGAGGCAAAAAACGTGAGTAATCTTATTTCTGTAGCTGATGCAGACGCTTTAATAGCTTTAACTCTTGAAAAGGATCCCAATCATGACCAGGCGGTTTTAATTAGTAAAAAACTATTAGAAGAAGGCGTTAATATTATTTTTCCTGTAACGGTTTTTCCTGAAGCAATTACAGCTCTTAAAAGAGCAGCTAATCAACCAGAAAAAGCATATTTAATTAATAAACAACTACAGCAGGGAATATTTCGAATTGAATATCCGGATGAAAAAATTTTACAAAAAGCCTCTCACATTTTTGATCAGGCTGACTCAAAACAAAATACAATGTTTGACGCTCTGGTTGCTGCAACAGCCGATAGACTAAACGCAGATTCAATTTTTTCATTTGATAACTGGTACCCTAAATTAGGGTATAGATTAGCGGGGTAATAAAAATTTCTAACAGGATAAACAACCAAAGTAAAAATAGCATATCACAAGATGCTATTTTTGTATTTAAACCAAACTTTGATATGAAATTTATATCTAAGTATAAGAGCGCTTGACAATTCTATATCAAATATTTATACTAGTAACATTAGATATGATATAATATATCAAAGTTATGATGAGGTCAGGTACGATAAGGAAACGACTGCAGGGAATTGCAGAATATAAATCTTTTATTCCAAGTGATCTTCCCTTTGAGTTGCATATGGATGAAAAGCTACAGGGTTTGCTCTCACGAGCAGATCTTGCAATCGGTAGATTAGATAGCGTTGCTGAGTTTCTCCCTGATATAGATTTTTTCATCTTTATGTATGTACGCAAAGAGGCTACTGTATCAAGCCAGATTGAAGGAACCCAAGCAACGTTTATTGATGTCTTGAAAAAGGAAGCAAAAATTGACGAGGGAGAGGTTCATAAAGATGTTGATGAGGTTATAAATTATATTACTGCGATGAACTATGGTTTATCGAAATTACAGGAATTACCTCTGTCTCTGAGGCTTTTAAAAGATATTCATACAAAGCTACTTAGCGGTGTAAGAGGCGAGTATAAAACACCGGGGGAGTTTCGAACATCACAAAATTGGATTGGAGGGCCATCTATTGAAACCGCGACTTTTATTCCTCCTCCAGCAACAGATGTGTTTCATCTGATGGGTAATTTAGAAGAATATATGCATAGTCCCATTTCTACACCCATACTTATTAAGGTAGGTTTGATACATGCGCAGTTTGAAACGATTCACCCTTTCCTTGATGGAAATGGACGTATTGGGCGTCTTCTTATTACATTTTATCTCTGTCAACAGAAGACACTTCATAAGCCACTTCTATATTTATCCGAATTTTTTAAAAAGCATCGTCAGGTATACTACGACCGTTTAAATAACTTCAGGTCAAAGGATGATATCGAGGAATGGCTTGAATTTTTTCTTCAGGGAATAATTGATACATCTGAACAAGCTGTTGAAACTGCCCGTAGAATAATCCATTTGCGTGAACTTGGAATTAAAAAAATAAGTACATATGGGCGTTCTACAGAAAAAGCAATGATCATCTACCAACATCTTTTTCAGTCCCCTATGATAAGGGTAAAAGATGTAGAAAAAATCGTTTCATTGACTAATCCAGCGGCATTGACTCTTGTCGATAAATTCCTGAGTGCCGGTATTTTGAAAGAATTAACCGGATTTAAACGAAACCGAGTATTTTCGTTCTCTGATTATGTGGCTCTTTTTGAGTAAACCAGGTTCTAATTTCTTCCAGCCTACCCTCAGAACAATCCTATGAGGATTTTCTGAGTAAACAACCAAGATAAATAGCGCTTACGGGGCACTATTTTTGTATCTTCGTTACTTCCTCTATAATAATCCTATGAAGTTTCTTGTTTTTCAACACGTACCTCATGAGCATCCGGGCTATATTGCTGACTTCGCTGAAAAAAATGATATTCGGCTTGATATAGTAAGACTTTGGAAACCATATAAAATTCCATCACTTTCTTCTTATAATGCTCTAATTATTATGGGCGGGCCTATGGGAGTTTATGAAGAGTCAAATGTGTTTCCTTCAAAAGATGATGAAATTAATGTTATTAGACAAAATGTTGGAAAAATTCCCATATTAGGATTTTGTTTAGGAAGTCAGCTTCTGGCATATACTTTGGGAGCCAAAGTATATCCCAATATCATAGAAGGGAAACATAAAAAAGAAATTAGTTACTATACTCTAAATCTCACGAAAAAAGGACAAGAGGATATATTATTTAAAAATTTTCCAGAGAAATTTAAAGTTTTAGAATGGCATGGAGATGTATTTGATATACCTAAAGGCGCTACTTTACTTGCAAGCAGTTCCTTGTGTAAAAATCAAGCATTTTCCTATAAAAATGCTTATGGTTTACTTTTTCATTTTGAATTTACACCAGAAATGGTTGAAAGACAGATAGAAATCGATAAGGAGTGGATTCATAAAGATTTTAATATGAATGAAAAAAATCTTATACAGGAAGCAAAAGATTTATCTAAACTTATGAAAAAGCAAAGTGAATTATTACTCACTAATTTCCTAACAATTATTGAAACGGAGTTCTAATTTCTTTCCCTTTGATTTCTCTCAGGGCAAGCAGTCTCCACAAAATAGATAAAATAGAGTCTTCCAAGGCTCTGTTTTTTGATGTCAATACCAAATAAAAATGTCCTCTAGTATCTTTTCTAACTATTACCGGAGCATACCGTCAAACCTACTATGATCGTCTAAATTTGTTTCGTGAAAAGGATGACATTGAAGGATGGCTTGAATTTTTCCTTCAAGGAATTATTGAAACATCCCAAAGAGCTGTTGAAACGGCAAGGAAAGTAATAAAAGTGCGTGATTATGGTATCAAACAAATTGCAAAACTCGGACGTTCTACTGAAAAGGGAATGTATTTATATGAATACTTATTTCGAACACTGATGGTTCGGGTTAAAGATATTGAACGCATATTAAACATTAAGAATCCCGATGCCTTATCATTAGTATCAAAATTTGTCGAATTAGGGATATTAAAAGAACTCACTGGTTTTAAGAGAGATAGAGTTTTTTCATTTGCAGATTATATTGTTCTGTTTGAATAAAACGTGTTCTGATTTCATGTAACCCCAACCTATTATTCTTTGTTTGTCACAAACGATAAATAGTTCTCGCGATTCACTACTGAAAAGGTCGCTTCTTTGTACACTTGGAGCCACAGTTTGGATGATTTTTTACGATGTTCTGAATAGGCAAATTCAAATCCAAACAATTTTCCCTCTCGTTCTTCAACCCAGTCAACCTCTGCTTGCTCCCATGTGCGCCAGAAATAGTTATTAACAGGTAATTGCCTATATGTTTGGTATTTTAATCTTTCAATCACGCAAAAATTCTCCCAGAGAGCTCCCGCGTCATTTCGCAAGTTCAGTTCATTAAAGTTATTGATAATAGCATTGCGAATCCCCGTATCCCAAAAGTAATATTTTGATTTTTTACGAATCTCCTTACGCAAATTTCGGGCATAGCCACGCAACTCAAAAATCACAAAAGCTTTTTCCAATAAATCAAGATATCGAGCCACCGTTTTGTAATCAAGACCAAGTCGGCTACCAAGTTCGGTAAGTGAGACCTGATTGCCTACTTGCAAAGCTAAAAGACGCAAAAGGTCAAGGAGTGTTTTTGATCCCTTAACTCTTTCAAGTTCGAGAATATCTTTGAGTAAATACGAATCAACGATTTCAGAAAGGAGTTTTTGTTTTTTAGCAAACACTGACTCTGATACGACTGAGGGATATCCACCGAAGAGCAAAAATTCAGTTAATCTTTCTTTCAGATCAAACTCTCTTATTTCAGTTAGTAGTTCAAGCTGCGCAATAGGGTAGAGAGTGAGGGTCCATTTTCGACCGGTTAATGGTTCACCAACCTGACCTGCTAGTTCAAATGAGGCAGATCCTGTAGCGATTATTCTAATTCCAGGGACTTGGTCAACAATAATTTTGAGAGCCAAACCAATGTTGGGGATTTTTTGTGCTTCATCCAAAACGAGAAGTTCAAGATCTTTGACAAACGGTAGTATCAAGTCAAATCTTTGAGACCCCAGAATTTCATGTATCCGTACATTATCTCCTGAGTACAAGGCATATTTATAAGGAGTATTTTTGAGGTATTCATTCACCAGAGTTGTTTTTCCTACTTGTCGTGGACCATAGATGAGTACTACTTTGTTGGGATCAAGGGATTTGGTCAAAAGTTGAGTTACTATTCGAGGAATCATGGTTAAAGTATAAAGTAAATCCTCTAATTTGTCAAGTTTTAAGGAATATAAATCCTTAAAATAAGTTTATTATGAGTATTTTATGGAGAGACACTTGGTTCTAATCCATCAAATATGGGTTGCAAAGTGTTCCGAAAGTACTACTATGAAAGTATTAGAAACATTCATTAAAGGAACATTATATGTTTCTCGTTTACGTAAATTATCTGGCAGTTTTGTTATGCGCCGTTTCTTCCATGATTATTGGGATTGTCTGGTACGGGCCTCTGTTTGGGAAAGAGTGGATGAAAATGGTAGGGATGACAAAGGAGAAGATGGAGAAAGCAAAAGAGGGTATGGCTCAGACATATGGGATCATGTTTATTTCCTCTCTTGTGATGGCCTATGTCTTAGCTCACTTTATCTGGTATGCTTCTCCAGGAACGGCAACGGTACTAATCGGAGTTAAAACTGCCATTTGGGCATGGTTGGGGTTTGTAGCAACCGTCATGTTTTCCAAGTTTCTTTTTTCAGTTGATAAAAAACCCATGAAACTCTTTTTTATCGATTCGGCATATTATTTAGTAACTTTAATGGTGATGGGCTTTATCATTGCAGTGCTACACTGAGAATATCATTTGATTTATCCGGGTTGGCTGATACAATGTACTTCATCAGCAGTTTAGATGGATATGACGGATGATTTTTGGAAATTTATTGCCTACGGATATCTCGTGTGCAATGGTCTGGCAATTATCGTGTTATTAGACATTCTTATCACGGGCAGACCATATCTCACGTTGTTTTGCCTTCTATTTATCATTTCCATTTATTTAAACTTCAGACTTTTCAAGTCTTTTTCACGGAAGCGAAAATCTTCAGGTCATAAGTATAGTAAAAAATCTTAGGTTTGTTAAAAGATTTTTCACCATATATCCCTCTAACCCGCTCCCGATTAAATCGGGACCGGAAAGATGGATATAAATTTATATGGTAAGATAAACTCCGATGAAAGCGGTAACAATAAAACCTCGCGAGCCTTACATGAAGCTCCCTTTGGAATTTAGAGAGCGACTTGCAGAAATTATTCCCGACAAAGTTCATAAAGTTTTTAATGTATTTACACAAGGACGGGATACGACGATACGGACCAATACGTTAAAAATCTCGCCTCTTGAGCTTAAAGAAAAATTGGAAAATGCCCATATAAAAATTTTGGATGTAAAGTGGAACAAAAACGCGTTTATCATAAAAGATTCTCTTCGAACCTTACAGGAGCTTCCTTTATATCAAAACGGATTTTTTTATGTACAGAGTTTATCCAGTCAAGTACCTCCTCTTGTGTTAAACCCTAAAAAAGATACAAAAGTTTTGGATATTTGCGCAGCTCCCGGGTCTAAAACAACACAAATTGCATCTCTTATGGGAAATACGGGAGAAATTTTAGCAAATGATATAAATCATATCCGGCTGTTAAAGCTCTCGGCAAATGTAAAAACCCAGGGAGTAACAAATGTTCTGACATCTCATTTTCCCGCACAAAGTCTCTGGACTCATTTTCCGGAATATTTTGACTATACGTTGGTGGATGTTCCCTGCAGCGGAGAGGGAAGATTTTACATCCATGAGCCTAAATCATTTGCGGGATGGTCGCAAAAAAATGTAGAGAAATTAGCAAAACAGGCAAAATGGATCCTGCGCTCTGCGGTGAGCGCAACAAAAGTAGGAGGAAGGATCGTTTACTCTACCTGTACTTTATCCCCTGAGGAAAATGAAGAGGCCGTGGAGTGGATTATGGAAAAAGAGAAGGGGGTTTTAGAGGTTGAATATATTCACATTCCAGGGTTAGATACCTATCCGGCACTAAGAGGCTGGAACGGAAAGCAATTTCTTCCGGACATCTCAAAAACCATTAGGATCTTACCCTCAAAAACAATGGAAGGATTTTATGTGGCAAGTCTAAGAAAAGTGAGATCCAATATACCAGAGAACAACGGATAGAAAATACTTATTCTCTTCAAGCTATTTTGAAGAATTTTTAAGCTGAGCAAGCATCTTGTCTAAGGTTAAATGAAGGTTAGGATTAATCTCTAAAGCTTTTTCATACTGCTTAATTGCCAAATTCAATTTTCCCTCTTTCACATACACTGCTCCCAGGTTTATATATGCGTTTTCGTACTTTGGATTGGCGCGAGTTGCCTTGGTAAGAATTTTCTCAGCCTCATCTAATTGGTCTTTTTTCAGATAAAGCACTCCTAAACTATTTAACGCATGAATATTAGCAGGATCATCTTGAAGAATAGTTAAGTATTCCTGTATCGCCTCATCTGTTTTTCCTTCCTTTGCAAAAAGAACCGCCAGGCTGTTTCTCAGATGGGTATTGTGAGGCGCAATTTTTAATCCTTCTAAATACAAAGAAGCTGCCTTACTTGAGTCCTTTTTCATCTCATGGAGAGCTCCTAAATTATGGTATGCATCTACATACCTATTATCAAGGCGTATAGTATTTTCAAACTCAGCCATCGCATCGCTTAGGTATCCCATCTCAGCTTCTGAAACTCCTAAGTTATAGTGCACCCGGGCTTTGCCGGGGGATTTTATAACCGCGTCAATCCAAAGAGCATGTTCGTTTTTCCATACCCGATTTCTTTGGAAAGTTACAATACATAAAATGAATATAAGAAGGATTAGGAGTAGATAAAATTCTTTTGTGAACCTATTTTTTAGGATGTGGTTATTTTTGACATATTTTGTGATGACCCATGCATAAAAGTAGAAGATAATAAATGACGATGAGATAATAATCCCCGCAATGGGAAGATACAGACGGTGTTCAAAAATGACATCATCAATAGGGATTATTGAGGACTCGATAATAAGTGTAACAAAGAAAAAAAGAATCCCGAAAGATAGTGGAGGAGCTTTTTTTCTAATAAATACTGCTGTTAGAAAAAGCATTGCAAGAAAAACTGTTGAAATAATTGTCGATTTATCAAATAGAGAATGGGAAAGGGGATAATCATAATCAATGGTTTGTCCAATCGGAACAAAAATTAGACGAAGATAGGTCATAATTACACGCGGTTGTGTAGCCCCATACTGAAGCGGTGTTATCAAACTCTTTTTAGCCATTGAGAATGACGGAAGTGAGTAATTAGAACTACTCTTTACAAAAATTCCTCCTGGGCGAAAATAGGAGACATAGAGAAGAAAAAGAGAAAGAAGAAAATATAAGGGAGCTAAGGGGAAAAATTTTCTTTTGAAAAAATAGGAAAGAAGAAAAATGGATAGGGGAAGCGTATACGCGTTTTCTTTTGTTAAAAGAGCAACTGTCGTACATAGAAGCGAAAGAATAAAATAGACTCTATTTATGTGGGGGTGAGCTGTTGCTTTAAGAAAAAATAGAAGAGTCAAAAGATAAAAAAGCGCGGCAATTGAAGAAGTCCTTTGGGTAATAAAAGATACAGACTCTGTCTGCAGGGGGTGGCTTATAAAAAGAAGAGCACCAAACAGAGGAAGAAGGGAAAAATAAGAGTGTCTGTTTTTTTTAACAAAATACTGCACGAATTGGTTTAATAAAAAATATACAACCCATCCGGCAAATAGGTGAACTATGATGTTTGTCACATGGTAAGGGGTTGCGTTTAAACCTGAAAAGTGAAAATTCAGAGCAAAAGTCAGGGTTGTTATAAACCGTGAGGGGCGCAGGTTCCAGAGAGTAAAAATATCTGATACGTGACGGATAACCGGCTGGCGGATAACAGAGGTTGCGTCATCATATACAAATCCTGAGGTAATCGTATTTGAGTAAGAAGCAATAGCAACAACTGCAATAAGTAATAGATGTAACAATAAGAGAAAATGGGTACGGTTAAATATAACTTTTTTCATTTGTCAAAAAGAAATACTCCTAAATTTGCGAATTGAACAAAGTGAAATCTCCGATGGTCTCATAAGAGTATTTTTCTTCCAAATAATCTTTTACTTTTTGATCTATGGGGCGGTTTTTAACCACTATACAATAATGATAATCATCCAGCTCATGCGGATTTTTCTCTAAGTCATAGAAGGTAATGTCTTTTCCCATAATCTCCCGATTTGCGTAAAACCGGGTAAATTCCCCGTAAAAATCATCAAACTCTTTAGATATTAAAAGAATTTTATCCGACGGTTTTGTTTTTTTCGCAATCACTTTCCCCAAAGTGTATCCGGGGAGATTAAATGAGGTGTTCTTAAGAGTCAGTAAATAGGGCAGGCGTTCAAACGCAACTCCTAAAAGTGCCATAAGAAGCAGCAGATAGGAGATCTTACGATTAACTCTTTTCGAAACATAATTTAGTATTGACACTGTTGTATATGCAGAAGACAGAGAGATAAAGGGAAGCAAGAGGTATAGTTTATAGTCATGTATATACGCAAGGTTACGAAAAACTAGAACGAAACTTATTCCCCAGACAAAGAGAATAAAAAGTGAGATGTCCGAGCGGCTTATATGTCTCTTTTTTCCTATCAAAGAAATAAACCATGTGAGGGAAAGCAGGATAAGGATGCGGGTGAAATAGATAATGCCGTAACGGAGTTCTGTAGTTATATATTGAATAAAGGTAAAATGGGCAGATGCAGGAGCATCGGGAGAACCATTTATCCGAAACAGTCCGTACCTGAAAAAGTCAACAACGGTTTGAGGTCCTTTAATTGCCGCAATTGAGAAAAAATGAAAAAGAAGTACACCGATTGCAATAACGGTGATGTGAAGTGAGAGACGTTTGTTTTTTTGAAAAACCCATGAGTGAATTACAATACCCGCGGCTAAAAAGTATCCTCCCCAGCTTTCCAAAAGCATAAGAAGAAGAAACATGAAAAAGACTATCCGGTGCCATTCGGATTTTTTAAAAGTCAGATAAAAATAAAATGCAGCAGTTCCTAAGGGTACCAAAACGGGTTCGTGATCAGTAAGAGTACCGTAATAAAGAAACATAGGGGTAAGAAGAGTAAAAAGGGAAGCAAGCAGGCCTACTTCTTTACTGTACAGAAGATTACCTATTTTATAGATGAAAAAAACCATGACAAGAGAGAGAAGTAAAGTAAGGAGGCGCAGAGAAACTTCATTAAAACCAAAGAGGATAGATGTTGCCGTAAAAAGAACGGGAAGAAGAGGAGTATAGTGATGGAAAAATACAAGTTCATTCGGGTGGACCCGATCCAAAGTATGCCAGTTTGAATTTCCCGTCAGTTTTGCAAAATGGGCCAAGTAATTGCGTGTCAGATTTCCCCAAAATGCTCCATTCCAGTCATGCTGCCCGATGAAGGGTTTGGAAAGATTGGTTGAAAGAAGGATAAAAGCAAAAAGTAAAATGAGAAAAATAACTCCGTAGACTCTCATAAAATTGAAAATGTGCTTACTCACGCATATAATCATACTATGAAAATAATTCCTCTTGGTACGAATGGATTTTCCCCAAGCTTTAGCCGGCATACGGCATACTACGTTATTCCCTTTTCTATCTTGAAAATAGCCAACCGTCTCTGTAGGCTTAAAGGAAATGAATGATATAGCAGCAGTAGAATTATCAACTCCTTCTGTCCCTTTATATTTATTACAACTGAGGAAATTTCCCCATGAATTACGTACTTTGCAAGACTTCAGATCTACTCCTGAAAATTTAGGAAAAAATCCTGTTAATACATATGACTGGGCATTAGGATGGGATACCAGTCTATCAACAGAAAAGGGAACATTAGATGAGATTGGAAGTGCCGAAAGAAGAGTAAAACGGATTGAGAGTCTTAGACATATGTGTGAACGGGAAAGCGATGCTCACACAGAGGATGAGGCACGAGCAAATATACGCTTATTGCGAGTTTTGCTAAAGGAAAGTGCTACTGGAATAGGAATTGAACCGGTAAAAAAAGGAGAAGGGATTGTGTCTTTTTCTCTGGGAGGAATTAAAAATCTCAATGATCATGTGATAGGAAATGATCAAACAACGGGACTTATTCAAAAATGTCAGGAGATACTGGAAAATACGCTTCGGGAAACCGACTTAATAGGTCTAGCAGCACTACCTTCTCAGCAAATTTGGAAGCAGTATAGTGTGAAAATTGAAGGAACTGATCCTTTCAAAGCTGCTGCTAAAATTAAAAACGCAGAAGACCTGCTTAAAAAAGGACTCCATTCATATATTGTTACCCATTTTAGTGCTGACAAAAGTAAAGAAATAGAAAAAACTCTTCAGATTTCAGTGGGTTCTTCTTTTGCAAAAGAAAACCAGGAAAACGGTTATGATCTGCTTAGAAGATCAATTATTTCTGTACAGACAGCCTCTTTCCTTACCTCTCTTTCTCCTCTGAGAGAAAAGCTAAAAGAAAATGAATATTTTAAGGGTGATCCGCAACTTGAAGCGATTAGAACACAATTAAATACCGATATGTCACATAAAGAAGAGGAAGATAGAACACTCCATGCAGTAACACTTACTGCTTCTTTACGGGATTTTATTATAGATAAATTATCTTCTCATCCAGAAATGGTCCAAAATATCAAAGGAGAATCTGGGGAGAAAATGGTATTCTCTCAAAAATTCTTAGGAATTTTAAGGAAAAATGACCAAGAAGGCTTTAGTTCTCTTTTTCCCAGCTTAAGTAATTCTGAAAGGGAAATTCTTTTCAATTTTTCAAAAGCGTATACGCAAGGGCTTGAGATACCTATTCTTATAAAATATTTTACAGAAGAAACTTCTCAATCACATATAGAGAAAATAGGAAAAATCAGAGGATTATCGGATAAATTATTAGGTATCCTTAAAAAGGAAACAAACCGGACAGACGACGATAAAAAAATTTTAAAAGAGGCATGGGATATAGTTTTAAGTGACCAAAGATATCTTAATAAAAACAGCGAAGCACAAGTGACCAGCTCATGCGTATTTGATAATGAAGCGCTTCGTTTTCCTTCGGCGCATTATATAAACTTTGATATCCGGGGACTGGGAGCAGAACTTTTAAATGCGTATCAAAAGGGATTTACATCCTTTCCGAAAAATCTTACATATGATCAATTTTTGGAAAAAAGTAAAACTTGGGAGGAGATTGGGTGGAGAAAAATTCATCAAACATTTGATTTTGTTTTAAAGAAACTAAATTCTCAGTTTCCCAGATCGGGAGGAAGTGTAGGAAAAATAAGGGGAGACGAAGGGGTATTTATACTCTCAAGTGAAGAAAGCGGAGGTGTTAATAGTAAAAAATTGTTAGATTTTTTATATGAACTTCAAAAGTCAGTAACGCGAAACAAAGATATTGCAGATGTAAGATTAAGTGTAGTAACGGCGGATACCTTTAGAGATGTATCTAGTCCCGTAGCTCATCACCTGAAAACCGTTAAAATTGTCGAAGAAGATGGAAGTAAAGTAGCAAAAGACATTGAAGCCAATTCATATTTTGGAGCCGATAGCTTTGCAGTTGTTACAATAAATCCCGATGCTCATGAGTTTAAATTTAATTTAGGCATGATAGGGATAGGAGATACAGAAGGGTCAATGCGAGAAAGTAGTACATTTTCTTTAGATTCTTATGACCGTCAAAAAGTTTGGGAGCATCTAAGAACGCTTCTCCAAGAAATTACTTAACTTATAATGATTATTATTCCTCTGGGCACGAACGGATTTTTCCCTAGTTTTAGTAGGCATACCGCATGCTACGTAATTCCCTATAAAAAAACATTAATTATTTTAGATGCCGGATCCGGACTGTTCCGGTTTGCAGAGCCTGAGGCTAAAAAGCTTCTGAAAAGTGTTGACCATATTGACTTGTTTTTATCTCATTACCATCTGGATCACACGTTTGGATTCTATGCCGTATTTAACCTATTTAAGGGAAAAAAGGTTACGGTCTATGGGATGGAAGAGAGAAAAATTTTTAAGGAGTTAATGAAAATGAATTCTTTTCCCGTTAATTACGATAAAGTATTTTCAAATTTTAGTTGGAAAAAATTAGATAAAGAGCAGAAAGTAGGGGATTATATCGTTAAAACCAGAAAACAGTACCATCGGGGGGAAGGAAGTTTGGGACTCCGGTTTGAATTTCCTGACAAAAAGATTCTTTCCTATATAACTGACAGTGAACCCAATGAGGAAAGCATACGATTTGTAAAAGGTTCAAATCTCTTACTTCATGAGCATGAAATGATTTTAAAAGAAAAAGAGGAAAAAATGAAAAAGCTCGAAGACTTTATTTCCAACGGACATGTGACGACAAAAGGGGCCGCACTTATCGCCAAGGAAGCTGGAGTGAAAAAATTAGTTCTTATCCATAACAATCCCTTTGCACCGGATGAAAAGCTGGAATCCGCATCCGCATTAGCGAGTTCAATTTTCAAAGAAAGTCATCTGGCAAGAGATCTTCATCCTATCATTTTTTAATATCCAATTACTAAAAGTATTGAAAATACCATTGTATGATTGTACAATAGTACTATGAACTGGGTTACAACAAATATCCGCTTTCCTGAAGATCAGTATATGGAATTGAAAATGGAAGCTGCTCGTTTAAGAAAAAGTGTTTCAGAAATAATTCGTCAAAAGGTTTCTTATCGTCCTAAACGGACTGCAAAGGAGAATAAAAAATTTATTACTGAAATGAATGCGTTTGCAAAAAAAATGGCAAAACTTACCAAAGGAAAGAGTATATCAAAAGCGCTTATTGAAATGAGATACGAACAATGATTGTCTTAGATGCATCTGTTGTGGTGAAATGGATTCAGGCAGAAGAAGATAGCGAGAAAGCTCGCATACTCCGTGACCGGCATCTTACGGCTGAGGAGGAAATAATTATTCCTCAGCTTCTATTTTATGAGCTTGCGAATACTCTTACTACCCGATTCTCACTCAAGGATAAAGAAATCGAGAAGGGGCTGAAATTTTTATTTGAGTCCGAACTTCAAATTCATAGAGAGACCGAAGAAGATATCCTGCAAGCCTCAATTCTCGCAAATCATTATCATACGGCTGTATATGATATGATGTATGTGGTGGTAGCGAAAAAAAATAATACGGTTCTTGTGACCTCTGATATAAGATTTATAGAAAAAACAAATTTCCCCTTTGTTATATCTCTTGCTAAGTATTCTAAGAGTTGATATGGCTATCCTGGAGTAACATGGGTGTAAATATACCCATCTGGTATATTAAGTCAGACAAGTAAAACGATCAAACATTATGCATGGATAGTATATACTATCCG
>MFJL01000037.1:0-8608 GCA_001779195.1 Candidatus Gottesmanbacteria bacterium RIFCSPHIGHO2_02_FULL_39_11
TTAGATGAAGAATTAAAACAAAAAATTGAACTTTTAAATTCCTTGGGACACTAAATGATAGAAGTCAGGAAAGATATATATTCTTTATGGAAGGAATGATGTCGCTGTCGATAAAAGGATCATCTCCGCTGTGAAGTTCATTTTCTATTATGCCGTTTTCATTTAACTTTCCTTCATACTCCACTTCCATCTGAGCAAAAGGTAATGAGGTTAAAATGGATTCATCGGACGGATCTATCAGATAATCATCATCCAACGAAATGCAAAAAACCCGTCCTGTGTTTTCTTCCCGCATGGTAAAAGAGTACCGGTTATTCTGAACTTTTCCTTTATTCTGATATCCCCCTAAAATAGGATCGAATTGGGTGCGAGCGGTTCTTGAATTTGACGCTTTTGCTTTTTGTTCTCTTCGAATGATGACAGGTCCCAACTTTCTTATGAATGTTTTATGAGTGAGGACAGGAGTTGTTCCGTTTGTTTTAATTTTCATTTCATCAGTTACTCTGCCTTGTCCTGTCTCTAATTCGAAATAGAATTTAGTGCTTATTTTAGGTTGTTTTTCTTCATTTTCTAAAATGATAAAGGTCTGGGGGATAAGTCCAATTAATTGTTCGAGATGTTCCCGCTTGAAGTCATGCTTTGACTCAACCTCACAATAGAAGGAGGTTCCCACACAAGAGTATTTTGAATTTCTTTGTCAGTGCTTTCCAAAGTGGTCATAAAGATAGGAGAGAATTATAACCTATAGTACATATCTATGCAAAAGTTGACCATAATGACGGAGCAATGTATACTATAGGTCTCATTTTACTATGAATACACCTGAGGGATCATTTTCGCATTATCCTCATATCTACTGGATAGATAAACCTGTTTCCCAACCGCTTTTTACCTTCAGCGGCTGGTCAATATGTGATCTGTACCCCTCTCCTCAGGGACATATGCTTATGAAAGAAGGTATTTATAAAAATGAAGGTAGGAATGTACGTACATGGACATACCATTCTGAACGGATAAAGGTAGAAAAATCCAATATCGCATATGGAACGGATGAAAAAGAAATGCTGGATGTAATGGTAGCAACACAAAGTGGGAAGCTTATGACTTTTGATATTATTCAAATAGGTTCTGAGGTAAGTGCGGATCCTGTTACTTATAATCCATACATGCGGATAAGACCCATGATAGGCTATATTGAAAACTCAGATAATAAAGAATACGGGGACACTATTTGGAAAAGAAGAGAGGAGGGGTGGGATGAGGAGAGGGGGGTATTTTATCTATCAGGGTACGAAGAAAATAGTATGAGAGTCTATGTTCCCTCAATTGAGTATGGGTTTAGAAGGCAAGAAAAAGGAATTGTCCATAGAGGGATGATTAAGTTCCTAATAGGAGGAGAAGAATCATCCAGAATTACCATTGATAATTGTATTGAAATTTATGGAATAAATTCTGGTATGGTAGAAGGGAGTAAAATTTTTCTTGAAGAAGAAATTACTGTCCCTATTGGAGAGAAAATAGTAGGAGGAGATACAACTATATCATTTGAAGGTGATGGAAGTATTATTCATCTTAGTTTCCGCGACAACAATTTACCTCTTTTCATGCAGGTTTGTCTTCCGGAGTATAGAATTAACTATTGGAATGAGCTTTTCCGAGCGTTATCCACAAATATTTCAGAGCGTCCCCATGCACTCCATAATCTTCTTAAATCCTGGGATACATCGATACCTATTTTAGAACCGAGGTATTAGTCTGGAGTTAGAAGTACTTCCAAGTCATCCCATACCCTTCAACAATTCAAAGCTCAACAGTTTAATAGTTTAAATAGAGACCTGATAGAATCCTGATACATTCTGATACAATAAAAGAAAATGTTTTAAAACATTTTACCTCGACCCACCACTATATCCTCCTTCAGGATGAAACTTTCGTATATCTCTCTTTTGAAAGTCTGACGACTTTGTCCCTGTTTTTATTTATGGATTTAGGAAGCGGAAGGGTGAGGGAGTGGAAAGGAAGGGAAGTTAGCCCGTCAATTGCAAGTTTAATAACAATTTGGTAATTTCCCATGTTGACCAGATCCTCTTCTTTATAAATCTGCCCGAATTCGTGGGAGAGAGCAAGTGCGTCCTGAGCGCCGACCAAAAAGGAGATTAACGTCCCGGCGTTTCCAAATATTGCCTTTTGCACCGGCTCCTCAACCTGAGCAACATATTGGTTGGCTAATATTAAATCAAGTCTGTATTTACGCGCCTCAGAGAGAATTTTTATAAAAGAGCTTGTAGCGAAGTTTTGGAACTCGTCAACGTAAAGATAAAAATCACGTCTTTCCGCTTCTTTGATATTCACCCGGTTCATGGCGGCAAGCTGCATTTTGGTGATAAACATGGCGCCCAGTAAGGCTGCATTATCTTCACCCAGTTTTCCCTGAGAAAGATTGAGGATCATAATTTTACCCTGGTCCATAATATCTTCCAAATCAATTGTTGATTTAGGATGCTCTAAGATTCCCCGGATAGTTGGAGAGAAAACAAACTGCCCGACTTTATTTTGGATGGGAGCAATGGCTTCAGATTTAAGACGGGGTTGCATTTTATCAAATTCATTTCTCCAGAAACTGATAAGCATATTATCTTTCACTTTTTCCAAAACTTTATTTCTAAATTCATCATTAGCCAAAAGATCCGGCATCATAACCAAAGTTGCATCAGGATATTCCAAAAGTGTAAGAATTGAGTTTCTGAGGATATATTCAAGACGCGGCCCCCAGGAGTAGCTGTAGAGTTTGCTAAATATTGAGACGATTCCGGATGCAACCAACTCCTTATGGGCGGGATTTTTAACCTCCAGAGGATTTATCCAGAAAGGATGGCCAGTATCGAATGGCTCCAAGTATACAACATCATTTATCCGGTATGAGGGGACATAATTTAGGATAGTTTCAGATAAATCCCCGTGAGGATCAATTATTGCCACCCCCTCGCGGTTTCTCATATCGTTAATGGCCAGATTTGCAATAAGAGTGGATTTTCCGGTGCCGGTTTTTCCGATTATATACATGTGTTTTCTTCTGTCTATTTTTTTGATTCCGTACGTAGTAAGTTCATTCTTATACTCAGCTCTGGCAAAAAAATTAATCTCTGATTTTTCCTGATCAGTTACCCCTTTTGCCACCGGGAGGTTGGGAGGAGGCTCTCCGAGCATTGTCCGGCCCCATGAAATGTTACGAATTCCTGCAAGCTGAAGGGTGGGAGGATGCCACAGAGTCGCCAGTTCCTCCGTTGTGAAGATTTGGTGAGAAGGGAAATGACTTTTATGCCGTGTAATAATGCGCTTATAAATAACATCCCTCCAAAAAAGACGCGGCTTTTTTAAGACAAGCCGGTTTCCTTCACCTGAGGCAAACGCTCCGAAACTTCCCGCAAGACGGGTTAACAAACTATTAGCTTGATTTTTATCGGTTGAAGCAACCATAAGACGTATATGAGTCAGATATCCGGTCAGATTTGCCTTTTCTTCCATCAGACGTGCTCCCGGATAGGGTTTGGTCCGTGTGGGACTGGTAGGAGTCGGATCCGGAATTCCCTTGGCTATAACATGGTGGATATGTCCCTGCCAGTTAAAGTGAGGAGGCTCGATAATAATTTGAATAAGCGCCTTTTCCTCGGGTGTGAATTTTGATAACACACCGATAATTGAGGAAAGGGGATCTAAATCTTTAAATTCCTTATAGGTTTTAAACGGGTAATAAAAATAGCTGTAATGCTGTAAATTGCCGATTGCGAGGGCTGGACTTTTTATTATTTCTCCTAAATATTCCTTCACGGGTGCAATTAACAGGCGGGGGTATTGACTGGCAAGCTGGCTTACAAGAAACGTCTCAAATGATTTAGGGACGACGGCATAAAAATGGATCGTCTGTTTGTAGCAGGCAATTTCAAAGGAAAGGGAATGGACTTTTATCCACAGACGCTTCCACCGGGGGATATATCCTCCGGCAAAAAGGGAGGCAAACACCTGAGCCATATGCTCAGGCGTTTCTTCAGCGGATTTGGGACTTTTGATTTCTAAGATTACTTTTGATTCGGCAGACATAATAGTAGTATACAGAATACAGAATATAGAATACAGAATAGAGAAAATAGGTTGTAAAAAGAATATGTTTTTGATACTCTATCCATATGGATCACGCACTTATCGTCGACTTGAAAAATAAAATGGCTAAATGTTTGCAGGTGGTGCAGGATGATTTGGGGACTATACGGACCGGCCGGGCAACGCCTGCACTTGTTGAGAATGTTCTTATTCTGGCGTATGAAGGGACTCAGACTCTTCGCCTTCGGGAGATGGCAACGATAACAACAGAAGGACCTAAAATGCTTATCGTTTCTCCCTATGACCTCTCAACAATTCGGGATATTGAGAGAGGAATAGGCTCTGCCAATCTTGGCTTTACCGGAAGTACGGATGGGAACATCATCCGTATTGTTCTTCCGCCCTTGACTTCCGAGAGGCGGGAGGAATTTATAAAGCTTGCTCATACAAAGCTTGAAGGCGGCAGGGTAATGATACGGCAAATTCGGCATGAGACGATGAATAGACTTAAGAAAATGACAGATGATAAGGAAATAGGGGAAGATGAAAAAAAGAGGCTTGAAAAAGAGATTCAGGAAGTGACAGATGAGATGATCGCGGAAATTGAAGGCCTGCGGGAAAGAAAAGAAAAAGAGCTACGGGAAATATAATAATCTCAAAGTTCAAATGTCAAAGTAGGTGTCATCCTGAGCCCCGCCATAGCGGGGGAAGGATCCCGTCTGGAAACTAGATAGACTTTATTAAATCATTCCACTCTGGATTTGTCTTATTGATTAATTCTTCCTTTTTCTTTCTTGTCCATCCTTTTATTTCTTTTTCTCTTGTAATTGCAGTAAGCGGATCAGTAAAAGTCTCAACATAAATTAATTTTATTAAATTATATTTTCTTACAAAATCATTAGTTGAAACTAATAGATGTTCTTCGATTCTCCTTGAAAGATTATTCGTTATTCCTATGTAAAGTACTGTATTACGTTTATTAGTAAGAATATAAACATAATAATTAAATCCAGTCATTTTTGTTTCCGGACGGGATCCTTCGTCGCAGACTCCTCAGGATGACAATAAATTTATAAGTACTTATTTTCCGTCTCAATTATTTTTTTCACAATTGCCAAAGAGGCGGCGTATGTGGACTCGACTCCTTCAAAGGATAAATTCCGGACTCCCAGGTTTTTAGCCTTGGAATAAGGCGTATCTGATGTGTAGTGCACAATTCCCAGGTCAAAAGGCAAATTAGTGAGATGTATGCTTTGGTTTTCCTCATACCGGTTATAATAGAGAAGCTCGTAGACTGCGTTAAGATAGGGTCCTCCCTCCATCTCAATTGAGCCAAACCCGCTTTCGTACCATTTTTTTATCATCGCGGCGCTTTGTAAAAAGGTTCCTTTGGCGGTCATGGTTTTGAGATTATCAAAGATAGAACCTGTCTTAAAAATGGGAGCAAAATCACTCCGCGAGAAAGTATTTGAAAAGCTATACAAATTTTTGGAGTGCTGGTCAAAAATGGTTGTCGGAATTAAAATATCGCCAATTTCTCCAACCAAAGCGGCTGCTTTCCCCATAATATAAATTCCGCGGATACTGTCAACCCGGTGACTAATAGCCGTCAGAATCTGATAGGCAGCCCATCCTAACGGATAATCGATGTTTACGATGACTGCTTCACTTTTGTGAAGTTTTTTCGTATCAACTCCCACCCGTTCATCCAGTTTTGCGTTTCCCAGTTTACACATCTCAACTACCTGAGCGTCAATATCCAAAAATCGTCCGGCTGAAATAGTATGAATACCATGGGTATGTTCGCGTGATTTCTTTCTTTTTATAAAGTCGGAATCGAGTTTTGCATATTTTTTTGAAATATAATACAAAAAATGTTCCCGAAAAATAGGAATACTTCCTCTTTCAATCTCGTTCCAAAGCATTAAAAGGTTCGAATCTTTTGTACGATTCAGGTAATCGACGAGAACACTCTCCTCCTCTTTTACGAAACGAGTTAAGACATTTATAACAGAGTGGGTATTGCTGGATATAAAATATATCGGTCTATCAGCAAGACGGCTGCTTCGGGCGGAATTTTCCACGTGATGCCACCACTCATTGGTTGCTTTTGCGTATTCAGAATAAGATCCCGCAAGCAATTTGACGGTAAAGCTTACTTCCCGGTGCTTGATGGCAGTTAAAAAATTATAGTAATCCGGTCCCCATATTTTTTTAATTTTTTCATGTCCCTCCGCATCCAGTATCTCTTTTGTTTTATCCGCAAGGCTGTTTTGATTTTTTAACACCTGGTGAAGTTTGTTCCATTCAATTTGAAAAGCCGTCAGAAGCGTGATCACATCATCCACATCTGAAACTGAGGTGATATACATGGCAAGGGTATCTTTCCCGTCCCAATACATTTTCCGTCTCCTGCCAGGGGAGACCACTTCCTTCCACCGTGAAATTTTACTCCATCCGTTTTTCTTAAATACGCTGTATGATTGTCCTAAAATTATTTTTTTAACCTGAGACATGGAGGGGGGCAACCTTAAGAGCGAATAGATAAATGCTGAAGTATCAACTTCTTTTAAATGAGCCTTTTCATGCAGTAGGGGTTTTACCTCCATGTGGGAATTTATAATTTTATCGATAGTAAGCTCACCTGCTGATTTTAAAAGCATTCTGTAATTGCTTATGTAAAAATCCACGGGCGAAAGAGTAGATGACATGTTGTTTTATGGTTAAACGATAGAGCCATTTAACCATTTAGTTCTCACCATTATACTTTTTTTCCGATTGATTGAATAGAGAAGAGTAAGGTACAATGAACAAACTATGGAAACGGTTGTGACGGTTCTAGTTTTTTTTGGAATGCTCTCCATTTTAGTAATTATCCATGAACTGGGCCACTTTCTTACGGCAAAAAAATTCGGAATAAAAGTGGAAGAATTCGGATTCGGTCTTCCACCCCGTATTTTTGGAATTAAAAAAGGAGAGACCATATACTCTTTAAACTGGCTTCCGATCGGAGGCTTTGTAAAACTCTATGGTGAGGATTTAGAGCCGGGTCAAAAAGCTCCTAACAGTATGATTAACCGCGCTTTTTATTCCCGTCCGATATGGCAGAGGGTAATTGTACTAGTCGCCGGGGTGTTTATGAATTTTGTTCTTTCTGTTGCCATTGTTACCTATTTATTTACTCAGGGAGTGATGGTGCCTTCTGGTCAGGTGAAAATAGAACATGTAGTAAGCGGATCTCCTGCGGAAAAGGGAGGGTTAAAAGAAGGCGATATAATAACGGATATAAAAGCGGAAAATAAGGACATTTCTATTACTAAATCTGAAGATTTAGGCGCAACCGTTAAAAAATATTTAGGAAAAGAAATTACGGTCGGTGTATTAAGAGATGGGGAGAAAACATCAGTACTACTTGTTCCCCGAAAGGACTATCCCCCGGGTGAGGGTCCGATGGGGGTTGCAATTGGCGATCATGTCAAAAAAGTTTATAGCATTACTCAGGCCCCTATTGAAGGGACTAAAGAATCCGTAAATCGGACGGTTGAAATTGTAAAAGGCATATCTACAACATTAGCGAAATTTTTTATACAAAGAAAGCCGGTGGGGGACGATGTAGCGGGACCTTTAAAAATCGGACAGATGACGGGCGAGATTCGAAAGCTGGGACTATTGCCTTTCTTAGATTTTATGGGGCTTATTTCTTTAAATTTGGCAATTATTAATATATTGCCGTTCCCGGCTCTTGATGGGGGACGATTGTTATTCGTCATTCTAGAGGCACTATTCGGAAGAAAAGTAAAACCGGCATTTGAGAGATATGCACATCTGGCAGGCATGGCGGTTCTTCTGACTCTAATTTTTCTTATTTCCATCAATGATATTATTAAACTTGTAATAGGGAAGTAAGAGATATGAAATACTCAAAATTGCTTGGAAAAACTCTGCGTCAGAAAAGTCAGACCAGTGAAGCAGTCAGTCACACGCTTCTTCTAAAAGCCGGATTTATAAAACCTGTTGCGGCGGGAATATATGATTTTTTGCCTTTAGGGTACCGGGTGCTTGAGAAAATCGACCGGATCATTAAGGAGGAATTGGCTAAAAAAGGAGTACAGCATTTGCTTATGCCTTTTGTCCATCCGGTAAGCCTTTGGGAGGAGACGGGACGCTTTACCAGATGGAAAAAAGTATTGGCTGTTTTTGAAGCACAGCATGGAGGAAAATACCTTCTTGCGCCAACTCATGAGGAAACCGTGACGGATCTGGCTAGAACTTTTGTTTTAAGTTATAAGGAACTTCCTTTTATTGTAAATCAAAATCAGTGGAAGTACCGGGATGAGATTCGGGTAACCGGAGGACTTCTACGTACCCGGGAATTTTTGATGCAGGATGCATATAGTTTTGATATGGATGAAGCAGGATTGGAGAATAGTTTTCAATTGATAAGTGACGCCTATCACTCCATTTTTTCACGTATGGGTTTTGAAACAATTGTGGTAAAGGCAGACAGTGG
>MFJL01000037.1:8615-15942 GCA_001779195.1 Candidatus Gottesmanbacteria bacterium RIFCSPHIGHO2_02_FULL_39_11
GGAGGGTCCGGATCAGAAGAGTTTATGATAGCATCCGATGTTGGAGAAGATATGATCTTGGTTTGTACGGAGTGCAATTACCGAGCGAATCTCGAAAAAGCGGAATCGATATTTCCGGCCAACCCTCAAGATAAAAAGTTGAAACCCATGGAAGAAATTCGGGGAGAAAACCTTATTGGTGTTGAACCCCTTGCGAAATTTCTCAAGATTTCTGTTCACCAAACCACAAAGACTCTTCTTTATCAGGCAGATGATCGGGTAGTTGCCGTATGCGTCAGGGGAGAATACAGTGTAAATGAAACAAAACTCAGTAACTTGCTGGGATGTTTTAATCTTTCTTTAGCAACGGCTGAGACGGTTAAGCGGGTAACCGGAGCGGAAGTGGGATATGCAGGTCCAATAGGACTTCCTCAAAATGTAGAGGTGATCTGGGATTTTTCAACGGAAGGACGGACTAATTTTGAAGCGGGAGCCAACAAAACTCACTATCATAACATTAATGTGAATTTTGGCAAGGATGTGAAAAAGCCTGAAAAGTTTTTTGATATACGGGAAGTTAAAGAGGGGGAGATGTGCGTGAAATGTCAAAAGGGTACTCTAAAAGAGAAACGTACTATTGAACTTGCCCACGTATTCAAGCTGGGTACCTTATATTCTGAAAAAATGGGAGCGACGTTTTTAGACAAGGAAGGAAAATCAAAATCTATCATCATGGGATGTTATGGTATCGGCATAACACGGACTTTGGCGGCAGCTGTTGAACAGCATCATGACGATAAGGGAATGATATGGCCGGAGGGTATTGCTCCGTTTCAAGTACATCTTATTTCTCTTTCTGGAGGGGAAGAAAATGCTCAAAAAGCTTATGATACTCTTCTTGGCCGCGGAATTGAGGTTTTATGGGATGAAAGAGATGAATCAGCAGGAGTAAAATTTGCTGATTGCGATCTTATCGGGATACCATATCGGCTTGTCATTTCAAAGAGAACTGGAGGCAATATTGAAGTTAAACGAAGAAATGAAAAAGAAAGCAATGTGATACCTCTTAGTGATTTCCTGAAAAAATTAGAGAAATAGCTCAATCATTCATTCATCGCTTATCAGAGCCCTTTGCAAGAGGACCTCTTGCAAACATTGTTGTATCGGTATATTTTTGAAGTATGGCATCCAGAAATTCGGTTAAGATTTATACTCCCGATTCATACTTTCATGTTTACAATAGAGGAGTTGAGCAGAGAAACATATTTCAAGATGAACAGGATTTTTCCGTATTTCTATCGTATGTACAGACATACATCACCCCAAAAGATAATCAAGTATTTTATGATATTTTGACGTCTCCCCAATCTACTTCAAAAGACAAGGATACTGCTCTTAAGATGATCAACCTTAAAAATTACTACTTACGTGTACAGCTGATTTGTTACGCGCTTCTTCCAAATCATTTTCATATGCTTTTGTATCAGCGTGAGCCGGTGATCAACGGATTTATGAATTCATTAGGTACGAGGTACGCCATGTATTTTAATAGAAAATATAAACGAAAAGGCGTGCTTTTTCAGGATGTTTATAAGGCGGTTCAGGTAGATTCTGACGAACAGTTATTATATTTATCTCAGTATATCCATACAAATCCTGTAAAGGCAGTAGGTATTCCGATTCATCGATGGGAAGAATCTCCTTACCCGTCTTCCTTACCAGAGTATCTAGGATTAAGGAATACGGATTGGATTTCAAAAGAGTGTATACTCGACTATTTTTCTAAAACAAATCCAGGTGATACGTACGAGAAATTTCTGGGTATACCTATGGATCTGGAAAGAATCGCAAATAGTGCTATTGACATTGAATCAGAGTAAAATATCTTGCCAGGAAGCCATTTGCAAGAGGTCCTCTTGCAAATGGCTTTGCAAAGCAGCAATAGCATTCCACCGCTGGCTCTTCGCCCAGGCGTATTAAGAATGAAGAGAAATTATCACCCGTGAACCTATGCACAGAAGTTGTAAACATAGACCCTCTAAAGCCTGATCTATTTGTGTTTTTGAACTTTTCATGGTATTTTTTCTCCTCACATGAGAAATCTCATAGAAACCTCAGGGCGATATTATACAGATATGATTGAACCGAGATTATTCGGTGATATCACCCCTGAGAGAGCTTCTCGACTCCCGCAGCAGGAATTTGAACTATTCGGTTTTACTTTCCCTATATTGGCTAAGATATTACCCGGTTTAAGAACCGGGCGATATATGTTCAGCAGCAGAAAGGATTATGCCGAGCGTATGGTTCCTCAGTCACAGGAAAAAATAAACGAAATCCTGTTTGCAGGATATCGCAACGAAGATGAGTTAAAAGAGGGAGTATATGAAAGGTTAAATTCATTTCAAAACACATTTCATCTTCCCGGTTTAAAATTTTTAGGCAAAGAACTTATTACCCCAGAGAGAGGAATGAATACAGAACCTGTAATTCAGGTTCTTAAGGTAGTTGAGGAGGCAATGGAAGGGGAATATAGAGATACCGGAGAAAAGAAAATATGCCATACGTTCAGGCAAATTATTGATGTGATGGATCTGGTTGACTATCAGAATAACCGTCTGTTAAGAGGAAATTTTGTTCCTCCCTTTACAGCAAGAAGCACATCTCTTCAGCTTCTTGGTGTTGCTTTGCATGATTATGTAGAGCCGGAGACAAAGGGAATAGGAGACAAAAAAAAGGTTCAGTATGGAAGAATCGGACGGGTTGATCACTATCCGCCCGATCCTCATGAAGATGGAGTTTATATTTACCGGTTTAATAAAGAAAATCAGGGTTTAACGGATATAGAAGCAACAAAATATCAGACTGTCCAAGCAGAACTCGTTTCTGGTTTTCCTATAGAGTTATATGACAAGTTATTATTATACGCTAAAGCTCTCGACAGTACGGGAATCGGTCATAAAATTGGAAGAGGCCAGCATGTTCTTGATACGGTTTACACATATTGGAACGATCAGAAAAGAATTGAATTTATACAATTTATGGAATCAAAAGGTGCACAGATAGCCAAGATGATTGATGTCAGTGAAAATCTTGACACCCGTCCATTTCGCCGGATAGAAGGTCGTACCGATTTTAGACCCGAGGATTTTGAGCCGGTTGATGCCGGGGGTCTTGCAAAAAAGTGCTGTGATACTACCGAGGATTATAGATGGCTAGAAAGGGATACGATGCTATTTTTAACTCCATCAAACCTATTAAACAGAAAGCTTTATAATCTTACAAACGGATTGATCACAGGAAGTTTATTTGATAGAAATCTGATGAAATTCTTTTCACTCCATCGTGCCGCACAAATGTTGTTTGGAATCGGACCCGGGACAATTCCGGATGAGTATAAAAAAATTGTATATATGTACTGAATTTTTATCCTTGTTTAATTATCCATTTTTCAAGTACAATACATCCAATGAAAACAATCGTCACTCACCTGGCTCCGGATGTTGATGCTGTATCCTCTGTGTGGCTTCTAAAGAGATTTTTAAGCGGGTGGGGAGAGGCGGATGTCAAATTTGTCCCTGCCGGAAAAACATTAAATGGAGAAACGGTTGATAGTGATTCTGAGATTCTGCATGTGGATACCGGAATGGGTATGATGGACCATCATCAGTCGGATGAGGATACCTGTGCTGCGAAAAGGGTATTAGAATATATTTCGCAGCAAGCTCAAAGCTCAAATGTCAAAGTTCAAAACGGAAGAAGACGTTTTCCCGACGAAGCACTGATACGAATGGTTGATGTTATCAATGACATTGATCATTTCCGGGAAGCTTATTATCCCAATCCCGCTGCTGATTTTTATAATTTTGGTTTAGTATCAACCCTTGACGGACTTAATATTTTGTACGGGTATGAGCCTCATAAGATTTTAGATTTTGCCCTTGTCGCACTTGATGGAATTTATAAGCAGTTTCAAAATAAAGTTTGGGCTGAGGAAGAGATCAAAAAGAAAGGGATTTATTTTGAAACAAAATTAGGCAAGGGGGTTGCTCTTGAGACGATTAATGATGAAGCAATACGAACCGCGCAGCTTCAGGGAACTACAATTGCACTTCGGAAAGATCCGAAGAAGAAATTTGTGAGAATCAAAGCACTTCCGGAATCCGGTGTTGATTTGGAGCTCACGTATCTGAAACTGAAAAAACTCGATCCTGAGGCCACCTGGTTTTTGCATGCAAGTCATAAAATGGTATTAAATGGATCCATGAAAAATCCGGAAAGCAGGCCATCTAAACTTGAAGTTAACGAGTTAATTGATGTGATTAAGAAAAATATATAAAGCTGAGGTTCTTTTTGATGTTTTGAAGTTGGAAATGGGAAGTGAGACACTGAAATAGGATATTTTGATTTCTTGATATCAAACAATCCAGATTTCTCACTTCAAGAACCCACTTCCCATATCTCACTTCAAGACATCCAATTTATAATAAATATGGATAATTGTATTTTCTGCAAAATCATACGGGGAGAAATTCCCGGAAAGTTTATTCACCGCGAGGGTGAGTGGGTCGCTTTTTATGATATCTCTCCCAAAGCGCCCATACACGTACTTATTGTCCCGACTTCTCATATTGAATCAATTGCGGATGTACATGATTCAGACGGAGTTCTGTTGGGAAACCTCTTATTAGCCGCAAAAAAAATAGCCCAAAAGCTTAAAATAGATAAATCCGGATTTAAACTTATCATCAATAATGGCAAAGGTTCCGGACAGATCGTCCCTCATCTTCATATTCACTTACTTGGCGGGTGGGGGAAAAATCCCGAGTGGAAAGTATAAGAAAGAGAGGGTATAATTAGGCTTAAGGTTAAAGGTGAAAGATAATACATAAAGAGAAATATTTGTGTTTTTTTTAGCCTTTCCACTTTAACCTTTCACCTAAAACCTATTTTTAAAGGAGGTGTTTTTTTAAAGTTATGGTATTTGTCAAAGCCCAACCGGGAGATACTACCGATTCTGTTATTCGGAAATTTACCCGTAAAGTTATCGCAGAGGGACTTCTTTTGGAATTTAAGGAACGTGAGTTTCATCAAAAACCAGCGGAGATAAGGAAAGAAAAGTATAAAGAAATCAGACGTCGCCAAAGAGCCAGACGCAGAAATAAAAGACGAAAATAATCTAGAATGCTAAATGTATTATTTAAAACAGACTCCCATTACACCGTTAATCGCCCCCGGGTTCGTGCGGCAATTTCTGTTGTTCTTACGGAGAGAAAAGTTAAAGGGGATATGGAAATAAGCGTAATTATCGTCGGTGATCGGATGATGAAGTCTCTTAATAAAAAATACAGAAAACTGGACAAAACAACAGACGTACTCTCATTTCCTCTTCATGATACCAATTACACAACTCCCTTTGTTGATCCGCCAGACGGGTTTTTAAGACTCGGGGATATCGTCATCTCGTATCCATGTGCTGTTGAGGAGGCAGGGGAGGAAAATGTATTTGTGGATGATAAGATAGATGAGCTTGTTTCTCACGCGACTCTACATTTATTAGGATTTCATCATGAAGAATAGACAAATGTTACAATGTTCCAATGATACAATGTAACAATTGTTAAAATTGTAACATTGTTACATTGTAAAATTGTAGAATTTCCCTATGTCTTTCTACCGCAAATACCGTCCGCAAACCATTTCTGAGCTTGATTCTGAACAGATGTCCACCCGTCTTGCCAAAACATTTTCGGGAGGCAACTTTCCTCATGCTCTTCTTTTTGCGGGACCGAAAGGTACGGGAAAGACATCAGCCGCCCGTATTATTGCAAAACTAATTAATTGCACCCACAAAAAGAAATCAGCTATAAAAGGTATTTCCTATTTTGAACCGTGTAACACATGTGATTCCTGCCTGTCAATAATCCGCGGAAATCATATGGATGTGTTGGAGATTGATGCAGCGAGTAACCGCGGGATAGATGAGATCAGGGATCTGAGGGAGAAAATACGGCTTTCACCAGGCCAGTCTGCCTTTAAAGTCTATATTATTGACGAGGTACATATGCTTACAACCGAGGCATTTAATGCCCTTCTGAAAACACTTGAGGAGCCGCCCCCCCATGCAATTTTTATTTTAGCAACAACCGATCCTGATAAATTGCCGGGAACCATCATTTCCCGGACCATGCTTTTTTCTTTTTCAAAAGCCGGTAAAAGAGATATTATGCACTCATTAAAACGGGTAGTAAATTCTGAAGGTATTACAATTTCTGAGGAAATCCTGTTGCAAATTTCTGAACTGGCAGACGGATCTTTTCGGGATGCTACCAAAATTTTAGAACAGGCACTTTCAGAAGGGGCAACCACCCTGTCGCAATTTGAGAAAATTTTCGGAAAAAGTTCATCAAGTGCTGTTTCCGTTGTATCTCTTCTTGCAAAGAAAGATACAAAATCCCTTTTGACTATTTTGGAGGATTTGGATAGTAGTGGGGGGGATGCCCGTAAGTTTGTGTCCGATTTACTTAATCTCCTGCACAGCATTCTGCTTGCCTACTATGAAATAAAAACGGAGGAGGATATCATAAAAATGAAAAATATTCTGACGGTTCCCGATATTATTTCTCTTATTAAATTATTTTCAACTGTTTATCCCATGGTTAAAAACAGCAGTTCGCCCGTTTTACCCGTAATGGTGGCTGTAGTTGAGTGGTGCGAGAAGAAAAGTGAAAAGCTTAAAGTCTAAAGTTTAAAACTGTGGTAAAATTTAAGTCTGATTATAAATATTATTAATTTAGTCATGCTGAATTAATTTCAGCATCTTCTGAAGATTCCTGAACTGAATTCAGGACAGGCTCTGAAACAAGTTCAGGATGACACTGGTATTATTAGGAGGTAATTATGATCAATCCATTTAAAGCGGTGGGAGATTTAAAAGCCATGCGGGATCAGGCGCAAAAAATGCAGCAGATGCTGGCTGCCGAAACGGTTATTGTTAATAAAAACAACGTATACGTTGAAATGACTGCCGATCAGAAGATCAAAAAATTGACGATTGACGGAGTTGACGATTGGAAAGTACGGGAAGCCGTTGCTGAAGCTATCAAAAAATCTCAGGAAATTGCCGCTAAAAAACTCACCGAAATGAGCGG
Source organism: Candidatus Gottesmanbacteria bacterium RIFCSPHIGHO2_02_FULL_39_11 (assembly GCA_001779195.1). GTDB lineage: Bacteria > Patescibacteriota > Microgenomatia > 2-02-FULL-39-11 > 2-02-FULL-39-11 > 2-02-FULL-39-11. Next base: position 15,746 of record MFJL01000037.1, read on the forward strand.
AGGACTGCAAGGATTGTTAGGAGGAGGGAATAAATAACCCAATTATCCAATCTCAAATAACCCAATAAATGTTTAAATTCTAAAATTTAGAAATTCATTTTTTCATTTATTGGTATTTATTAGGTTATTGGAAATTGGGTTATTTCCATATGATATTAGTTTCTGGCTCACTTGCATACGATACCATCATGAATTTT
>MFJL01000037.1:15957-21168 GCA_001779195.1 Candidatus Gottesmanbacteria bacterium RIFCSPHIGHO2_02_FULL_39_11
AGAGAAAATGAGAAAGACATATGGAGGAACGGCCGGAAATATTGCTTATACCTTGGCCCTCTTAGGAATTAAAGCAGGAGTTATAGGAACAGTCGGAAGTGATTTTAAAGAATATGAAGATTTCCTAAAAAAATACGGAGTACTTACTCACTATGTGCGTCCTATTCAGGATTTTTATACCTCAACAGCTGTTGGGATTATAGATAAGGCAAATAATGCTTTGTGGAGTTTTTATGTAGGAGCCGATTCCTTCAGTGACCAACTGTCCATAAATGATGTTGGCGATCCTCTGGATTTTGGAGTCATTTCTCCGAATAATCCCAAAACCATGCTCAAGTTCGCGCTGGAATACACCGGAAAGAAAATTCCGTATATGTATGATCCCGGCATGCAGCTTCCTTATCTGGACGGGAATGTGTTAAAAAAATCATTTACCGGAGCAAAAATTATTATCGGAAATGATTATGAAGTAAAACTTATGGAGAAAAAGACAGGAATTGCGGATTTAAACTCCTTGGCACGTCATGGAAAAATTATCATAACCACTCTGGGAGAAAAAGGTTCCCGGGTTGTTGGTAAAGGCGAGTCTTTCAATATCCCGGCAGCAAAAGTAAGCGATCCGTGCGATCCCGCCGGAGCCGGGGATGCATACAGAGGCGGATTTGTTGCCGGATATCTTCGTAATTTGCCTCTTCCGGTTTGTGGTCGGATGGGATCGATTGCCTCTGCATACACCGTTGAAAAATACGGCACATCAACTCACTACTATACAATCTCTGAATTTGAGGTAAGATATAAAGAGAATTTTGGGGAGAAACTGGAATTGAAAGTGCACTAATTAATTATTCATTGTCATCCTGAGGCTTTGCGAAGGATCCCGCTGGGAATTAAATCCGAACGGGATTCTTCGTCGTTAACTCCTCAGAATGACATCAAAGAGGAATTTATGAAACAAAATACTTTGTCTGATATTAAAAATCCCACACTTTCCAAAGAAGGGAAAAATCGTATTGAGTGGGCCGGACAATCGATGCCGGTTCTTAGAAACCTTGCCAAACGTTTTTCAAAAGAAAAACCCCTTAAAGGCGCCACAGTTGGAGCGTGCCTTCATGTGACGGCTGAAACAGCAAATTTGATGATTACTTTAAAATCAGGGGGGGCAAAAGCGGTGCTTTGTGCCAGTAATCCTCTCTCTACCCAGGATGATATTGCCGCATCATTAGTTTCGGATTTTGGAATTGAAGTGTACGCGATTAAAGGAGAAGATAACACAACTTATTATAAGCATTTAAACGCGGTATTGGACCGGCATCCTTCCATTACGATGGATGACGGAGCTGATCTTGTCAGTCTCTTGCATACCAAAAGAAAATCCCAGATTGGTGAAATTATAGGTTCTTCTGAAGAAACAACAACCGGGATAATAAGATTAAAAGCAATGGAGAAAGATAATGCATTAAAACTTCCCGTTTTTGCCGTAAATGACAGCGATACCAAACACATGTTTGACAACCGGTACGGGACAGGACAGTCAACGTTAGATGGAATTATAAGAGCAACCAATATGCTTCTTGCCGGGAAAAAGTTTGTCGTGTGCGGATATGGGTGGTGCGGAAGAGGGTTAGCATCCCGGGCACGGGGAATGGGAGCACTCGTTATAGTCACGGAAGTTGATTCTATAAAAGCATTGGAAGCGGTTATGGATGGATTTGAAGTGATGCCGATTGCAAAAGCAGCAAAAGTTGGAGACATTTTTGTGACAGTCACCGGTGATAAAGCAGTTATTTCTTATGAACATATTCTTTCTATGAAAGATGGTGCACTGCTTGCAAACTCGGGACATTTCAATGTAGAAATTGAGATTGATGCGCTTGAGAAGAAAGCAAAGAAAAAAGAAAGAATTAGACCGTTTGTTGATGTTTACACTCTGTCTGATGGGACTAAAAGAAATATATTGGGAGAGGGTCGTCTTATTAATTTAACTGCTGCTGAAGGTCACCCCGCTGAGGTTATGGACATGTCTTTTGTAAACCAGGCACTTGCCGCCGAATTTTTTGTCAAAAATCGGGGAAAGCTTTCTCCTAAAATTTACACGATATCCCATGAAATGGATGAAGAGATAGCCAGACTTAAGCTTGCCAGTATGGGTATATTATTTGACAAGCTTACAAAAGAACAGGAACATTATCTAGGCTCCTGGCAGGAAGGAACGTAATATGTTATATTTCAGAAGTCATCTTTTAATTAAAATTTATTTTTAAAATAATTATGGCTAAATGGACATATCCCTTTGGAGATACCATACGGGAAGACAGTCTTCATGTGGAGGTAATTGCAGATTACGGAGGCGAGCACTCCACAGATCATGCATTTTCAGAGGTGACTAATCATTTTTTAAGATTTGACACCAAAAACAAAATCAGACATCTGACCGAGCATCCCGTATTTGCATTTTCGACGATTGAAACGGGTTTTTGGATCGGGCAGGAAGCACTTCACAGTCAACACGACAATCTCATTATTTTTTCAAACACAGCTCCCCGGGGAGATATCAAGTGGCACGGGGAACAAAGGCAATTTTTTGCCTGCGGAATGTTAGATAACGGACTTCCCATATTTGCCGTCCATGCCGGGTATAACCTGTCATTTATTAAAGATCGGCTGGTCGGTCTGTGGGTTGTAAAAACTCCAAACGAAGGAACACAGTTTAGGTCCCGGGATTATTATCCTGAGGCAACCATGGCAATTCTAAACGGAGATTTAAAGAGAATCGGAGAGGAATTGGATATCAAAAAAATACCGGATTACCCCAAAAATTCTATCGGTTCAGTCGATGGTTACGGAAATTTAAAAACAACCATAAGAAAAGGCGAATTATCAGATTCTGTTTTAAAAAGTCCGATTTTAAGAGTCACTATTAATGGAAATTCATACTTTGTTCTTAATACTCTGGCAAACGGAAAAGGAAAAACCGGGGATTTGTGTATGGTATACGGCTCTTCAGGAGGCAAAAACAGGAATTTTATGGAATTTATCCAGATGCAGGGAAGAGCTGCTGATGTATTTAAAATACAGGGGCCTCGGGATAATTTGGGAGAGATAAAGATAGAAGCGGTAAAGTGACAAAACATAGATGGTTTAAAGTAAGATGTTATAAAGTAGAAGCGAGAAGTTGGATGTGAGAAGTGAGATACTGAATTCTTGAATAGTTGATTTCTTGATTTTTTTCGAATAGTCAAATAATCTCACTTCCAGAACCCACTTCTCATTTCCCACTTCAAGATATCTAAAATATACATTAGATGTCCGAAGATGTTCGAGTTTCGAATTTATATATGAATATATTTTTAATCTGTATTATTCGCTGTACCCTCAAAACTTAGAGGGAGGATCTTTGTGATATAATCCAAAGTCCTCCAAATTGGAGGACTTTTTACTTTTATGTACTATCAAAATATTTTGGAAGTCATAGGGCATACGCCGCTGGTTAAAATAAATAAACTCAATCCTAACCCCCGGGTGACGGTTTTGGCTAAACTTGAATTTTTAAATCCGGGAGGGAGTATTAAAGACCGCATTGCCGTTTCGATGGTTAAAAAAGCTGAAAAAGAAGGGAAGCTAAAACCAGGAGGAACCATTGTTGAGCCAACCTCAGGAAACACAGGCGCGGGACTTGCCATGGTTGCAGCAGTAAAAGGGTATCAAAGCGTCTTTGTCATGCCGGATAAAATGAGTCTCGAGAAGAGAAATTTACTCCGTTCTTACGGGAGTCGGGTCGTTATTACCCCGACAGGAGTCGCGCCTTCCGATCCCCGCAGCTATTACTGCGTTTCGGACAGATTGGCAAAAGAAGCACCTGGCGGATTTAAGCCTGACCAGTATCAAAATTCTGCAAATCCGGATGCCCATTTTGAGACGACCGGTCCTGAAATATGGGAGGGGACAGAAGGGAAAGTTACTCATGTAGTTATCGGAATGGGAACCGGCGGAACCGCGACCGGAATTGGAAAGTACCTCAAAGAAAAAAATCCGGAAATTAAAATAATCGGAGTTGATCCGGTTGGTTCCGTATATATGGATTATTTCAAAACTAAAAATATTCCTGTCCTTTTTAAAACATATAAAGTTGAAGGAGTCGGGGAGGATTTTATTCCGGAAACCATCGATTTTTCAGTCATTGATGATGTGGTCGTGGTCGGGGATAAGGAATCTTTTATAACCGCACGGCGTCTTGCCCGTGAAGAAGGTATTTTAGCCGGTGGATCCTCAGGACTTGCTGTTGCCGGTATGAGACAGGCCGTAAAAAAAATAAAAAAGGGAATGGTAGTTGTTATTCTTCCGGATTCAGGACGAAACTATTTATCCAAGTTTTATAATGACGAATGGATGAGGGATTTCGGATTTCTGGAGAGTGAGGAGGAATCAATTGCGCCGCTTCTTAACAAGAAGCTTCATTTTATTTCCATTGATTCTGCCGCCTCACCTTATGAAGCGGTCAAAATTATGCGAAAGTATCAAATTTCTCAGATGCCGGTTATCAAGGACAAAAAGGTCGTTGGAATTCTCTCAGAATTAATACTTATTGAGAATTTATACGGCAAGGAAAAAATTCCAGTAAGTGTTGAGGATATTATGAACCGTACCTTTATAGAGCTTTCTGAAACGATCTCCCTCTCTGAACTTGCTCACGCTTTATCAGAACAGGAAATGGTCATTATTGTTGATAAAAAAGGAAAGCCGATTGATGTTCTTACGCGAATTGATTTCCTGTCAAATGTGGGATGAAAGCGTTGATATTGTATACCGTATATCGTATACCGTATACTAATGGTTATGAACGCTGTAATTTTTTCCGGTAACTCCAATCTACCTCTCTCACAAAAAATTTCTAATAATTTAAATCTCTCTTTGGGTAAAGTTGAAACGGTACGTTTCGCAGATTCGGAATGCCGGGTAAGGATTGAGGAAAGTGTTGAGGGAAAAGACGTATTTATCATCCAGTCCCTTTCCAATCCGGTCGATGAACATCTGATGGAGCTTTTACTCATGGGAGACGCGGCCAAGCGCATGGAAGCAAGAAAAGTTATTGCTGTTATTCCGTATCACGGGTATGCCCGGCAGGACCGGGTTCACAGGGAAGGAGAGTGTCTTTCGTCCCAGCTGGTTGCTAAAATGATTGAAGCGGCCGGATTTGACAAATTAATTACCGTT
>MFJL01000038.1:0-2504 GCA_001779195.1 Candidatus Gottesmanbacteria bacterium RIFCSPHIGHO2_02_FULL_39_11
CCAGAATAAAAACAGGGAAAGACCTTAAGAGACTATGGGGCGCTTGGAGGAGGACGAAAAAGTAGAATCCAGCCACCGTTTATTTAACATAAACTAAACATTTGTATCTACTACAAGTTGACATCCTTTTATTTCTGAAAGTAGTGAGGGATTATAGTACGCGGACATGACATTTCATTTCTTTATTCTTATCTTCACGACTTAACTTTTCCATTTTTGTTTCAACTCGTTGGACTAGTTCCAATATTTCATCAAATGATAATTTTTTTGATTTATTCTCTTTTTTTTTCATATATATTTATTATATATCATTGGTCAATTTAAGCCATGTTACCTCTATTTGAAATTTCTTTTTCACTTCTTCCATCAAAGCCCGCAGTCCAAATACTTCCGTATGATAATGTCCTCCGGCAATAAAATTTATTTTTGCTTCCCTGAAAAGTTCCCTATTCCATTCATGCACTTCGCCGGTAATGTATAAGTCGATTTTTTCTTTTATTAAATCTTTCATCTCACTTGCATGAGGGGCGCCTTTTCCTGAAACTGCAACGACTTTTCTAATTTGATTTTCTCCGAAATGATATGTGATTATACGGGGACTTAAAAATGATTTTAATACTTCTTCAATTTCATCCCTATTTTTTAATTTACCAAACTCTCCAACCCATCCCCATGGATTTCCATAAAATAGATAAGGCTTTTTTGGTTTTGCTCCGATTTTTTTAAGAATTTGAGCATTATTTCCCAGAATCGGATGCCAATCCAATAAAAAATGAAATCCGAATAAAGAAATATTATTCTTAATTAAAAATTCCATTCTGCTTTGAAAAATCGGGTCATATCCATTATATTCAGGCAAACTGAATGAGTGATGAGTAATAATACAATCGCAGTTTTCTTCCTTTGCTTTTTTAAATAACTCCAAAGACGCGGAAACTCCAAATCCGATTTTCTGTATCTCTTCTTTTCCCTTCACCATGAGCCCATTTGCCATATAGGGATCGACTTTCTCAACCGGACCGTCGGGATAATTTAATAGTTTGCTTAAATAATTACCTAATTCAAAAAGAGTAATCATAGTAGATTTATAAGGATTGGATCCTGACTTCCGTCGGGATGACATATTAATGAATTAATTGTAACATTGTGCATTGTGAATTGTGCATTGTAAATTGATCTTATTGCCATGCCTCGCATATCATTTTAAAATCGCAAAAATTGCACCAGGGACCTACTTTTGCTTCAAACAAACTGTTTTGGATTTCTTCTGATTTTTTCACAATCTCTCCTTTTGCTCTTTCTAAATCCTCTTTTGTCCGTTTTCCGCTCACTTTTTCGTTTGCTTCAAAAAAATAAAAAGTCAAAGTCACATCTTCGCACGGGGTATTATAAATATGGGGATCAGCAGCAGCCAGAGCATATACTGTCATCTGCAGATTTTCTTTTATTTTCTTATCTGTGGGTCTCTTTCCCGTTTTATAATCTATGACTTCTAAACTCCCGTCAGGATTTTTATCCACCCGGTCTATTTTCCCTCCAATGGTCAGATTTGGGGTAAGTTTTATTTTAAAAACTTGTTCAAGAGAATCGGGTATGCAATCAGGATCATAAAATTTTTGATAAAAGTTAGTAAGCATTCCAATTCCTCTTTTTTTCATAGCATCTTCATACTCTTTACTTCCATATCCAATCGGGAGCCATGAGTTTTTAAGAAGCTCTAGTAAATGTTCACAGGTCGGTTTTTCACTTCTCTTTACTTCTTCATAAAATCTCTGAAGGGTAAGATGAATGGATGTTCCAAATGACCCGGCGGCAGTTGGGGGAACAGGAATTCTTAATATATACCGGTATTTATACTGCAGGGGACAGGTATTATAGGTTTCAATCTGAGAAAAAGAGAGATAACTAAATTCGGATTTTTTATTTGGTTTTAAGGGAAGTGTGATTTCCTCTTTCTTTTTAAAATCCAAGAATGAAAGCTGAATGGTATCTTTCTTTACCTCGCCGGAGCGACTTTCGCGAAGGCGGGTTATTTCTACTTCCCCTAATGTTTCTACAACAAAGGGTGAAATTTTCCTCTCCCTTTTTCCTTCCCCGTAATAATTAGCAGCCGTAAAAAATAATCTATCCCGGGCCCTGGTCATCCCGACATAAAAAAGACGTCTCTCCTCTTCCATGTGATAATCCCCTTCGGGAAGTATTTCTTTTACCAATGCATCGGGAATCGGAATGGTTTCAGCTCGTTCATTTGTCGGGAATCTGTTTTGGACAAGATTGACAAGAAACACAACCGGAAATTCCAACCCTTTACTTGAGTGAATTGTCAAAATATTTACGGCATCCTCCTCAGACCAGTCCGTATCAGCAGAGAGGGGACTTTCTCCCAGCTCCATCATCATAGAAAGCCATTCCACAACTGCAGAAGTACTGGAATCATCATGAGTCAACTCAAATCCCTTTAATTTCTCAAAAAATTTGGAAATATTTAGGACTACTCTTTCTTC
>MFJL01000038.1:2519-22229 GCA_001779195.1 Candidatus Gottesmanbacteria bacterium RIFCSPHIGHO2_02_FULL_39_11
TGGAAATGGTAAGAGAGGAAAGATTCGGGATAAGCGGACGAATATTTTTTTCTATGCTCCAGTGACTGGTTAAATCGGTTGAAACAGATGAGATAGCATCCAGCGCTTCAAAAAGTGTAATTCCTGTTTTTTTGCTGAAAGACAGAACAGAAATAAGTTCGCGTGCTGAAAAATTAAATATAGGCATTGTCAAAATCCTGTATAACGACACGGAGTCCTCAGGATTATTTAGAATCTTAAGATACGCAATTAGATCCTTAACTTCGGGCTGTCTTAGGAGCCTTCCCGGTCCCAGGAATTGATACGGTACGCCTGCTCGCTGCAAAGCTTTCACAAACGGCTCTGCATGATTGTTAGCACGCACCAAAATGGCAATATCTTTCCACCTATAGTTAGGTTTTCCTTCCTTGTCCTTAATATTTAATACTAAATACTTAATACTGGATACTGTTTTTTCTGCTTCTTCTTCCACATGGTTGCAATAGAGAAGTTCTATTTTTTCTCCCTGTATTTTTCTCTGGCTTGTAAGCTTTTTATCGATTTTCTCCTTTACTTCCAGCCGATCAGGGTTGTTAAATTGGATTAAACGATATGACCGGTCCAAAATTTCCTGAGTAGAACGGTAGTTTTCCCGAAGAACAATAAGTTTTGAATTTGGAAATGTTTTTCTAAACTGAATAACGTTTGAGACTGCTGCGCCGCGCCATCTGTAGACAGACTGATCATCATCGGCAACACATGTAATATTTTTTCTTTCTCCTGCAAGTAAAACCGCCAGTTCATTTTGAGCAAAATTGGTATCCTGAAACTCGTCAATTAGAATGTATTTAAATCTACTTTGGTATTCTTTCAAAATATTTTTTCGGGTCCTTAATAAAAGAAGAGCGTTTGATATCAGATCTGAAAAATCCATCATTCCTTCCTTCACCTTTAGGGTTTCATACATTTCGTACGCTTTTGCCAGTTCCAAATATTTCTCAGCTTCTATTTTTTTCTCTTCCTCCTGTTCTTTATTACTTGTTATTTGTTTATTTGCAAAAAGTAAATATTCTTTCGGCGAAACGTCTTCGTCTTTTAGTCTTGAAAAATGAGTAAGCATGGCTTCTATAAACTTCTGAGGATTTCCGAGTGGCCTAAAATAATTCAGGTGGAATTTAAATAAGTTTCTCCTAAAAAAAAGAGTGGACTCAGCTCCGGTCATCAGACGCGCGGCGGGGTTTAGCCCGATATGGAGTCCTTCCTGGCGAAGTATTTTTTCTCCAAATGCATGAAACGTCATAATCCAAAGCTGTGTATATCCGTATGGAAGAGCAACATCTACTCTCTCCTCCATTTCACATGCGGCTTTTTCAGTAAAAGTAAGACCTAGAATTTCTGAAGGTTTTGCCAAGTTTTCAGAAAGTAAAAATTTAATCCTTTCGGTAATGACGTGAGTTTTGCCCGTTCCGGCACCGGCTATAATTATAAGAGGTCCGTTTTTATGGACTACTGCTTCTTTTTGCGCAGAGTTGAGCGTCTGAATAGGAGTCTTTTTCATAATCGGTTTTTAATTACTAATTTTCCGGGGGATCTTCTAAAATAGGCAGTTGTTTACTAGGTTTTATATTTCCCTCGGTTAAAAATGAAGAAGTAACTTTTCTTCCCAGTCTGTCAAAGCTGTCAGACACGTTCCTTAGCTGATTAAACGCGTTTGTCATATGCTTAGAAAGCAGAGATAAATTCTCATCAGCGCTCACATAATCTTTTTGTATTGCCCGGAGTGCTTGCAACACCTGTTTTGCCTGAGATTCAATTTTTTGCCCCTCAAATGAAATCAAAATAGATTGTAAAAATGCATAAAATGTCATGGGAGAAACCGGGATGACCCGATTGCCTGTGGCATAGTCATATAAAGCTGACCGGTTTACAATCTCATAGTACACAGACTCACTTGGGATATACATGAGAGCATAATCAATGGTCTCCTCATCTGTAACAATATATTTTTCTGAAATTGCATCTATGTGAGTTTTGACATTATTTTCAAACTCTTTTGAAATCTTTTTTTTGGTTGTTTCATCTCTTTCATCCGTCATTTTTCTGAAATTTTCCATGGGAAATTTTGAGTCAATTGAGATAAGTCCGTGAGCTGTAATAATAACGGCATCTACAATTGCTCCGGACTTAAACCGGTGTTGAAGCTCGTATGTCTGTTTGGGCAAAACCTGAGAAAGCAGCTCTTTAAGTATTTGCTCTCCTATATTTCCCCGAAGCTTTGGGCTTTGCAGAAAATCCTGAAGCTGTTTCATCCCGCGTCCAATCTCACTCATTTCTCCTATGTTTTTTGAAACAGATGCTATAAATTTAGCCGCGTTATCTAAGCGTTCATTAATAGTTCGAGTCGACGACTGGAGTGTTGCAACAATCTGCTTATTTTGATCATCAATACGGGTATTTGTGTTTTTCAGCCACGCAACTAACTCTTCCGTGGGATTTTGTTTCTCTGAAATCCCTAAAATCCACTTTCGTACAACTAAAAGCACCGTAATAAATCCAAGTATAATTATTCCTAAAATGACAATTAGTTGGATATTCATAAAAGAAAATATTCCCTATCTTACTAGTATACCTTATGATTCAACTATGATAAGAAAAACTAAAATTATCTTTTCTGCCAAAAAAATTATTAAGTTGGTATTTCCATGGGTTTTATTCTTATCTTTTATCATTCTGTTTCCCCCGTCTAACATTTTTCTTTTTATCATTTTTTATGTTCTTTTATTTTTTTCACTTTTATCATTACTGGAGTTATTTTTTTCAAATAGTTTTTCAATTTTATTATCTCTTTTTATATCTGTTATCTTTCTTTTTCAACAGCTCGGATTTCTAACTCCAATAAATCTTTTACTTCTTTTTGTTTTATTTATAACTCTCTCTTTTTACTTTAAGAATTAACTATTCTAATTACTTTTTTTTCCTGATATAATCGGCCCAATGAACAAATTTTATATAACCGCAGCAATTCCTTACGTAAATGGTGCTCCTCATATCGGGCATGCTTTGGAGTTTTTACAAACAGATGTTCTGGCCAGGTATTATAGATTGATTTTAGGAGGAGATAACGTGCGTATGCTAACCGGTGCTGATGAGAACTCATTAAAAAATGTCCAGGCAGCTGAGAAAGAGGGAATTACAGTTGAGGAACTCTGTAATCGAAACTCAAAAAAATTTCAGGATTTAATCACCTCTCTTAATGCTTCTTTTGATATTTTTCAAAGATCAACTTCTCAAAATCATCTTTTAGCAAGTCAAAAACTTTGGAAGTTATGTGAGAAAAACGGGGATATTTACAAAAAAAAATATACCGGACTGTACTGTGTGGGATGCGAGCAGTTTTATACCAAAGATGAATTGACTCCGGAAGGGCTATGTCCTGAGCATCTTACAAAGCCTCAGGATGTATCTGAGGAAAATTATTTCTTTAAGCTTTCCAAATATCAAAGTCAAATTCAAAAGCTGATTGAGTCAGATAAATTAAAAATAATCCCGCAGAAAAGAAAAAACGAAGTGCTCTCTTTTGTTAAATCAGGACTTGACGATTTTTCTATATCAAGAACAGCCGCCCGGGCGAAAAACTGGGGAGTACCGGTTCCTAATGACCCCTCTCAAATTATGTATGTTTGGTTTGATGCTTTAAATGTCTATCAAAGCGGAATCGGGTTTGGGACAGAGGAGAAAAATTATAAAAAATGGTGGCCGGCTGATGTGCATCTTATCGGAAAAGGAATTATCCGCTTCCATGCCGTTTACTGGATAGGAATACTCCTGTCTGCTCATTTACAACTTCCGAAATCTATTTTCGTACATGGGTATATAACCATAGACGGACAAAAAATGAGTAAATCCTTGGGAAATGTAATAGACCCAGTTGATCTGGTAAAAAAATACGGAGTTGACCCTGTGAGATATTATCTTCTGCGGGAAATTCCGACAGTTTCTGACGGAGATTTTTCGGAGAGGCGGTTTAAAGAACTCTACAACGCGGATTTGGCAAATAATTTAGGTAACTTAGTTTCCCGTGTTGCTAAACTATGTGAGCAGTCAAAGCTTAAATTTAATAAAAATGATTCAAATAAGTTTGAAAAAAATAAAAAAATAGAGCAATTTGAAATCAGCAGTGCTTTGGAAGAGATATGGAAAAAAATTTCAGAGATTAACGAATATATCGATAAAAATAAACCCTGGAGTCTCATCAAAGAAAATAAAAAAGAAGAATTGCAAGCCGTTTTAAATTATTCCGTAGATCATATATTGAATATCGCCAATCAGCTGGAGCCTTTCCTTCCGTCCACGTCTGAAGCAATTGAAAAACAGTTAAAAGGACCGGATATTAAATCCGAAAAGCCTTTATTTCCCCGAATTGTGTAATTAAAATGAAAATGATTGATTCTGCTATAACCAGAGAGGAACTCCGTAAGATGGCTGCGGAGAGTTTCGGAAATTTTGTAAAAGCAGTCGTTGATATCCGAAAAAGAGTGATGACAATGGATGCAAGTCTTCATGCAGATGAGGAAGCGTATCTTATCCAAAATGGTTCCCGGCAATCTGACTTATGGGGTATCAATCTTTACCCTGATCTTATAGGTGATGATTTTATAGAATTTGATTCAATGATCAATCTACGGCCTAATCAAAAGAATCTATCCCGCGGAGTAGATGACCCTGATATTCAAAACTGCATTCGTAGAATCGTTGCATCATTGGTTAAATAATATGCTTCATAAAAATCTTCAAAAAGAACAGTGGTTTAAATTATCCGTCTGTGAACAAATGGCAAATATCGGAAGCGAAGTGATCCGTGCGATAAAGTGGAAAGCAAAAAGAAATAACGACTATGCGTATCTTGCAAATACCCGTGCTTTGGAGCTATTTGATATGACCCTTGAAGATCCAAAATATGCAAGTGGGGTAAAAGAGCTGACGCGCGCACGGGAATTTTGGCTTGATTACTTTTTTGGAAATAACCAGTATCATCAGACAGATGATGAGTGGATACGATACTTTTTAGCTTTTACCTACGCTGCAAGAAATAATATTACTAAAAGACAAAAAATTCTGATAAAATGAAACCAGTTAGGGAGTGAAGATGTGTGAATACGAAAGTAGGAACAATCACTCATTATTTCGATCATAACGGTCATCCTATCATGGTTCCCGATTCTCTCTATCAGTATATCCTCCCCATATCTTCGTACATAAGCAAAAGACAGTGACTTTGCTCTTTCCGCCATGATAACTTACAGTTAATATATGTTCATCGACACCCACTGCCATCTGAATTTTAAAGCATTTGAGGGTATTTTGGATCCGGTTCTGGAACGATCGAAAAAGGCAGGGGTAGAAAAAATCGTAATTCCCAGCGCAAAACTGGACTCAAGTAGAAAAGCGGTTGAAATTGCAGGAAAATATTCCAACTGCTTCGCGGCAGTCGGTATTCATCCCCATCATGCATTAGATCGTCATGCTGAATTCGATTCAGCATCTTCAGAAAATCGAACACAGATCCTGAAACAAGTTCAGGATGACAATGATATAAAAAAACAATTGCTCTCTCTTGCTTCCAACCCTAAAGTCGTTGCAATCGGAGAAATCGGAATGGATTATCATCATTACAAAAATTCCCCTGCTCCTGACGAAGAAACAAAAGGTATTCAGAAAGAGTTGTTTTTACTCCAACTTGAAATTGCTTATGAAAAAAAACTTCCTGTCATTATCCACTGCCGGTGGGCCCAGACAGATGTATTTAACATTATTTCTGATTTTATTAAAAAAAAACCTCTTAACGGAGTTTTTCACTGCTTCGAGGGAAACAAAGAATACCTAAAAGATGTATTAAACTTAGGCTTTTACGTCGGGTTCGACGGAAACAGTACTTATCCTGAGAACCATCATTTAAGAGAGCTTATGTTACTTACTCCACTTGATAGACTTTTACTTGAAACAGATGCACCGTTTCTTACTCCTATCCCCTACAGGGGCACTCAAAATGAACCTGCATACCTGATTAATGTAGCTGAAACAGTAAGTGGAATCCATAAAAAAAGCTTAAAAGAAATTGAAGATTTAACTTGTTCTAATGCCTTAAAACTATTTTCGATTTAACCTTGGGTGTGATACAATTTAGTTTCAATGGAACAGTTTATAAACCGTAATCCTAGAGTTTTTGAGCGAATAATTGAGATTATCCTGCCGCTTACCACATGGTTTATTGTGACGCTTCCTCTTTGGCTTTCCCCCTTTCATCCGGCCATTGTTGCTTATTTTATTCTTACATTTGATATTTACTTTTTATATAAATCCCTTACTGTTACTATTTTTTCTACCGTTTCCTACTTTAAACTTAAACATCTCTCAAGTCTTTCTTGGAAAGAAATTAGCCAGAAACTACCTGAGTATTCCAAAATATATCACACCATTATTGTAACCAACTATAAAGAGCCGGTGACTAAAATCAGAAAGACTTTGGAATATTTGGCAAAACAGGACTTTCCTTTAAAAAGAATTTTTGTGGTTTTAGCAATGGAAGAAAGAGAAGGGGAAGAGGCAAAAGAAAGAGCAAAAATTCTAACTAATGAATTTAAAGACACATTTGGATGGATAAGTGCTACATTTCATCCTCAGCTTGCCGGAGAGGTAATTGGAAAGGCAAGCAATTCTGCTTGGGCTGGTAAAAAGATAAGTGAGGAGATTGGCAGAAGAAAAATAAATTCTGATTTTGTCACAATCACTTCAGCTGATGCCGATTCTCTTCTTCCCGTCAAATATTTTTCCTATCTTACTCATAAATTTTTGACAGATCCTGAAAAATATTACCATTTTTATTGGGCACCGGTCCTGCTATACAGTAACTTCTGGTACGTACCCCTTCCCATCCGCCTTCAAGCAACTATTTCCTCAATTGTTCGGCTTTCTTCTCTTTCCCGTCCTGATAATCTCATTCAGATTTCCACTTATTCACTTTCTCTCTCTCTTCTTGAAAAAATCGGATATTGGGATACGGATATTGTTCCTGAGGACTGGCATGTATTTTTGCAGGCTTTCTTCATTTTAGGTGAAAAAGTAAAAACTATCCCTATATATTTGCCTGTTTCCCGGGATGCGGTGAACAGTACATCGCTCCTCGGGGCATTTCGTTCCCGCTATGAACAAGAAAAAAGATGGGCATGGGGAGTAACCGATGTTCCTTATGCATTAAGAAAATTTTTTACAACTCCTCATATTTCATTTATACCTAAATTTTTCAGAGTTTTTTATGTACTTGAGACTCATTTATTTTGGCCGACATCATTTTTTATTTTGACCCTTGATGCCTCAATTCCGGCGCTTATTAATCCGGTATTCGCAAGAACCACCCTGGGTCACAATCTTCCTAGCATGGCTGGGTTTATCCTAACGATTACTACTTTATTTTTGGCAGTACTGATTATTCTGGATGCCAAATCCAGACCCAAACGTCCGGAGTCTTTTTCAATTGCCAAAACTCCACTCCTTTTGTTTCAGTGGATTTTACTCCCACTTGTCAGTTTTGTTTTTTCATCCCTTCCTGCACTTGAGGCTCATACCCGTCTTCTTTTGGGAAAACGTCTGGAATATAAAGTCACGGAGAAAATTTAGCCGGTATAGTATTCTAAAATTTCTTTTGCCATTTTCAGCCGACTAAAATTCTTTGCACGTTTAAATCCCTTTTTCCTTATATCGTTTTTTAAGTTCTGATCAATAAGTAATTTATTCATGGAATGTGTAATTTCGTTAATTGATTGAGGATTAACATACAGTGCGGCACCGTTTTCTATCTCCTCATATACTCTATTTTTTGATAAAATACAGGGTGTTCCGGTACTTATTGCTTCAAGTGCCGGCATGCCAAACCCTTCATAAAAGGATAACGAGATAAAAAATTCCGCCATTTTCATAAACAGGTAATACTCTTCATTTGAGATAACACCGGTGAAAACTACCCGTTCAGAAATACCTAGTAATTCAGTTAATTTTCTAAGCTCTGAAATACCATCATATATAGATAAAGACACGGCAGTATTTTTTCTTATCCCTCCTAAAATATACAACTTTCCGTTATAGTGATATTTTTCAATAAATAATTTAAAAGATAAAAACAGATTCTTTATATTCTTATGTTTTTGAAATCCTCCGCTATACACAACATAAGAGGAACTAATTCCGTATTTAACTTTCAGTTCTTCATAATGTAGTGCGTCTCTCTTTTTCGAAAAAATCGGATCAACGGCCGCATATACTACGTCTATTTTCCCCGGATCACAGGCATAGATTTTAATTATGTCTTCTTTGCTTTTTTTTGAATCGGTAATAATTTTCTTGCCTCTTTTTAATATGTTTCGCTTTTGCAGATTTAAATAGATCCAATACTGCAAATCGTTTTTATAATAGGGATATATCCAAGGAATTACATCATGAATTGTCACCAGGTTTGGCAACTTTTTTGCTTGAGAGGGTAGAGAAGGATACAACGAATGAAAAAAATCCAGAGAGTAGGTTTTGATTGCTTTTGAGAGCTGAAACTCTTCCCAATAATACCGGTTCATAAACGTATTGGGTAATACAGATAAAGGGTTAATCACCAAGAAACGAAAATTTTCTCCTAATGAAAATGGAACCTTCTGAGGAGAAAAAATAAAATATTCATTTTTCTTATCAATCTCAGAAAGTCCAGATAACAGCTGAAGACTATACTGACCGATTCCTGAATAGGGGTAAAAGAGATAATACCCGTTTATTCCGATTTTCATCTTTTTCCTATTTTATCTAAGAGATGAATATAATTTTTCATAATTATCTATCATGGTATTTATATTGAATTTATCACTAACATGTTTAAAACAATCATACCTTTTGATACTTGTTACGTTTTTCATTGCCGTCATCATTTCCTCACAGTTTTTCACTATAAATCCTGTTTTTTTATTTTTAACAATCTCCTGTGCAGATCCGCGGTCAAAAACAATCACCGGTACTCCGCAGGCCATTGATTCTACC
Organism: Candidatus Gottesmanbacteria bacterium RIFCSPHIGHO2_02_FULL_39_11; assembly: GCA_001779195.1. Lineage (GTDB taxonomy): Bacteria > Patescibacteriota > Microgenomatia > 2-02-FULL-39-11 > 2-02-FULL-39-11 > 2-02-FULL-39-11. The sequence continues at coordinate 11,571 of MFJL01000038.1, forward strand.
ATGACCAGTCCAAAAGGCTCATCCCATTGAATTGGATTAAGAAATGCCACAGCATGGCTCATAAGATGTGCTGTCTGTTTTCGTGTTGTCTCACCTTTAAATATAATTTGTTTGCCATCAATCCTAGGATAAATTTCTTTTAACCAATAGTCATAAGCAATCGGAATGGATTTATTAATCTTTCCTGCGATAACTAATTTAGATTTGGTTTGTTTAGCTGCGCCAATTGCCAGATGCAAGCCTTTATAGGGATGAATGGAGCCTACCCAAAGAAAATAATCTCCTTTATTTCCGTTATAGGTATATATTTTTTGATCCACAGAGTTATAAATATTTGCAATCCAGTTGAGCTTTAGATTGCTTCGTTGCTGTGACTTACTTATGGAAACAAAATTTAAATTCTTATAATTTGACAGCATCTGATATTCCAGAGGAAGCTTTTTCTTATCGGGAATAGTATATCTTACGGTAAAAACGCATTTTGTGTTTAATTGCTTAGCGACTAAAAAGTATACATAATCGCTCCACAGGGAAAGATGAAAGTTGATTACATCAAATCTACCTTCATTATTTGCTTTAATCAGGTTATGAATATTTAAATACACCATACTTTGTTCAGATGCATAATCAAAATGTGTTTTTTCAAAGTGGATAGGATAGGGAGATATTAATTTTGCTTCGGTAAGCGAGTCGCCTGAGGCAAATAAAATCACTTCGTGCCCTTTTTTTACCAGCCCTTCCGTTAGTAAATGGGTGCTCATTTCAGCCCCTCCGTATCTAACTGGGGGAACTCTAAACCAAAGTGAGGAAATCTGGGCAATTTTCATAGAAAATTATGAATAATTTACATCTTTCTTAAAATATCCTTCAATAAGGAATTTTTTCTTTTAATTTTCCCGATTACATCTGTCCGGTTTGTTTCATAAACTGTTTTATCCGGAAGATTTGCTTTTTTAAACGCTACTCGTCTTAGTAGACATACGATGCACTTCCCGCACTGATATCGATAATCCTTCTGGCAGGTAAATGTTTTCTCAAGAGGTAAGTTAAGATAACTTCCCATCTGTATTAAATCATGCTTATCCATATACCACCCCATTTCTTTTTCGATCGGAAAAGAGGTAATTTGCCATGAAAAATCATTCAGCATGATACACACCGCGAGCATTAATGCTCTGTAGGAAGTCAGGCTTTCATATGCGTACCAATTTACATTACTTGCAAGCGTTGCTGCAAATATAGTTTTAATACCCCTTTGCTCTTCGGTTTTTAACGTATAACTATAATTAATTATTTCATGAATAAATGATGAGGGTTGAAAAGGTATGCCTCTTCTTTGTCCGGTTTTATTATTTATAATTACCTGCCCTTCATTCAGAATTGACCTTTCTATATTTTTTGCTGGAAACTGCAAAGGTAAGATGATTAAATCATGACAGAGTGTTTTGTATTTCCTCTTAAATAAATTGCAAAAATAGGATGCGGATCTTAGAACACTTTGAGGATTTGCAGCCGGATAAGGACGCAAAAAATGAACCGGATACACTTCAAGTTTATATTTATCCAAAAGAAGCGAAGTCACAATAGTTGTATCCAACCCTCCTGAGAGCAGACTGATGACTTTACTTCCCGGCTTGGGCATGCGAAATATATATCCTCTTTTTTCCTTAAATATGGATTCAATCTTTTTTAATAAATGTAAGTCCTCAAGACTCTGCTTGCCGATATTTTTCTTTGGATGCATATATTTTGCAATTATATTACTAGTCATATAGTAATTCACTATCGCTTGGGTACCCGTGATAAGATATATGGAAAAATATGATAAGACACATTTTTCCCATGCTTATAAGAAAGAGGACTTTCTGCGTTAAAGCCCAGGGAAATAGCATGCTTCCCCTCTTTCATCCCGGCGACGTTGTATATGTAAAAAAAATACACCTATCAAAAATAAAAAAAGACGATATAATTTTCGTATACAAAGACAAGAAGCCGATGATCCATAGGGTTATCTATATAGCCTATCACAGTAATAAGAAAATACGCTATTTCATTACAAAAGGAGATAACAATCCCCATTCGGATGGAAAAGTATATCCACGTAATATCTATGGGGTTGTGTATCAAATCAAGCAAAAAAATCAGATCTTTAAAATGGATGAGTTATATCTTATTCAGTCCAGTCTCTATTTTAATGAAATATTAAAAATTAAAAAAGCCTTCGAAAAAAATAAAATTGATTTTTTATTTTTGAAAGGGTTACCTTTGCATTTTTACTATGAAAAAAAGTATCCGGGAAGACTATTTGCAGACTGCGATATCCTGGCTCGCATCAAAGATGAATTTAAAATAAAAAAAATATTCCAAAACTGCAAATACACCGCTGAAATTACGGAGTACTCAAAAACGCACAAAAAATTAAAGGATAAATTAACGGAGATAACTCTTTTTAAAATAATTCACGGTTTTCCGGTGACGTTTGATATTCACTTCGAACCGGTTTTTCTTATGAACCAAATAGGAAAAATAAACGCACTGTATCCGGATTATCTTATGGAAAAAATGACTGAATTATTTTTAAAGGAAAAATGTGTCATTAACTATAGAGAAAATACATATCCAATACTGTCGCCTGTAAATTTGATAACCTATTTATCTCTTCATTTTTTTCATCATAACTTTAGGCAAATATATAGATTAAGTCTTCTAAATTATGTACTAAAAAGTATTCCAAACACCAAAAAAAGCGACTTTTATAACAATTTAGCTCAGACAATACATACTTTTAAAATAGAGGGTTTTGTATATCCGTCATTTATCCTACTTAAAAAATATACAAACAGTGGAATTCCTGATAATTTTATTAAAGAAATAAAGCCGGATGAAAGTAAAGTCAAATATATTAAAAAAAATATTTTAAATATCAATGTATTTAACACGGAGTCACGGATTACAGCCGGAATAAACCGTTTTAAAAATATTTTTTTCCTGTCGCCTAATTCTCTTCTTAAAAAATTTTTAATACTCTTTAATATTCAAGTCACATATTCCCTCTATTGGACAGCAAAAATGAAGATAAAAAATATGACTATAGGTAGACTACGCAGGTTGAATCAGACAAAAGAGAGTGTTGGGCATTCCATTGGTTAAATTTCCCCATAAGAATCGCGTTCTGCTCTGCACCTTTAGCTACATTATTTGCTAGTATTCCGTAATGGGGAGGATTTTTTGAAGCATACCCGTTAATGGTATATTTATTGGCAACCATTCCCGCCCACATTCCATCAATCTGCGATTTGTAAATTTGATTTGGATCACTTGAAAGATAATAAAAAATCAAACAATCTTCTGGTATCTTGCTAACAATAGTCTGGATTTGTTTTCTATTGTCATATTTGTCATAAAAAGGGAGAATTTGAATTTGTTCCAAAATAATAACAAGAGTTAGTAAAATAATTATTTTTTTTGATTTAATATTTTGGAAAAAATCAGCAATCCATATGCTTATGGGTATGAGCAGAATTAAAATAATCCGGCTGACTGCTCTTATTGATCTGATTAAAGGAAGATACTTACTCAGAACTGCCCAAAAAGAAAAATGTGTAAACGGAATAATAAGGGTAACTATCACTAGTATGATAAAAGTTAAGATTAATAGTTTATGAAACGCTTCGTCTCTTTTTTTTACGGCTGAATACAGAAATAAAAATGTAGTGACATATCCGGTATTAAGAACTAATTCCTTTGGGTTATCAAATTTAAATAGTGAGAATGACTTTGATATATCCGAATAAGCAAAACTGTACGGTCCCGTATACAGCCAACTGGCTAAATGAGGCAGAAAAGAAAAGATATCATTAAAGCTGAAATATCCAATTGTCTTGCTGGCCTGATAGTAATGTGAAAATATAGGAAATAAAACAATACAGCTGATTATAGTAAAGAAAAAATAATAGAAAATATTTCTTATAAAGTGACTTAAGACAGACCTAAATATTTTTGGATAAAAGAATAATATTAAAAAAGAAATAAAAAGACTAAAACACCAGAAAAAAGCCAAATACCAACCCGTTATAATCTGTAGGATAATTCCCGCTACAAATAGTAACAACCATATCCATTGAAGTTTTTTCCTTTTTTGGAACAGGTTATACAATCCGATTAAAGAAATTATTACATAGTACTGTGATATTAATTGTGCGTGTGAAATATGTATGGTACGGGGAAGTGAATATGAAAAAATAAATGCTCCCATACAGCTTGCAAAAGTGGAATATTTTAAACATTTTGATAAAAAGACATACATAGTAACATAATTTAAAGTAGCTACCGAAATTAACCAAAGCTGATAGGAGGTATCAAATTTAAACAAGGTTCTAAATATCCAATAAATGGGAGCTGAGCCCATTAATATATCAGAATAAGCAAATGTATTTTTAACCGGATAATATACAGGCAGATCCCATAAGGTATTATGAAGCGGAGCTGATTTAAGCCAGAGATAAGTATGTTCTAACAAGTAATTATTGAACCTATCATCTCCCAGTCCCGCCTGTACAGAACGAAATGAAGAGAACAAGGTAGGATAAAAAGAAATAGTTGTTCCGATAATTAAAAAGAAAATAAAACAAACTGTGCTGCGGAAGTTAACATAGTTAAAGAGACGCATTACCATTACGTATACCCATCTTACTCAGGTTTGCAATTTCCTAATTATGCAAAGCTGATTAGATGGGTTTATACTGAAAAAACTACGCACAAATTCAAGTTTTTTTAGTATAGAATAATAAACTTATTTATAAATTGTAACAACTCTTCCCTGTTGGTATTAAAAGACAATAAGTAGTAGGTATCAAATACCGCAATAAATTCAAGAAGATGTTTTATTGAAAATTTATTTTGAATAAAATATACGATAACTTGAAACGTTAGTTTCTGAATAATTTCATTTTTACTGGTTATTTTTTTTATTTCATTTATATTTGACTTCTTTAAAAAAAATATTTTTTTAATCAAAAACCCGCTGCTGTTTTTATTAATACTATCTCCCTTTTCGTGATGGGGCGTTTGATATAGATAATAGGAATTATTCTTTTTTCTGATTATTCCAATATCATCGACAAACGGAGTAAAAGCGGGATTCAAAAGGTTTATTATTGTAGATTTTCCGGAGTGTGATTTTCCCGTAAATAGAAAGGCTCCGTCACGGGCGTAAACCGCTGAGGTGTGAATAAAAAACCCACCGTCATTTTGAAATAGCTTACATACGATATCCATTAAAATTAATTCAAATTGAGCAATACTTATTATATAGAATGTTGTAGCTTTCCTATGATCTGAATCAATAAAATAATTAATATATTTTTTACCTTTTTCACTTTTTTTGATAATCGGATAGGTCTTTCGCTCTACAAATCGGATTGAATAGTCTATTTTTTTAGGTTTTAAATCTGGAATAAAATTTCCATAATATTTTTTGATATCTTCTAACCACTTATTTCTGTAAAACGTATTGTCCGAGTTTTCAAAAAAAATTTTAAACGTATATCCCGCAACAATTAAATATTGTGATATCATAATCTATTTATTATAACGGTGACTTAAACTAAATTATATTTTCGGTCGGAAATAAGAATTCCTGATTCTTTAAGTTGGTTTATGAATACGTTTATGAAGTCATATTTATAATATATTTCGGGATTTATAACCAGATCAAAACTATTTGGATAATGCCTAAGACTACCTCCAAATCCCAATTTAAATCTGGTTAAACCGTACCACGGATGACCCTCTTTAAATGAGTCGGGTCCTAAACATCCCCACATGTCAAAATAAAGAGCTTCCATCTTTTTGCCGAACTGAATTACCTCCCACATTAATAGATAAGATGCCCGGGAAGATGAAAAATATTTTGAGGTGCCTCCTAAGGGGTAGTAAAGTTTTTTATTCCAGAGAAATATTTCATAAGCAGCCAGAGGAATATTGTTATAATACGCAATAAAAATATAAGCTATTTTTTCTGTCATTGCCAAAAAGAGTGTTTTTAAATAGTTATAGTCATATCCGGAAAATCCTTTTTTAAGTATTGTTTCTCTATAGAGCTTATAAAGAATTTCAAATCCTTTTAAACTCGTCATTTCCCGAATATAAATACCGTTTTTTTGAGCAATTTTTATATTTCTGCGGGTAGCGGGTTTTAAATTTGAAAATAACAATTCGGAGCTTTTCGCCAAATCCAAATCTATCGTCCATTCATACAGGAATTTTTTGCCGGGAACTAAATAATTTTTAGGGACAGTTTTCAGGCTCTCAGAACCGGTAATCTCTTCTGGCTCTATTTTGATGAATATACACTCTCTTTTTTTAGCTTCAGTATAAATGTTATTCAAAGATTCTTCTCCGGGCCACAGAGATCGGGACAAATACCCGATTTTTAAATTAGTAAAAGGGATTTCTCTAAAATGAATCAAATACGATATGGCTGAGGAGCCAGTCGATTTTTCGTATATTCGAACGGTTTCCATACCCAACTTATTTAGCGCATTTTCCCACTCGATTGACTGCATAGGATGGGGTATGAAATTTCTCATAAAGACCATTATACTAACTTACCCAAAAGAAAGATAAGCGTATTGTTTTTCTCAGAATACCCGTGCTATATTTAATTGAATAAACGTTATCTTTTTAGAATGAGCGCAAGCAAAATATTAACTATTTTATTTGTTATCTTACTTGTAGTCACCATTTTCGAGGTGGGATATTATTTGTCTCAGCAGGCACAAAAACCTCAATTGACAGGAACAAGTCCGACCGATACAGTATCTGAAGAAAATCAGGTTTTCCCGACAGCTATTCCAACACCGGCTGAAGTAGAGGAAGATGATCGTAGAAAAATGACTAAATACGGGGTACTTAAATCATCCGTTAATTTAGATACATTTGAGGGTATTTTAGCCAGTATTGACTTGAATGGGAAAGTTGTGGAGTATAATTACGAATACCGGGTAAAGTTGGGATTAAAAGTAGGAAATGACGTAATTCCAATTTATCTTTCTAAAAATGCGGAATCCGTTATTAAAGTAAAACAGTCCGCAGGATCGGTTACGACTCCGATCACTCTGGAGGATCTGAAGGTTGGAGACCATATCATTCTGGAAAGAAAGCTGGATACGTTAAGCGGAGATCCTAAAATAAATGTTATTGATGCCCAAATAACCAGATTAAATGATTAGAAAAACTAAAAAACCATATAAAACTCCAAAAATCAGCATTAAAAAAATAAAATTGGATTATTTCTTTTCCGGGCCGAATGACCCCTTTTTCGGAGATTGGCAAATGATTCAAGTTCTGGCAAAAAAATCAGACTACCGGTTAAAAAAGAATATTCGTTCTTATTCACCTCCTGCCAATATTTTAGAAAAAATCCAAAAAATGAGAATCGTTTCCTTTAATTGGAATGATAAAGCAAAACAGTACAACTTGTATCCTTATCAACACAACATCGGTGTAGTTGCCCAGGAAGTAGAAGCATTATTTCCCGAAGTGGTTTCAGAGGATAGAAATCATTTTAAGGAAATTGATTATGCAAAACTCATTGGTTTAATAATCTTATCCGTACAAAAATTGAATTTAGAAAACCAGGAATTGAGATCGCGCATCGAGAAATTAGAACTCTTGTTAAATAAAAAAATCAACTAGCTATTTTTTAAGGTATTTTAGAAAACCCTCTTGTTGTATACGTTTTTTCCCTATACGCAAATTCCATACATCTACTTTACTAATAAAAGAAAGAATGGTTTTCATACTTTCAGCATAGCTTTCTGAGTTTTCTAAACTTGCATCGGAATATTTAGAAATATTGGAATGCCTAATGATTATATTAATAAAATCATTTTTATTTTGCATGCGGACAAAATAGGAGGAGGTTAAGGTATCAGTAAAAATAATAAGCTTATCAATCGGATAACCCGAACTCTTTTTTCTACTGTCTGCACAGGGGTTTTGAAAGGCAAAAAAATGGGCGCCGATCTTTTTTATTATAGCTGACTTATTAATAGTAATTTTATCTTTTGGAAAAGAAGTATTTGTGAGAGGTAGAGAGGTGTTTTGATAGGTAGTAGTCAGAATATGCTTATTCAAATATAAAAAACCAGTGCAGCGCAATATAAAACCGCGGTTAAGAGATAACAATTTTTCAATAATGGTAAGGAGTAGGTGATTAAACTGATACAGGCTGATGTAATAATAAGTGACATAATAATTCACCCTTTTTTTTTCGTAGAAATTGGTAAATAGATATATGGATTTATTCTGATTATCAGGTATAAAATTGATGGTATTTATGTTTTGTTCTGTGATGGCAATTTTAAAATCACTTTTTAAAGGGTTACTCTTACTAATATAACTCTTATATTTAGTAATAATTTCAGAAATCAGATCTGTTTGGATAGACATGTCATAAGAGGGTTTAAAAATAATCTTTATGCAGAAGCCGGAAATAGTTAAAAACAGATATTTGCTTATCATGGTATGAATCCGAGATATTTTTACTTTATCTATTCATTAATTGCAATAGAATTTGATACAATACCTCTGTGGCATCAGATCTACTGAAAAACATCATCGACATAAGTTTTTATCATAGTCCACTTTTCTACCTGATTCAATCACTTTGGAGAGATGAAGCATTCTCTTATTTCGTAGCCCGTCCCGGACTAATCCAGGTAATCACCAATACGGCAAATGACTTCAACCCTCCCCTCTACTATCTTATCCTCCACTTCTGGATAGAAATTGTCGGCAAGTCAGATGAAGGATTGCGTATCTTATCTCTTCTGTTTCATTTGGGAGGAGTATACATATCCTATCTTTTGGGAGAGAAACTATTCAACAAAAAATTTGCTAAATTTGTCGCTCTTTTTGTTCTGTTAAACCCGATGCTCCTCTACTATGCATTTGAGATCCGGATGTACTCTCTCTATGAGTTTTTAACCTTCCTAACATTTTATTTTTTTATTCAAAAAGACTGGAAAAGATACCTGCTTGCTGCTGCTTTGGGCCTGTATACCCATTCTTTTTTCCCACTTCTTGTGGTAGCCCTTGTGACATATGAATTGGTTATAAAAAAGTCAAATAAAAAAGAGATAGTTAAAATTTTAGCCCCCCTTTTATTTTATCTTCCGTGGGTACCGGTTACCGTTTCTCAATTTATACGATCCGGAAGTTCGTGGATCTTTCCGGTTGATTTTAAATTGATTATCTCAGTACTTGCAAACTTATTTACTAATTATGATGGGACTCCGTGGTACGGTTGGGGCATAACACCGATTCTCTCTATCTTTATTATTTCATTTCTGCTGCTTGGACTTTTCAAAAAGAAAAGAGAATCATTAATCTTTATACTTCCCATCTTTCTTCCTCTGACTTTTATTATTTCTTATTCTCTTATCAAGAGTCCGTTGTATGTGAATCGGTATCTTATTTTTATTACCGTTTTTGAAATTTTAGGAGTTGCAAATGGAATTTTTCTTATTAAGTCGAGAATAATAAAAAATTTAAGCATACTTTTCTGGATCGGTTTAATTGTTGGAATTAATTTTTATCTTCCGGAGTTTAAGAAAAAGACTGATTTTAGATCAACGTTTACCGAAATAAATAACCTGGCAACCAGTAAAGATTACGCTTACGCAAGAACTCCCATCGGGCTTTTAGAAACTGCTTATTATTTTAAAAATGAAAATAAAGTATTTGTATATAATCCCGATATGATAAAAATTCCCGATTATATCGGAGTAACCGTGGTATTTCCGCATATATCTCAAAGCAATTTCCCTCTCTCTCCCAGCCGAACATTTCTTATTAATGACGACGCAAGTTATGCAGTAATCATTAATCAATAATGATAAAAAATATTTTCCGGGATAAAATTCTGCGCAGTCTTATTCTTATCCAACTTATTCAACTGGTCATTTATCCGGTTATCCTGGTTATTAAATACCCTTTTATACCTTCTCAAATTCCTCTTTTTTATTCCCGTCCCCGGGGAGTTGACCAGTTGGGAGACAGTAGAAGTTTATTGATTATTCCACTTTTTAGCCTTTTAATACTTATTATTCATATCTTCTTATCTTCTAAATATTATAGGACGGAAAAGCTTGCATCTTATTTTATCGGGATCATCTCATTAACTTCAAATACTCTAATCTTTATTACTGTTTTAAGAATTATTTTCTTAATTTCATGATGATTGTAGATTTTATTTTTTATCTTCTCACATCTCTCTCTGTCTCCTTCCTGACAACGCCTTTGGTTATTAAATATGCCAAGCGTTTCAAAATGATGGACAGTAAAAATACCCGGACCCATCCGGCACAAACTCATTTAGGAACCATTCCCCGGGCCGGAGGGCTTTCTATTTTTATAGCAATACTATTATCTATAATTTTTTTTATTCCTCTTAATCAAGATATCATTGCTATTTTATTAAGTCTTATCGTGCTTATTACTATTGGTTTATGGGATGATAGAAAGGGCCGTTCTCCTTACATCAGGTTTCTAACCGGTTGTCTGGCTGCAATAATTGTCATTATCTCAGGAATTAGCATTTCTTATATTACTCATCCCTTGGGGGGGGTAATTCATTTTGACCAAATAAAACTA
>MFJL01000038.1:22240-51845 GCA_001779195.1 Candidatus Gottesmanbacteria bacterium RIFCSPHIGHO2_02_FULL_39_11
ACCGGTTGGCAACTTTACAATTATTCTTATTGCAGACATTCTTACTCTACTTTGGATTGTCTGGACAATGAATATAGTTGGATGGAGCGGAGGAGTTGACGGACAGCTTCCCGGATTTGTAGCGATATCAGCAGTTGTTATTGGAATTTTATCCCTAAGGTCTGTCCCTTCTGATCCAAGTCAAATCGTTGTTACTTCTCTTTCTTTTATCACAGCGGGAGCATTTTTGGGATTTCTTCCCTGGAATTTTTATCCTCAAAAAATAATGCCCGGATATGGAGGAAAAACGATCGCGGGATTTATGCTCGCGGTTCTTTCTATTCTCTCATCGGCAAAGCTGGGGACCGCACTTTTAGTTTTAGTCATCCCAATGCTGGATGCTCTCTTTATATTCCTAAGACGCATCCTTTCCGGAAAATCTCCGGTTTGGGCAACTTCAGGACATCTTCATCATTTGCTTTTGCTTCAGGGATGGAGTAAGCGAAGAATTGCTGTTTTTTATTGGCTGATTTCGGCAATTGCCGGAATTGTCGCACTATCTTTAAACAGTAAACAAAAAATATTTGCAGGAATCGTGATTACCGTTGCGGTGTTGGGATTTATCGTTTGGGTAAATTTCGCAAGAAAAAAACTTAAAAGAACAAGTTAGTTACTTGCTCTTATCTGCGTATCGTGCCGCAATCCATCCTTCTCCCCCGTCGATTGTAATCTTGTACCACCCGTCTGATTCATCCAGGTAGGGATATTTTTCTCCGGGTTTAACCTGTGCTGTTTCACTGGCGGAAAGTGACGGACCGCTTCTGACTCTTAAAAATCCGGTTGGGGTATCTTTAATTGTCACCTGAGTTGTGTTTGCACCGGTTGATGTACTGGAGGAAGAAGTAGGTTGTCCTGAATCAGATGCCGTTTGAGTTTGAGCCTCAGCAGAAAGAGCTAACTGTATCTCAACACTCACTTTATGTCCGGGAATTGCCTGTGCGCGAACGGTGCGGGCAGTATAACCGGGACTCGTTAGGGTAACATCATGATCTCCTTCCGTTACATTTCTAAAGAGTTGCGGAGACACTCCTCTTTCCTGGCCGTCCAGAAGTATGGTCACCGCATCCGGGGAGGAGGAAACAGAAATCTCGCTGTCTGTCTCTCCAATTTTATCAATTGAAACTATTTCTCCTCCTGAACTTACTTCACTAGCACCTAAATCCCTTTTGACATATGTTTCATATCCCGCTTTTAAAGTTACTTTACCTTGCCAGGTCGAGGCATCTGGTGAGTCGGCATCCGGAACCAGCTTTATGGTATAAACGCCTGCGGGCTGTTTGGCAAGGTAAGGAGTCTTACCGACTAATTTTTCGTTTAAAAATACGCTCGCCCCTGGATTACTCATGACGTTAAGACGGCTTATTGAACGGGCTTTAAATGTAATAAAAGCAAATATGCCCAGTCCAATTAGAACTAAAATAATAGCAAGACCAATAATCTTCTGATTCATAGTCCAATCATACCATTTTGAGAATTTACTTGGCAATAAAAATTTCAGTCCAACCAAAAGTCCCGACGCCAGTCGGGCTTTTTAATATCCGTGATATACTATATATATGGTTGATCAATCTGATTTTCTTTACAATCTCACTCCCGAACAAAGATTAGAACAAGCATGTTCCATGTCTGATTTTTCCCGCGAACTTACTCTTGGCAGAATTAAAACAGAAAATCCAGAAAGCTCAGAATCACAATTACAGGAAATGTTGATAAAATATCTTCATGGAAATATCTGGACAAAGAGATCTTCTTCTTTATCTCGTTAATGAGTTAAATCAAAACAATATTTGCGCCGGACCGAGTTTGTAACTCGGTCCGTTTTGTTTTGAAAAGAAACGCGGACCGGGTCTAAGACCCGCTCCGGCTTTAAAGAGTCTGAGGAAGGGAAAGAATGAGAAAGAGGCGAATTATTCGATCCAGTATTAGATGATGGCAGATCATCTGGCATACAAAGTTAGTATAGCACTATCTGGATTTTCTCTTCATAACTATATTAGGATAAAATTTTAGATAGAAGGAGAAGGTGGAGGTGGAGTCGAAGAATTTACCGCATTTTCAGGTTTAATTCCTCCCACAACCCATAAGAGAAAAATGCAGAAAAATCCAATCGGGATAAACTCTTCGATTCCGCTGAAAAAGCCCATGTATTGAATTGAACTTATGATCGGTGCTGTTAGTTTAAGGAATATAGAAAGCACAAAAGCTGGAGTTGTTGCATGAATACAGACTTGATAGGCCTTTACAAATGACCAGTGAGGAATAGAAAGTTTTTTTCCGACCCATTCTATAAATACTGCAGGAATAAGAAGAAACAATAGCATAGAAATTGTAAATATAACTGGGCTAAGAAACGACATAATCACACTAATTAATAAACCTGCAACACTTAAAGGAGTAAAAGAAAGACCAGAACCAAGCATTTGAATCATTCCAGAAATCAAATTAAAAATGAAAATAATGAAAGTAGATGCAAACAAAAGAGAAGCCAGGTATCGGGCAGAATCGGTAAAGGAGACTGAGAAAAATATTTTGTTGTAATAGAGAGGACTGGTTGAATATCCGATAATATCCTTAACCCACCCTTTTAACAGATTCATAAATTTATAGTATCACACCACATACCAAAACTCCCCCGATTTCTCGGGGGAGTTTTGTAAATAATTTCCTTTTTCTCTCTTTTGCTTTTTCTCTTTAATAGTCCATTCCTCCCATACCGCCCATTCCTCCTCCTGCTCCCGGCATCGCCGGTTCTTTCTTCTCAGGAATATCCGTAACCAGTGCTTCGGTTGTCAAAACCATGGAAGCAATAGAGACGGCGTTTTGAAGAGCTGACCTTGTCACTTTTACCGGATCTACAATTCCACTCTTTAGCATATCTGTAAACTGCATAGACAAAGCATCAAATCCGTAGTTGACATCTTTTGATTCCTCAACGGTTTTGGCAACGAGAGATGGATCTCCCCCCGCGTTTTTGACAATCCACATGATAGGTTCAACTAAAGATTTATAGAGTACGTCAACTCCGACTTTAGCATCGTCATACTTCATCTCCTTTTTAACTTTTGCTAAAACGCCGCGGGCGCGAAGTAATGCAACTCCTCCGCCTGCAACAATTCCTTCCTCAACTGCAGCTTTTGTCGCGGCAACCGCATCTGCTACTCTTTCTTTCTTCTCTTTCATCTCAGTCTCAGTTGCGGCTCCGACATTTATAACCGCTACCCCTCCTGAAAGTTTAGCAAGCCGTTCAGAAAGTTTTTCGCGGTCAAACTCGGAGGTGGTTTTATCCATCTCCATACGAATGTTGTCCACCCGTGCGGCAATAAGTTTCTTATCTCCCTTGCCCCCAATAATTCTACAGTTTTCCTTATCTGCCCAGACTTTATCGGCTCTCCCGCAATCTTCTATGGTTACGCTATCAAGCTTCCGTCCCATATCCTCAGAGATAACCGTACCGCCTGTAAGAATTGCGATATCCTCAAGCATGGATTTTCGCCGGTCTCCGAATCCAGGAGCTTTAATTGCTAGGACGTTGAGGACCCCGCGAAGCTTGTTTACAACCAAAGTTGCAAGAGCTTCCCCATCAATATCGTCAGCGATTATAACCAGATTTTTTGAAACTTTTACAAAGCTCTCCAAAAAAGGAAGAAGATCCTGCATGGATGAAATCTTTTTATCCGTAATGAGGATATACGGATCCTCAATTTCAGCCTCCATTTTGTCAGCATTTGTTGCAAAGTATGCAGATGCATATCCTTTGTCAAATTCCATTCCCTCTTTGTGTTCAACCATCATCTCAATTCCTTTTCCTTCCTCAACGGTTACAACTCCGTCTTTGCCTACTTTAACAAGCGCATCCGCAATCAGTTTTCCGATAACCGAATCCTGGGCAGAGATAGTTGCGACCTGCTCAATTTCATCCGGTCCTTTAACTTTTTTCGCCATTTTTTTCACCTCCGCAACAATAGCTTCCAGTCCCCGATCCAAACCCATTTTAAGAATCATGGGATTTGCACCGGCTGTGATATTCCTTATACCATTTGAAATAATCTGCTGGGCAAGAAGGGTTGCGGTTGTTGTTCCGTCTCCGGTGACATCATTTGTTTTAGAAGCTGCTTCTTTGACAAGCTGTGCTCCCATGTTTTCAAACGGATCGGCAAGTTCAATTTCTTTTGCAACCGTTACTCCGTCATGGATAACAGAAGGTGGTCCCCATTTTTTATCCAGAGCCACATTGCGGCCTTTTGGTCCAAGGGTCGTCACAACTGCTTTTGCTAAAATATTAACGCCGTTTAAAATTTTTCCTCTGGCGTCATCTGAGAATATAATTTGTTTTGCCATATAGTCTCCTTTAGTCGGAAATCCGAAATTCTAATTTCTAAATTCGAAATTTATTTTTGTTTCGTGCTTCGGATTTCGTGCTTCGAATTTTTATAATATTATTCAACAATTGCTAAAACATCTTTCTGTTCAACAAGGAGCCATTCTTTTCCATTAACCTTAATCTCGTTTCCTCCCCATTTTTTATACATGACCTTCTGGCCTACTTTAACCACAACGGGAGTTTTCTTTCCATCATCTGTAATGCCTCCCGGGCCCGTCGCCATCACCATACCCATTTGGGGCTTTTCTTTGGCAGTCTCAGGAAGATATAACCCTCCGGGTGTTTTATCCACTTCCTCCAAAGGCTTGATGAGAACATAATCGAATAACGGTACAATCTTGGGAAGTTTAGCTGTTGTCATACTTCCTCCTTCTTTGAGGGGTCCCGATTAAACCGGGAAAAATTTTATAAAGTTTGGCACTTAAGTTGTGTGACTGCTATTTTAGGTGAGAAATTGCATTCTGTCAAGTGTTTTATAGTTTATGGTGAAAAAACTTTTAAAACCCCGAAGAGTTTTTTACTATATTTTGAGAGTATCTTCCCTTTTAGATTGCCCGGATGAAATTGGATCTGATGCGGACTTATCTTCTCTGAGGTCATCTTTTTTTCCATATATTTCTTCTGCATAAAATAGAATAGGTACTCGATGGGATAGAAAACTATTGAGAGTATTACAGATAACTTGCCGGGAGATGAGCAGGATAACGCATTCAAATTATTATTCTTAATATCCCGTAAATTGGGCAAAAACTTTTCTGTCCATTTGTTCTGACCTAGGAAATACTCGTATGTGTGACGTCTGTTTAATAGGGGTTTTACTTGAAGCACTTCATGAGCTAAATAGATATTTCTCTCCGTGTCAGAAACGCTGGCATATCTTTTATCTAAAAACATGTTTAAACACATTAAGTCTTTTACATTTTTCTCTCCAGGTTTTCTCCGTATACCCAACAGATCCAATAGGACTGTTGCAAAAAAACGGGTCACCCAAAGAAGTCCAGGAGAGGTAATAATCAAAAAATCAATATCATCCTCCTCATCTGCATTTTCCATAGCAAGTCCACCGGTTATACCTATCATTTCAATTGTGGGTATAACCGATAACAGTCGTGCGGTTTTTTTTGCGAGAAGCCATTTCTTTTGCGAAATTGATTTTCTTTTGATTCGTCGGGCTACTAAATCAGATTCGGAGCCGATAAAAAAATAACCCTCTTTTTTAAAAACACCTCTAAGCTTAGGTAATCTATTCCGGATGGGTCCTTGACCGATCTTTAACTCAATTAAATAACGGTACACTTCATAAGAAGTCAAGGGAAAATCAAAAAGTGAAGAATAAACCAGAGTTTTATAAACTGCTTTTTTTAATGAGTCTGCGGATATCACTTCTTATTTGTTTGTTGCTGCAGAGGCTGCTTTATAACCGTCCAGTACCTGATGCAATCCGTTGTCTACCGGTTGTATAGCCGTATCGGCACCCACTCCTTTATTTAACGCGTTAACCGCGTCTTTCAGATATTTTTCAAGTCGTGCATTAATACCGCTCTCTCCGTCTATGGTTCGGGATACAAACAGAGAAGATTTCATATCGGGCGCCTCCGAAATAAGAGGTTTGAGATATTCATTTGTCCCTACCGTATCGGCCATATCACGCCGCGCGGGCGCATCTCCAAAAAGCTTTCTCAATCTTGCTTCTGCCTCATACTTTTTTTGAAGAACATCGCGGGATGTGAGGTATTTTAAAAAATCAAAAGCCTCGGCCTGATTTTTACTGTTTTTTGAAACTCCTTCCAACCAATAGGATGCAAGATACACATCAGAGCAGGGGTCCTCAACACAAACCAGTTGAGGTACTTTGGCGACTTTAAAATTGAGATTGGGGTTTAATGCTTTAATATTGAGAGCTTCCCAGCTGGGAGCAAAAATGATAGCAACTTTCCCGGATGCAAAAGAAGTGAGGGAGCTCTCAAAAACATCATTCCAGACAGAGTTTGGATTCTCAGTAAACTTGTGATAATAAGAAAGCGTATCAGATCCGCATGTAGTACTTTGAAGCAACTCTTCTTTCCCGCTTTGATTGCTGTAGCATCTGAGCAAGGACTCAGAAACTTTTGTACCATTTTGAAGCATCATAAGAGATAAAATATCGCTGAAATGATCTATATTGTCAGCAAGCCCCAGGGCAGCGCCTGAGGTAACGATTTTATCCTCTTCCCTTACGGTAAGTTTTTGTGCAGCTCCCTCAAAATCAGCACCCCAAGTTGTGGGAACGGGAATGTTTCCGCTTTTTAACATATCATCGTTGTAAAACATAACCAGTCCATCAATTGAAAGAGGAATTCCGTAATAATTGCCTCCCCGATTTACATCTTCTTTAACAACCGGATAAAAATTTGCATCAAAATCAGCATCCGAGTATACGGTTTTTGGAACTGGGGCCAAGTAAGAAGCAATCATTACACCCCACCCGTTGTGAAATCTAAAAATATCAGGACCCTCGTTTCTGTCAATTGCAGCGGTTAACCTTTCTTTATACAATTTTTTATCCTGGAGTTGATAATTAATAATGACGTTAGGATGGGTCTTCTGGTAGTCGTCAATAAGCAGCTGCATAACTTCTTTTTCCGTCCAAAGACCCCAATAGGTAATAGTTACGGGTCCGCTACTCGTTTTTCCTTTAAAACGCGAAGATAAAAAGCTGATAATAAGAAATACAATAAATAAAAACAAAAGCCCAAACAGGCCAAATATAATGTATTTCTTTTTATTATCTTCCTCAAAAGGCGGAGGAGGAAGAGGACTATCACCGGAAGATGACGGCTCTTGGAATACCTGTTTACTCGGATCAGGCGGTGCCTCGACTCCTAACGTTTGTGCATATGAAGAGGAGCCGCTGGGGGCATTTCCGGTAAAAATAGGTTGAGAGGAATTGGAATTTTGATCTGGGATCTCACTCATTCTTATGTTATCATAACACAATAAACCATGGTCAAGGAAAAGAAAAAATCTCCATCCGTTATTCCTCATGTAAAATTCTTTGGGACAGGAATCGTAGTAATTTTTATAGGGATTTTTTTGGCCCTTATATATCAAACCTATAGGTTTCAAAAAAAATATGAAGGGAAAATATATCCGGGAGTTTATATTGACGGAGTTTCATTTGGAGGACAAACTACTGACGCTGTAAAGAATTTTTTTGACAAAAAAAATGAGCCCCTCAAAAAAATAAATGTACAGCTTGTTTTTGAAGATAAAGTAGCTACTATTTCAGCAACTGATTTAAATCTATTCTTTGACGGTGCTCTTTCAGGAACCCAAGCTTACTCAATCGGAAGATCGGGTAATATTCAGGCAGACCTTCTTTCTCAGTGGAAAACTCTCACTCACGGAATTAATTTAACGAGTATTTTAACCTTAAATGAGTCGTATGTGCGGGACAGCATTAGTTCGTTATCCCAGGGAATTGACTTTGCACCAGAGGACGCGCTTTTCCAATTTGAAAACGGAAAAGTGGTTACTTTTAAAACATCCAAGGAGGGAAGGCGGGTAGAAAAGGAACAAACTCTGCAGTCTGTCAGAAATGTTATTAATAACGTTGCTCTGGGAAAGATTAATTCAACTCCCCATCTGGTTGTCAATTTAACGGTTGAAAATGTAGGTCCTAAAGTAACCACAGCCAATTCCAATACATTTGGCATAAAAGAGCTCTTAGGAGTCGGTACTTCTAAATTTTTTCATTCCATTCCGGGAAGGATACACAATATCGAGCTTGCTGCGTCAAAAATAAACGGACATCTCGTTCCTCCCGGAGAGACATTTTCTTTTAATACTACCCTCGGAGATGTCTCAGCCCAAACCGGATTTGCGCCTGCTTATATTATTAAAGAAGGAAAAACAGTCTTAGGAGATGGAGGAGGGGTATGTCAGGTATCAACCACTCTTTTTCGGGCTGTCATGAAGGCCGGACTTCCCATTTCGGAGAGACATGCACATGCCTACCGGGTAGGATATTATGAACAGGACTCGCCCCCGGGACTAGATGCCACCGTTTTCTCTCCCAGTGTAGATTTTAAATTTAAAAATGATACCCCTTCCTATCTTTTGATTCAATCAAGTGTTGATACCAACAACCTAACCATGAAGTTTGAAATTTATGGGACATCAGATGGGCGGGTTGGACAATTTACAAAGCCTATTATTCTTTCTCAAATTGCCCCTCCTCCTGATTTGTATCAGGATGATCCGACTCTCCAAAATGGAGTAGTAAAACAGGTAGATTTTGCTGCCTGGGGAGCAAAAGTGGTATTTGACTATACTGTTACACGAGGCGAACAAGAGATTTTTAAACAAACGTATGTTTCAAACTACAGACCTTGGCAAGCAATATTTTTAAAAGGAACTAAAGTTTAGAGGTGAGAAGAGGGAAATGAGAGGTGAGATACTGAAGTGAGATATCTTGAATTCTCGATATCAAATTATCTAGACTTCTCACTTCAAAGACCCGCATCCCACATCTGACTTCAAGATATCTAAATAAGGATTTAGGATTTTCTCATATGATTTTAAAACATACTCAACTCGAAAATTACCTTAAGAAATTAAAACAGAATCACCCCTCGATCGTATTAGTTGGTGGTTGTTTTGATATCTTACATTTCGGACACGTGAAATTTTTTGAAAAAGCAAAAGAAGGAAATGACATTCTTATTGTACTTTTGGAAAATGACCAACGGGTAAAAAAACTAAAAGGAGAAAACAGACCGATATTTAGAGAAATGGAGCGGGCCTTTGTATTATCTCAAATCAGGTTTGTAGACCTGGTTGTTCTGCTTCCGGATAATATGAAAGATACGGATTACTCTTCTCTAGTTGAAATGATTCGGCCTAATGTGATTGCCATTACAGAGCATGATCTCAATCAACAAAAAAAAGAAGTGCAAGCAAAAAAAATAGGAGCGAATATTAAAATTATTCCTCATGTTGAAACATACTCCACATCCGAGCTGGCTAAATTACTGGGAATTGATTAATGCTAAAATATCCTATGAAAATCCTTGGAATTGAAACCTCATGTGACGAGACAGCTTGTGCAGTTGTTGAAGATGGAGTAAAAGTAATATCAAATGTTGTTTCCTCGTCATCTACGCTTCACAGTAAAACGGGAGGAATTATCCCTGAAGTTGCCTCACGCGAACAACTGAAGTATATGATACCGGTATTAGAAGAAGCATTAATATTAGGAGAAAAAGCGAAAAAGAGAATAAGCGAAAAAGAGAATAAAAAAAATTCCCCTTTCTCCTTTTCTCCCTTTCACTCTTTCGCTTCTTCAATCGATGCCGTTGCCGTAACGATTGGCCCCGGACTTATCGGTTCACTTCTAATCGGCATAGAAACGGCTAAAACTATTTCACTTCTTACGAATAAACCAATCATCCCAGTCAACCATATTTTTGCTCACGTGTATGCCAACTGGCTTGATAATAAAAAAGTTCCCAAGTTTCCGGTAGTTGCGTTGATAGTCTCTGGGGGACATACAGAATTATTTCTAATAAAATCTCATACAGACTGGAAATGGATAGGAGGCACACTCGATGATGCCGCTGGGGAGGCTTTTGATAAAACTGCGCGCCTTTTGGGACTCGGGTATCCGGGAGGACCGGAGATTGCAAAAATGGCTTCGAGTCATGCTGAATTTATTTCAGCATCTGCGTTGAGTCAGACCCTGAAACGAGTTCAGGGTGACATCATATTACCAAGACCGATGATCGACACAAAGGATTTTAATTTTTCATTCTCAGGACTTAAAACCGCAGTGATAAGAGAAATTGGAAAAACGAAACAGTTAAACAATGATACAATTTCACAATTTAGTTATGAAATTCAGGAAGCAATCACAGATGTACTTGTTGAAAAAACCATAGCTGCAGCTAAAAAATATAACGTAAAATCAATCCTTTTAGGCGGCGGAGTTGCAGCCAACAAAAGATTGTCTGAAAAATTTAAATTGTCCATTGCGCGTGGTGAATTGGAAATTTCTCTTCACATTCCGCCTGCAAGTTTGTGTACCGACAACGCCGCAGTTATAGCCTCTTATGCTTACTTTCATCATAATCCCAAACCATGGCAGGAAATCCAGACAGATCCTAATCTTTCTGTTGAAGTGGCGGATTTTTAAGAATATAATACATCGAAATTAATCATTGTTATCTGTTATTTGTTATCTGTTATCTGACAATATGGACAAAGTTTACCAACATAAATCAGTTGAAGAAAAATGGTACAAGATCTGGGAAGAAAAAGGATATTTTACCCCAAAAATTGATAAAAGCAAAAAGCCCTACACCGTCCTCCTTCCCCTTCCAAATGCCAATGATCCTATGCACATGGGACATGCACTTTTTACCGTGGAAGACATTTTAGTGAGATTCCATCGGATGCTGGGAGAGCCCACTCTCTGGTTGCCGGGAGGGGACCACGCCGGAATTGAAACACAGTTTGTATTTGAGAAAAAACTGGCCCGTGAGGGGAAAAGCCGGTTTGATTTTGACCGGGATACTCTGTACCGTATGATTTCCGATTTTGTCGATCAGAACAAAAATATTAACCGTGATCAAATGAAACGTCTGGGATTTTCACTGGACTGGACCCGATACCACTTTAGTCTGGAACCGAAAATTGTTGAAAAGGTATTAGCTACATTCCAAAAGCTTCATCATGATAATCTTATTTATCGTGCAGAACGTTTAGTTAATTTTTGTCCGAGGTGCGGTACCGCATTTTCCGATCTTGAAGTAAATCATGAAGAACGGAGTGATCTTCTGTATTTTATTGATTATGGATCGATTCAAATTGCAACTGCCCGGCCGGAAACCATATTTGCCGATGTGGCAGTAGCCGTCAATCCAAAAGATAAACGGTTTAAAAAAGCAGTTGGAAAGACTGCGATTATTCCTCTTATTAATAAAGAAATTCCAATCATCAGCGACGATGCAATTCAAATCGATTTTGGTACCGGCGCTCTTAAAGTGACTCCCGCCCATGACCAAGTCGATTATGAAATTGGGCTTCGGCATAAACTCCCGGTTATATCAACCATTGACCGGTTCGGACGGTTCATACAGGTACCCCAACAATATAAAGGGTTAAAAATAGCAGCCGCGCGTAAAATGATTGCAGACGATTTAGAAAAAGCGGGGAAACTCGTTAAGACAGAACCTCTTATCCATACAGTCAGCATTTGCTACCGATGTAAAGGCACCATTGAACCGATGCTTATGCCTCAATGGTTTGTAAAGACCAAGCCTCTCGCAGAACCGGCAATACAGGCAGTCAAAAAAGGCCGTACAAAAATTGTTCCGGCTAAACGTTTTGAGAAGTTATATTTCGATTGGCTGGAAAACATTCATGACTGGAATATCAGCCGGCAAATCGTATGGGGTCCTCGACTTCCCATCTGGTACTGTCTGGATTGCAATTTGGAACTTGAAATCTCCTTTATAGATTCAAAAGGACAAAAAGTATCCGGCACCTATAAAAATCTCTCAGATAAATACGCGTTTGAAGAGATCGAAAAAGGACTGCAGTCGATTATTGCGCCTCTTGATGCTACATATAGTTTAACGAGCGGACCGTGTAAAACATGCGGCGGAAATCATATTCTCCAGGAAACAGACACATTTGATACGTGGTTTCTTTCAGGACAATGGCCGCTTACCACTCTTGATTTTCCCGATGGGGCGGACTTTAAATATTTTTACCCGACTTCTGTTCTGGATACTCTCTGGGATATATTATTCTTCTGGGTTGCCAGAATGATGATGTTCGGACTGTATCTTGCAAATGACGTTCCATTCCGTGTGATTCATCTTCACAGCCGGGTTGTTGATAACCATGGCCAGAAAATGAGCAAAAGTAAAGGGAATGTAGTGAATCCGATTGAAATGGTTGATAAATACGGAGCAGATGCACTTCGTTTCGCACTCGTATTTGGTGCTGCTCCGGGAAGTGATATCTCTCTCTCTGAAGATAAAATCCGCGGCATGCGAAATTTTTCAAACAAACTCTGGAATATCGGAAGATTTTTAAAAATGTCTTCTTCCTCCTTATCACCCCAATCCTCCTTATCATCCTCATCTTCTGATAAAATAATGCTCTCCGAATTTAAAAAAGTTCACAAAAAAGCAACTTCCCTTATTGAAAAATATCAGTTCGGACAGGCAGGTGAGATAATCTACGAATTTATCTGGCATGCGTTTGCAGATAACTATATTGAAGAGTCGAAGGATTTATTAAAAGAAAATAATACGGCGCGATTAAATACTCTTTTAACTATTTACCAAGGATCACTAAAACTTCTTCACCCTTTCATGCCTTTTATTACAGAGGAAATAAACCACTCACTGTTTCCTAATTCTGATCCCCTTATTATCTCAACCTGGTAAATCTTTATTGCGGATACCCGATCGAGGGACGGACTGGATATTTCGTCACAAATACCTTAGTCGGCCATGGAGTAACTGATGTTGCAGGAGGTGTTATCGGGCACCAGCCTTCCGCAGGCTCTGCTATCATGCATCGTGGGTTCGTAAAAAGGCACGGAGGGGGCTTTATACAGCTGGGCATTGGAATGGTTGGATATTGACTTATGGAACGGCTGGGATAGGGGGAAATGTTGGGACATACAATGCAGGTTGTCAAAGCAGGCATTACCTGTTTGTCGCTTGCACAATAGGCCATATTCTGGTTGCTGTCCAAACAAATTTTATTTGCTCCAAACTGTCTACAGGTTCCGCAGGTTAATACTCTTCCGTACGCCTTGGTCCCACCTCCCGATAGAGAATTACCTGCCGCTTTTGCGCTATCCGAAAAATCATTTTGGATTCTTGAAATTGCTCCCACGGTTACCGGAATTGCAATAGCTAAAAATAAAATTAAAAAGAACAGTCCTTGCCGAGAAGTTGATTTTGAGTGTTTTGCCATATACTCTATTCAATACATTTTTTGCCGCTCTGTCAAGAGACATTCAATTACTGCAGACCGGCCACGCGTGTCTTCCCTCTGTTGCTATTTTAAAAGCGGCGGTGCGGATGGACTCCAATGCGTTTAACCGAAGCGCGGGATTCGGATCATGGTTCATTCTTCTTCTGGTTATCTCCCATGTATTTTTGGAGAACTGGTATAAGCCTATGTAATCTCCATTAACCGCCCTGGGGTTTAAATGGGATTCACAATAGGCAATGCGTTTGAGAAGTTCTTTATCAATCGATTGCTGTGAAGATATCTCATCAAACCATTTCTCCAAATCTCCACTTGATAAGGGAATGGGCGTAGGAGTTAGTGTAGGCTTTGGAGTCATGGTTGGAACTGGTGTTTCAGATATTACCACAAAGTTTGAAATATTTGAAAGATAACTGCCGGTGAATTTTTCATCAGACTCTTGGATAACGGCTATGGAAGGAGTTGGTTTAAGTGGGGGAGTTTTAACCTGTCCACTCAAAAGACCGGTAAGAAGAGAAGGAATCGTAATTAAACCAATTAAATTAGGTGACATGATGCTAACTATTGCTCTGACACCGCTATGCTTTTTATCTCAACTTTTTTTGTCGGCTTTGACACTTCTCCCATTCCGTTATCGACAACGGGCGTTTCTGCAATGTTATCCAAAACATTCAGTCCTTCTGTTACCATTCCAAATACGACGTAGTTTTTAGGAAGATTGTTGTCTTTATGCATGATAAAAAACTGACTCCCGTTTGTATTGGGTCCTGAGTTTGCCATTGCGACAATTCCCCGTTTGTAATCGCGGGTTATTTTTTCATCATCAAATTTATATCCCGGACCTCCGGTTCCATCGCCTTTGGGATCTCCGCCCTGGACCATAAAGTCTCTAATAATCCGGTGAAATACCGTGTTATTATAAAAACCATCTTTTGCTAAGAAGATAAAATTATTAACCGTTTGGGGAGTCTCTGAAGCAAAGAGTTCAATTTTAATAGGCCCTTCTGATGTTGCTAAGGTTGCAACATATTTTTTATTCGTATTAATGGTAAGTTGCGGTGGGCTGGTATATTGTTTCATAGATCCCGAAGAACTGGATTCTCTCTCTGTAGTCGCACCTTGAGTATTATTTGTATTCTGCCCCCGTGAAAGAAAAAAAGCCCCCGCCAATACTACTACTATTATAAGTAATATATAGGATAAGAATTTACCGAAGTTTGCTTTTTCCGGTATATCACTCATTGGTTAAATAAATTTCTGAATTTTTGCGTCTTTTTTGATATTTTCAAACCAGGTTTGGAAAAGGTCGTTTATTTTTTGCTGACGCAGAATATCTGTTACATCTTTCTTAAGCTGTGCGGGATCTGTTGCATTTTCAAAAGATGCCGAATTACTTGCTATATATTGGTTAACCTCTTCTGAGGAAACAGAAGCATCTTTATCGAAAAGTTTATCAATAGAAAGTTGCACCTCGACCTGATGTCTAAAGCTATCCTCAGTCATTCCCTGCGCGGCAAGCGCGTCTTTGAGACTGATGCTTCCATTTAACCTTCCCTCTATTTCTTTTACTTTTTTATTTATTTCATCTTGAGAAACAGTAATTCCTTTCTGACGAACCGCCCCTATAATGAGTTTCTCATTTATTATTCCATCCAGTGTTGGGTTTCCATATCTCTGGGTCAACGCGTCATTAAGTTCAAAGCGTGAAATAGGCGCTCCGTTAACCGTTGCAGCAATAAGCATTCCCTTCATCTTCCAGGCAAGAGCGAGAATAAGTAAAACAACAACGATAATAATATTTCTGACTGAAAAAAGAGGAAATTGTTGGGGAGTATAAGGTTTGGGAGCGGGCACTCCTGGATTAGTCTCTTCCATCATTAAATCTTTTGACTCGACTTCCTCCAACATTCTTCGTTCGTGTTTTGTTCTTTTTGGCATAATAGGTACTATACAATTAAGAGTGATAAAAATCAACCTCTCTCATAAATTGTCTAACTTCCAATCTCTAACATCTGATTTCTAACTTCTAATCTCTAATTTCCTTATTTAGTATTTATTTTCTCCTTCACCATTTTTGCAATTAATCCCCCGTCTGCTTTTCCTTTAAGGCGTGACATAACAGCTCCCATGACCTTACCTATGTTAGATGCGTCAGAGATACCGGATAAAATTTTGTCAATTTCTTTTTCTAAATCTTCAACACTCATCATTTCAGGAAGATATGTATTCATAATACTTAATTCATCTTCTTCCTTTTTTACTAAATCATTCCGTCCAGCACTCTTATACATTTCTAATGACTCTTTTCTTTTTTTTACCTCTTTTGCAATGACGGATATGATTTCCTCATCGGCTATCTCTCTTCCTTTTGCAATATTTTCGTAATTAATAAGAGATAGAATAAACCGAAGAGCAGATACGGAAACCGCATCATGCGCTTTCATGCTATCCTGCATTTTTTTCTGGATATCGTCTTTTAACATACTATTTTCCCTATCACGGACCAACGGGCGGGACAGGATTTATAACAATTAAATATATCACATACAGAAGAAAAGATCCGACCGCAATTGCCAGAAACAGAATAATTTTGAAGTTAAAATTGAGATTATTTAACATACTTTAGTATGACCCGGTTAATCTTTTTTCTGAAAAACAACAATTTCACGATGAACTATATCAAGTTCGCCCCCATAAATAACAGTTCCTCTTTTTGTAATTTCTGATGAAAATAAATTCGCGTAATTTTGGGGAATACTATTTTTTTTCTCAAATCCAAACTTTTCTAATAAATTGACAGTATCAATAAGCTGATGCCCATCCGTTTGTAAAAAAGAAGGAAAGACCATCACAACAACACCGCCGGGCTTTAATATTTTTGAAAATCCCAAGAGCGCTCTTTGGTAAAGAGAAGAAAGTTCTTTAAATAAAGTTTCAACAGATTCTTTTGTGGGTTTATTAAAAATAGTAGGACCCAGATATGGTTCTGTCACAATTACGTCTATGGATCCCGGTTTATAAGTACTCATCAATGTCTCAACATCTGCTTTTAACACTTGAAGCATATATTCACCTTTAAATCCCAAAACGTGAATTTTGGCCCATTCCAAATTTGCTTGTGTATCAGATACTGCTTTTTGGCTGTTATCACTTGCTAAAATATTTCTAAATCCCAACAAATTCGCCTCGAGAGGTATGGTTCCGCTTCCGCAGAACGGGTCCAGAATTGTACTTTGAGAGTCTTTTCCGGAAAGGTTGATCATTATCCTTGCCAGCTTGGGAGGAATAATTCCTGATTTTTTATCCCGAAAGGGCCTGTTCATATCCCGAAATGAAAACGCGTTAAAATCCTGAATTGAAAGAGTTTTACCGATAAGAACTTTACCCTCTGACACAAATACAGAAAATTCAAATCCGTTGGATAATAATTTATTATATAAAATCGTTGCAGTCGGCAAAATTCTTTCTTTTGACTGTACAAATCCAGAGCTAATTTGATTTTGTTTTAGAATTTTTTTGATTTGAATATTGACTCTCCCCTGCTCTCTGTTATATTGTGCGACATATTTATCTTCTGTCGTTTGATTATAAATACTGGTACCG
Source organism: Candidatus Gottesmanbacteria bacterium RIFCSPHIGHO2_02_FULL_39_11 (assembly GCA_001779195.1). GTDB lineage: Bacteria > Patescibacteriota > Microgenomatia > 2-02-FULL-39-11 > 2-02-FULL-39-11 > 2-02-FULL-39-11. Next base: position 39,258 of record MFJL01000038.1, read on the forward strand.
AAATGAACTTTTCCTACTTTACCGGATACACAAGATTTTAAAAGAAGCTCAGGTGTTAGATTTTTTTCCCAATTAATCCCCTCTTTTTCTTTATTAATCTCTGAAAATACTTCTCCTGCCTTTACAGTTCCACCAAGGATATTTACATACTCCCCTACTGAAAGCGTATTTTCTGTTGAAATAATAAGTGCTTCCCGTGAAAGAGATTTAATTGTGAAAGGAACTGAGTTTTTTTTAAGAACAGAAATAATTTCGGAAAATGATAAAGCAGGATTGCGGCCTAATATAAAAAAATAAGAGTTCATGAGTTACTCAATTACCTCATCTCCGCCTGAATCTAAAGAATCTGATGAGTCATCAGATGACGAGGATTGATCCAAAGCTGAGGTTGGCAGTTCCTTAAACTGAAAAGAAGAAAGAAGTATATCTGAAACTTTTCCCCAATATTCTTTATCTTTGAGATTGGCTTGCACTAAATATAGATTTCCAAACTGGATCACGGCAACAGATAGAATAGACTTATCTGAATCTTCATAATATTTCTTCGCAGGAATTCCTCCAAGAGTGGTATCTAAAGCTCCGTCAATTTTACTCTGTTTAATAAAGTCATCAAGTGAAGATGCAGTTGTGTCCTTTGACCAAACCGTTATTCCTCCGGGGTGGCTGTCTACTTTCAGCTCAACCTGGGCATAATCATTTTTATTTTCAGGATGAGCATCAATGGTTGCCTCTTTTGGAAACTCAAATATAAAGTAAGCAGGATCATCCCAGTTTAAAAGAATAGGAGTTGGAGTTGGTAATACTTCAATCAGGGAAGCGGGCATTAAATTTGTTTCTTTTCCTTTATTCCAAAAATAATATCCGATACCGCCGGAAATAACTACCAAAAATAATATAATAAATAAAACTTTTTTAGACATAGATATCTTTTGTATTGTACAATAGATAGAATGAAAACCAAAAGTTTAGTATTAAGTTTTATATTAGTTCTTTTGCTTAATCTCGTAGCAGCAGCTCCAGCCCTAGCTGCAAAGCCTTTTGTTGCAAAAGGAGGAGTTGCAAAAAAAATAGTACATAAAACGACCGGATTTACAATTCCTGTCAGTGCCAAATTTAGACCGGATCGCAAAGGACTTCTTTTTAACTTTACTAATTTTAACGGAATTGAATCCGTCAGTTATTCATTTACTTATACCGCAAACGGTCAACCCCAAGGAGCGGGAGGCACTGTAACATCCGACAATAATCCATCCCAGCAAAGAGAGCTTCTTTTCGGCACCTGTTCAACCGCGATCTGCACGTATCATGGAAATATTAAAGCTGCACGGCTTGTTTTCACGGCAAAACTGACAAATGGAAAAACTGCTGTCCGGTCATTTAGGATTAAAACAAATTTTTAATTAGACTTTTTTCCTACTCAAGTGGAGGAAGATTGCGGGTAAGTATATCAATATAGGTATTTTTAAACAGATAGCCGGCGGGGTCCAATTCCTCTTTTCCTGTTGTTGAGTTTAGTTTCACCTGATCTCCCGGCTCAACAGATGTCCCCTCTCCCCATTCATTCCATGTCTCAACCAGCTTCCACATAGCATTTGCGGACACCATTGCTTTGACGGCGTTTTCAAAATCAGTCGGATTGCGGGCGAGTCGTTCAGCTGATCCATCATCGAGCCAAAACCCGGGACTGACAAAATAGGAATAAGGAAGATGAGATCCGCTGCGTCCGGCCGGTGCATATTGATGCCAACTGTCAGGTTGGTTGGGATCTCCCGCGAATCCTGAAAAAACTTTAAGAACGATGTAAAAACTATTTCCCATCTGGGTGTTGGCATCTTTCCACCTTTGGGTCATCAACGCAGCATCATTTGCATCACTATATACGAAAATGACAGGCTTGTTGTTTATTTTTAGATAATAAGGACTTATTGCATAGCGGGTTTGAATATACGTTAAATCGTTGAAAATGGTAGTTGTTGAGGGATCTGCAAATCCTTCATTTTCATAATACATGCTCCATCTCAACTTGGGATAGGGATTGTCCACTCTTCCCATAAAAGAATTCAAGATATTGTTAAACGCAACATCCTCTCGGGTACCCGGTCCGAACCATGAAGAAATAGTCACTTCAATTTTCGCTTCCTTCATCTTACCTGCCTGCCATTTGAAATTATTGTAGTCGTTGTTGCTGTAAAGCTCAGAGGCTGGATCAAACACCGCGGGATTGGGATCCGGTAAATAATAAGAAAACCATGTATTGGGTGGATTGTTCGAATGATCCGACCAGTAACTATATCCGCCGTCCGTTGCCTGATTTTTATACCATTGATAATAGAAAGTAGCGTAATAAGGAGCTGTTGGTTGAAAAGAGAGCGAGACAGTCGGTGTAGGAGATAATCCTTGAGTTGTCAGATGTTTTAATATATATACTCCATCCATCATATTGATCTTTCCGTCGACCGGATAGTACTGGCTGTCGGTCGACACTATATAATTCTGCATCGCAGTTTTAAAATCTGAGAAGGAGTAAATAGGGTTGGGATTTGTAGTAGGTGTTGGAGTCAGGACTGCAGGGGTAGTTGGAGTCGGAGTGCGGGAAGGAGTAGGGGTTGATACTGAAGTGGGAATTGGTGTCTGACTTGGAATAGGGGTTGATGTAGGCGAACCTGATGAACTTTTGTTAATCGTGAAGCTATCTGTGAATCCTCCAACAGAGTTATTTATAAAACTTGCCGTAATTTGGGTTGCGGTTACAGTGAATTTGGTAAAGCCATAGCTTGAAAAACTTTTTGCCGCAAAAAAGCTATTTTGTGAGGTCTGGTCATTGCTATATAGACTCTGTCCCCCGGCTCCGTCAATCACAAGCGTTGTTCCTGCTGAGGACGGATAGGTATTTCCAACTGATGTGTTGACGCAAGCGCTATTAAATGACGTGGTCACCAAACTGCATCCTGAGGCATTTACCGGATCAGAGGTTGCATTTCTTAACGGATAGCTCCTTTGATAGGTATGGTCATGTGCTTGAAGAATCAGATCCACATGTTTATTAATAAACAAATTAAAAACAGCAGTACCGATCTCACAGCTTTTAGTTCCTGATGTGATGCAGTTCTTATGCATACCAACCGCAACCCAGGGAATATTTGCTGATCTGGCCCCATCAATTGCGCTTGAAACCCAATTATAATTAGCTGTACCCTGACCATAGGTATAATTTAACGGAGACTCGTTGGGGCCTAGTAATATGATTCTTATAAGAGGATTTGTCACGGGATAGTCAAAATAATACTGCTCTGCGTACTTAGAAAGTGAATCCGTACTCATCGTTGAGATACGGTTCGGAAGGAGATTTGTAAAATTGCTTAGATACCCGGCATCATGGTTCCCTGCAATCAGCTCAAACGGAAAGGTGCTTCCGAGCGTTGATAAAACGTAATTATCCCATGTGGTAGCAGTTGAACCGGATGAATAAGCAAAGTCTCCGGTTGCTACAACAAAATTTAAGCCCGCATTTTTCATACCGGTAATAGTATTGTGGAACTGAGTACCGGCAGCATAGTCTCCTGCCATACCAAAAGTTATACTACCGGTTTGAGCAGAAACTTCTGAATGCTTGTGGGAAAAATGAGCTAGAGAAAGGAATAAAAGAACGATAAGACCACTTGCCGGAATGATATTGTATATTCGTTTCATATATATAATGATATTAGTATATCAAAAATAAAAGAATCAGTTGGCAAACGTCTGAAGGTGCAACACAACCAATTCCGTATGCATTTTAATATGAAATCTAATAAAAAATTCTATAAAAAAATTCTTGCTGTTTCCTGCATACTTATTATCATTATTTCAAGTCTGATTCTCACCCTGAGAAAAAAAAGTACTGAGAATTACTCCGCAAATGCCTCAGTACCGCTATACTCTGTCTGTCAGAATGACCGATTCCTCTGTGATTCACTGGTTCTTATGACTGAAGAGAAATTTATAGACAGGATATACTCAGGAACCATTTCTTCTTTTGACGGCTCAACACACGTTACGAAGACGTGGCAAAGAGATCCGTCTGATAATTACATCTTCACAAGTGCGGATAATAATGTAGAGACGGATCGTGTCATTCGCACCGACGGAATAAGTGTATTTAAAAATAATAAAACTTCAAAATGGCAGATAAACCAGGAAGATAAAAGAAGTGACACGGACCAAAAAGCAAATAATGGTTCAATAGTTGAACAGATGGGAATTGATGAAACGATCGGGTCATTTCTTATGGACAGCCCGGTGAGAAACAATTTCTCATTCCTGAATTTAGGCACTCAGAATTGCAACGGAGTAAATTGCATTGAGTATCAGGCACTTGACAAGACAACCACAATTGAAAATAAAAAGGAATATCTGTATTTTGATTCAACCACTCATCAATTTCTTAAGTACGTAAGAATTATCCCCGAGTTTCAGGTAGAATATACATTCTCTTATACTTCTCCATCGCCGATTGTTCTGCCGTCAGAAATACAATAGCTCCGGTATATGCCAAGAATTTCTGAGAGAATACTATACCTGGTTTTTATACTGTTTGTATTTTCCATGAGTCACTTATCGTATATCAATAACGGATTCACCTGGTTGGATCATCAGGATATAGAAGATAAAGCAGCAGTTGTTCCGCTTAATAATATTTCTACAATAGTTTTTAACAACTACAGTAATACACGTTATTACCGCCCCGTGGTTACATGGGTTCATAGCGTAGACTATGCTCTTTTTCATGACAATCCAACAGGCTTTCATATAACAAATATTTTAATCATGATGTTCATTATAGGTGCTTCGTTGCCCTTTCTTTCTTGTTTTACAAAGATGAATGATCAGGAAAAAATAGTAATTGCACTTCTTATCAGTGTTCATCCTCTCGGATGGCTTCCTGTCGGATCTATTTCATACCGCCCTGAACTTCTCTATGTTCTTTTTACAGAACTTACCCTCATCTGTCACGTGTATTACCGGCAAAAGGGTCACTTCATATATCGTTTAGGCGCTTTGTTATTTTTTCTGCTTGCCCTGTTTTCCAAAGAAACATCACTTGTTCTTGTTCCTTTTTTTATAATCGTTTGGGAATATGTATATCGCCATTCTATAAAAAAACCTTTTCCTTATCTTTTCATCGGTGAAGAAATACTGGTTTTAATTATCTTTTTAATATTAAAAATCTCTGCTGTTGGAACTTTTTGGGCATCCAGAAATTACCCGATGACCTTTTTTGAGAATATGGGAACTAGAATTGTTGTAATAGGAAAGTTAGTTGAAATGTTAATAAACCCCCTCTTGCCTCCTCTTTCAGATTCAACAAAAATTATAAATATAGTTACTATTCAGCCGATTTATTACCTCATCCTGCTGATTCTCCTCATTCTTCTCCTTCGAAAATTAAAAGATAAGAACATTACTCTTGGAATACTATTAATCGGAATTACATTACTGCCTGCATTGAATATACTTTCTCTTCCCCGGTTTATTTCTCCTCACTATGCCTTTTTTTCAATGATTATGACAAGTTCTGTGATGGTACTGATCTTACGCAAGTTTAATAAAACAGTTAAAACTATTTCAATCTTTTTTCTATTAACAATAATTTTGTTTATGGAAATACACACCTTTCAGGGAGGAAACCGGTTTAAAAATGACTATACCTTATTCTATCCGGAGGTATTAAAGGATGATAATTTTTTAGAGGGACATTATTATCTGGGCGATTATTATTACAGTCAAAATAAAATACAAAAAACTGAATCAGAATATACCTATTCACTTAGAAGCAATCCCGGGATCATAGCATATGTTGATCAAACATCAGCACTTATAAAACTTGCTAATATTAAACGTATACGAAAAAAATATGCAGAAGCCGGTGCTCTACTGGACAAAGCAGGACAGGATCCTGACAAAAGAATTAAGGATGTGGTTATATATGATAAGGCAACTCTTGCCTACGAGATGGGCAATTATAAAAAAGCTGAAGAAATTCTTGAGTCAAGTTCCATCTCGTGGAAAGAAAATGCCAACGCTTCACGGCTTTTACTCAGCAGTTATAAAAAACTGGGCGAAGAGGAAAAAATAACAAATTTTCTCAAAAAAATATCCCAAGAATAAATCATTTCTTTCTCATAGCATCATCCAGGGCTTTTTTCACATCATCATATGAATAGCTTCCGGTGTATTTTATCCCGTTGATAAAAAAAGTTGGCGTTGCATCCACTCCTGCCTGATTGCCGTCATAGGTATCCCCGTCTATTTTATCTTTAAACTTATTAGAATCGACAGAGCTTTTAAATTTAGCTTCATCTAAGTTTAACTCCTTTGCATACCCCATAAAAATATCCAGGGGTTTATCTTTCTCCCCCCACTCGTCCTGTTTATCATACATAATATCCTGCATTTCCCAAAACTTACCCTGCTCCCCTGCTGCCTCTATCGCTTTTGCCCCAATTTGTGCATTTTTATGCTGGAGAAGAGGAAAATGTCTGAATACAAAATTTATTTTTCCGGCATAATTTTCCCTAATTTGTTTAGTCGTAGGATGAGCAACGGCACAAGCCGGACACTGCATGTCTCCAAACTCAACAAAAGTAGCCGATGCTGAAGCACTCACCATTTTTGTGCTGTCTTCTTTCACGAGAATACTCTCTTCAACCGGTTTTACATTTTCCGAAGCTTTATTACTGTATAAAAATACTCCTCCGACAAGAATAAGAAGAGTAATAACTCCAACGGATACAAAAAATTTTACTTCGCTAGTCATACATTTAATTCCTTCTATGATTTAGTCGGGTATATATAATCATCCAATGGTAGTTATTGTACCTAAACTTTCAATTGATTTCAAACTATAAAAATTCGGAAACGGTTTGCCAAAAACGCTCAGCTCCGTTTGAACCCATTTCATTTTTAGACGAATGGAAATAACTGCAAGGGTTAGTCGGATCTGACATATAAAAAAGTATCTTATTTTGATATAAATAATTGATAAAATTTGCAGCTTCCAAAGCAGACTCAGGTAATCTTACTCCCCTCCAAAACCGAGATTTTTCTTCTAATTCTTTTTTATCAACACCTTCCAATTTTTTGTTTTTTAAAGCACTCTGATATAAAAATTCTTGGTCTTCATCTGTTGGAATAAGCCGGTGTTTTTTTAGAAAATTTAAATTGTCATATTCCTGACGTCCTACCGGATTTAAAAATAAAAGTACTGATCCTCCTGCCTCGCACGGAGAGAGCAATGCTTTAAATGCCTGTTCGCTTGGCTTTGTTATTTCTAAAGCAATCACGTTATTTCTATATACATCTTCATACGTATTTACAATTTGCCTGTCGTGTGAAGCTGTATGTATTTTCACGTATTTCCTATCCATTAGATCCTCCAGAAATTTTTCAGTAAATGAAGATGTTTTTGCAACAACGTGAAAATTTACGTAATTAATTTTATTTTTAATTTCATCAATAAGCGTTTTTATCAGATTGGTTCCTACTGCAACTCCTGAAATAGGGATCGCGATCTCTATTTTATTACTGTGCAGTGGATTTAACTGTTGCATGCGTATATTCTGAAGATTTATGGGAAGCAGATGGGAAAGAAGCGGACTAACTGGGTATGGACAAACAACAAATGAAAGAGGGTCTAACCCTTTCTCCTGACCATATCGAATTAATTCGTTCTTTGTATAACTACTGGGAACGACCGTCAAATCAGAATTCGGCACATACCATATTTTTTGGGGACTGTCATCTGTTACAACAACAACTAATTTAATTGCTATATGTCTAGCATCAGCTAACTCGTCTTTAATTGTGGCAATAGCATGAGCCAGTCCAAAATGAGTTGCAACAATTAATATTTTAGAAGGAACATCAATCCGCTCGTCTAAAATAGTTAAAAGCTGACTTTTAAGTTTTTTGCTTCTTTTCCTCAAATACATCCGGTATACATCTGCGAATAGGCCTTCCAAAAACCCGTTCTGACTCCACTCCATAATATTTTTTAACAAGACATGAGTACTCATCAGTCTATGAATAATCGTAATTGATTTATCCTGAGTTCCCAGAAGTATAGGGGTCACTTCTTTAGGCAACCCATCATAAAGAGCCTTTGTCACCCGGAGATGTCCGAGTCCAGCAGGAGCAAAGGCAAATATGATTACCAAAGATCTGTCAGTTAAAACGGGAAACAAAGAAGGCATATACTCAGTTTAGAAGAGATAACAAGTGGTAATCAAGATGTGTCTCATAGCAGATGATCAGAGAACCTATTAATTTTATCCTATTGCTGTAGGGATACCTTAGTCCCAATTTTTTCCATGATCCACATTCTGATAAGTTGTGTCGGTCCTAAGCCTTTTCTTTTTGCTTGGTTTCTGACATGGGTTAAAGTTTCGGGATCCAGGCGAATATTTAATGTTTCAGATAGATTTTTTGAAAACTTGACATGAATTGGTTTATCGTGTTTCTGAGTTTCCTTATAATTCTTCTCCCAAAATTTTGCTTCTTTGTCCCTATCTTTAAACATTGATTTATTAGGTATTTTCATATTTTCACCTCCTCAAAAGCTGTGACTGGATAATAAATTCCATTTCCGTATTCTTTTAAATCTCTATCTTCAGGCGAAAGAATAATAATTAATCTTTTTCTGCTTGGTATTTACCATGGCGTACTTCTTCAACTTCATCAGGTGTAATTCCGTGTTTATTAAGATGCGCTTTATTTATTCCAATCATCCCATACAAGACCAGTAACCTTAATCATACGTAACAAATAATATTGTAGCACAATGTGATACGACGTCAAGCAGGATTATAAAAAAAAGAGCCGGGACTTTTTGGTCCCAGCTCTTTTTAACGAATTAACGTTTAGTGTCTTTATGAATGATATTGATCATCTCTTCCGCCTCTACCTCCTCCATATCCTCCACCGCCTCCTCTACCACCCCGGCCTCCTCCATATCCTCCACCCGTGCCGCCTGCCGGTCTCTCGGTTCGGGGAAGTGCCTCGCGAACAACGATATTTCGTCCGTCAAGACTGTAGTTGTTAAACATCTCAATTGCCTTTGCAGCTTCCTCATCGGTTGTCATCTCGACAAAACCAAATCCTCGGCTACGTCCAGAATACTTATCTTTAATAATATTTACTGAGACGGTCTGTCCAGCTTGCGCAAATAGCTGTGAAAGCACATCATCAGTTGTTGAAAAAGGCAAATTTCCTACAAATAAATTTTTAGCCATTTAAAAACTCCTTAATAAATTTTAAAAATATTGATGCCGAATAATAATTGGTTTGGATATATACGAAAGGAGACTACGGAGATTAAATCGTGCGCTGACTTTATCACCACTGTCTTACTCGCAAATCTGCCCCATTGGCATGCAATTACTGTTAATAACAAGGATATTGTAGCACATTAAAAGAAATAAGCAAATACCATGTGTTAACTTCTCTATTACTATAAACTGGTTTAAATTTCTTCTCCGGAAGTGAAAGTTCTTTTCTCGTCAGGAAAGATAGTTATTCTCTCCACAAAGCCACCTGTATTCCCTTCCCTTATGATTGTTCCGTCTGGATACCTCCACTCGGCTCATATGAATTCCTTGATCAAGATCTAAATATATACTAAATTGAACCCCTTGAGTAATATCAGAAGATCCTTTACCAACATTAGTATCAGGTGTGCCCATAATAGAAAGAATTATACTCTAGTGTGCTTAAAAAATAAACATTTTCTGCAATTGGCTTATTTACTATCCTTCTCTCCCCATTCTTTAATTGCTTTCTCATAAGAAAGAGGGGTTCCGACATCTACCCATTTTCCTGAAAAAATAAAGCCGGATAATTGCTTCTCCGCGGCAAGCTTGGGAAAAATATCTTCTAAAAGAGATGAACCCATACGGGGAATATAATCAAAAATATCTTTTTCAAATACATAGACTCCGCAGTTGATAAGCTGTGACACCTCATCCCCTTTTTTAGGCTTTTCAACAAATTTTGTAATCTTACTTCCATTTAAGGCAACTTCTCCGAATGCGGAAGGATCAGCAACTGAGGTAAGAGCAATTGTTCCAACTGTCCCCTGCTCTTTATGAAAAGTTATTAGATCCGAAAGGTTGATATCAATTAGAATATCTCCATGAACTACTAAAAATGTATCTCCCACAATCTTTTTCTGAGAAAGGGAAAGCGCGCCTCCGGTTCCTAAGGGCATTTCTTCCTGAAGATAAGAAATCTTCACTCCCAGTTTTTTTCCGTCTCCAAAATGATCTTTAATTTTATCCCCCAGATGACCAGTTGAAAATAATATATCCCGAATCTCATACTCTCTTAAAAGCTCAACAATATGCTCAAGAATTGGGCGTCCCCCGACGGGTAGCAGTCCCTTCGGCATTTCAAAAGTAAACGGCCTCATGTGAAGTCCCCGGCCTCCTGCTAAAATTACCGCCTGACTGACCTTGGGAGTAAGAGTTTGATTTATAAGATATTCAATGGCATGGGAACGGTTTCTTATCTTAGTCCCATCAATAAAACCGTCAATTTTAGAAAGTGTATCTTCAGAAAGGGTAATTGTGAGACGCTGTCTATCCATGATGAAACCATTGTACCAAAAGCAGATTTCTTTATCTACTTTTATTGGATAGGAGGTTGTGCAGAAGTGATGGATGGAACAAGTGTTGGGACACTGACACTTGTTGTTCTCTCAGGCGTTTTAGGTTCGAGTTTGACATCAATGGTCCCTTCGTCGCCCCAGACATTCTCCCCGTTAACCAGAGCATGTACCCGATAAAAATAGGATCCGGCAGTAGCAATTTGTATATTGCCTATAAAAGAAAGGGGAATTGTATATTTGCCATTGGCAAAGTCTTTTATCATATCAACTGTATATGTCGTACTCGCAACATCGGCGGTCTTAGGGAGACTTCCAGGGGTGGATACTTTACCAAAATATACAGATGTCTGGTTTATCTCCGTTCCCGGTCCCTCTACTCTCCAGGTGAATGTGGTTGTTTTTCCGGCAACAGCAGTTTTGGGACCGTCCAAAAGAATAACTTTCCATTCTGCGGGTTTTACATCAACTACTCCCTCCGGTGTCCAATAATTTTTACCGTCAATTAGAGCATGCACCCGGTAGTAATACGTTCCTGCAGCAGGCGGCATCTTCATATTTCCAACAAACTGAAGAGGAATGTTAATTTCACCATTGGCAAAATCAGGAAGTGTCTCAGTGTAGGAAGTATCTCCCGGTTTTGTTTCCTTGGATAATTCTCCGGGGTTAGACTTTGCTCCTAAGCGAACGGATGTAGTTGTTGTAGTAGTTGGTGACCCATCAATTCTCCAAGTAAAAGTAGCAACACTTCCCATAAAGGCTTCTTTCGGCACATCAACTAAGATAAGTTTATGTTCGTTAAAGGGGGCAAGAATTGCTTTAATTGCCAGATACCCCGCAGCAAGTATTAAAAGTCCGGCAAGTCCCCAGACAAAGATAGCGGGGTTAAACCCGTTTTCTTTTTTTGAATGGGTTGTATTTGTATGAGGTGTTGAATTCTCCATAGTATATTAGTCATACCAAAAATAAAGACTTTTGAAAAGAGGTAAAACATTTTTCTATACTATTATTTTATTTCGCTGATTTCGTTCTATTTATCTTTTTTCTGATGTTTGCCCGCCGTGCATTTGATTCCTCAGCAAGAGCATGGAACTTTTTTTCCTTTTCAGAAATTTGTCCGTCAACAATCTTCTGACATTCGGTATCAGGACAAACGGTTTCTGAATACGTTACGGTTGAGCCGTTAACCGTCTCTTTCCACTCTTTTTTAACTATACGAATTTTCCCGCACCGAGTGCATATATTACTATCTGGCATATATAACCTCCTCAGGATAAATTTTAATAGGATCTTGGACCTCGTGATGCACCATAACCGCCCCTGCCTCCGGAACCACCTCTTCTGTCTCCTCCCCCGGTTCTTCCGTTCGTATAGGTAGGTTTGGGAAGTGCTTCCTTGACAACAATTGCCCGTCCTTCGTATGTATATCCGTTTAATGCTGCAATTGCTTTTTGTGCCTCTTCAACGGTTACCATCTCGACAAACCCAAACCCCCGGCTTTGTCCGGTAAATTTGTCCTTAATAATGCTGACTGTCTGTACTTGACCGTATTGGGCAAATAACTGACTTAAGCTATCCTCTGTTGCTGAAAAGGGTAAATTCCCTACAAACATATTCTTGACCATAATAAAGCTCCTTATTCCGATCTTTTTAAGAAAGAGAAATTAAATAATTTATACCCCTCTTTCCGGTCCCGATTTAATCGGGAGCGGATTAGATGGGTATATACTCAAAAAATCAGTTGCAAACCTGAGTTTTTGTAGTATAAGCGTAAAAAGCTGTCTAAATGAGATATTGTTTTGAAGAAGTCCAAGTGATACAGAAAGTTTAATGTGGGTATCCTAACTTACTTTAAATTGAAATCAAATTTAAACAGATTTATGCGTTTATACCCATCTTACTCCGGTTTGCAGCTCGTTAGAGTGAAAAAGCGGATTAGCACTGAAAAA
>MFJL01000038.1:51892-53379 GCA_001779195.1 Candidatus Gottesmanbacteria bacterium RIFCSPHIGHO2_02_FULL_39_11
AGTTGCAAACCTGAGTTTTTGTAGTATAAATCTGCTTTTGGTTAGTATACACTCCTTTCTTTGGAATGTCAATTCCGCTATAGGCTATGTCTTTAAAATAAAAGCTTTATAGTCGAATCTAAATATTGTACAATAAATAATTCACGCATAGGAAAGGATATATGTTTTTTTCAGTTTTTTTTCAGAATACTTATTTACTGTTACTATCTAATTAATAATTTTTACGGATATGATACAAAAAATTACTGATTCCCGTATACTTAAATTGATTTTATTTGGTATTCTTATTTACTTCTTCTCACTGCCAAAACATGCCCATGCATATCTTGATCCCGGAACCGGAAGCTATATTTTTCAAATTATCTTAGCAGGACTTTTTGGAAGTATTTTTTTTCTTAAATCAGGCATAAAAAAAATAAAAGGGCTTTTTAAAGATAAATCTGTGGAGAAAGAAACAGATGAAGATAGATAAAAATCCTTCTTCGTTTAGGGATCCTAGTGGTTTTGTTTTCTCTGATCAAAATACCATTCTTCGTCAAATCAGCACATATTATAAGAAGAATTACCAACTTCTAAAAAGTTCCGGGTTGTATGAAAAGTTAGTAGAAGCCAAACTTTTAATCCCCCACTCGGAAGTGCCTGACACCTTCAACTTTCCTGAAACGTATAAAATCATAAAGCCTTTAAAGATACCCTTTATCTCATATCCGTATGAGTGGTGTTTCAGTCAGCTTAAAGATGCCGCGCTGTTAACTCTCCACATTCAGAAAAAAGCACTTCAGTTCGGGATGAGCCTTAAGGATGCAACTCCTTACAATATTCAGTTTCTGGAAGGAAAGCCAATATTAATGGATACTCTTTCTTTTGAAAAATATGAGGAAGGCAAGCCCTGGGTTCCCTATCGGCAGTTTTGTGAACAGTTCTTAGCACCCCTTTCCCTTATGGCCTACACAAATATTACTCTTGGAAAATTAACTCAGGAATATGTATCAGGTATTCCGCTCGACCTGACAGAACAACTGCTCCCTCTTCCATCAAAACTGAATCCCCTGGTTTTGATCCATCTTCTTCTCCATGGGAAAAGCCAAAAAAATTATACCCGGATTTCAAAAAAACAAAAGGAAGATCACGCGTTCAGCCGAAATGCTCTGTCGGGCCTGATTGATAGTCTGTATAACGGAATAAAAGGGCTGCATCCTAAATCAGTAAAAACCGTATGGACACATTACTATGAGGATTATCATCCCAGTTATACGAAAAAATCCCGGACGGAAAAAAAAGAATTTGTAGAGAAATATTTGAAAATAAATCGCCCCGGGAATCTTTGCGATATCGGAGCCAACACAGGAGAATACAGTCAGATTGCAGCAAAAAATGGCATAGTTACCCTTTCTTTGGACAATGATCCAACCGCCGTTGAACAAAATTACAACCGGATACAGCAAAATGGAGAAAAAAATATTCTACCTCTCTGGATAGATATCTTA
>MFJL01000038.1:53449-66873 GCA_001779195.1 Candidatus Gottesmanbacteria bacterium RIFCSPHIGHO2_02_FULL_39_11
TCCTTGCTGATTTTTTTTCCCGACACTGCCGTTTGCTTATTATTGAATTTATCCCCAAAAGTGATCCCCAGGTACAAAAACTGTTACAAAATAGGAAAGATATTTTCATAGATTATGATCAAAATTCATTCGAAAAAGAATTCAGCAGATATTTTAAAACCCGGGAGAAACTTCCTCTTTCCGCATGCAGTCGTATCATGTATTGTATGGAAAATAAAGGCACGGTATGAATCCGCTATTTTTTGCATCATCCTATGTTTTAACTCTTTTTCTTCACAATATTGGAGAGTTGTCTTTAAATAAATTAATCATCCCCCTTCTTCTGATACTTATTTTCTCTTTTTCCATTTTTCTTATTTCCCTTTTTTTATTTAAAAATAAACAGGATGCAAGTTTTTTTTCCTCACTTTTTGTCATTTTATTTTTTTCTTATCATGACGCTTCAACTATTCTTGAAAAACATTATCTTACCGGCGATCATATTCTACTTCCTTTATGGATTGCGCTTTTAATATTTTCATTTTTCCTGACAAAAAAAATACCGGTCAAAAGAAAGTCTGACATAAATCAGTTTTTAAGAATCATATCCTTTATTATCGTTATCGTACCTCTCTTAGGTATCATCCGCTATCAAGTTTTTCAAAGAGGACACACAACCATAAAAAGCCGCTTAAAGCTTCCGGTCGCTCAAAAAACAGATTCTCTTCCTGATATTTATTATATTCTTCCGGACAGCTACTCCGCCCCTACCATTTTCCCCCGTTATTTTGATTACGATAACAGCTCATTTGTTCAGTATCTTACTGAAAAAGGATTCTATTTCGCTTCCCAATCCACCTCTAATTATCCCAAAACCTTTCTTTCTCTTGCCTCCACTCTTAATATGGAGTATTTGGATTATTTGTCCAATAACAAAAATTCTTCAGATCAAACCATTGTAAATCCTCTTATTGAAGATAGTAATGTCTTGGTAGTTTTAAAATCTTTAGGATACCACTATTACCAAATAGGTTCATGGTGGTGGCCTACCCAAAACAACAGAAACGCGGATGAAGTATACACCGTTCAAAAACAAAACCATTTAGGGTTTGATGAATTCACCTACATTATTATAAACTCAACACCGATCAATCCGATTCTTAAACGATTATCCCCTGCTGCCGTAATCGGAGAATCCAACGAAGACAAGCGGTCCATTATTTTATACCAGTTTAAGACGTTTCCCGAGGTTGCCAAAAAACCGGGTCCCAAGTTTGTTTTTGCCCATATCATCGCTCCCCATGGCCCTTATGTTTTTAATAAAAACTGTGAATTTACGACCCAAAAAGAAACAGATTTGCGAACCGATGAAGTAAATTATGCTAACCAGGTAAGCTGTATAAATATAAAATTAAAAGAGACAATCGAAACAATACTAAAAGTTTCTTCTGCTCCCCCTATTATTTTGCTGCAAACGGATGAAGGAGCACAATTTTTAGCAGAAAAACTGACTCCCCCGGACTCATGGGGAAAGGCAAGTACCGAGCTTCTAAAAACCAAATTTCCTATTCTTTCTGCCTACTATTTACCGGGAGTTTCTCCCTCTTCTCTTTATGAAACTATGACTCCGGTAAATTCTTTTAGAACTATTTTTAACCTGTATTTCGGAACCAACTTGCCTTTATTGCCGGATAAAAACTATATATTTCCGGATATGGAACACCTCTATGAATTTGAGGATGTGACAGAAAAAATAAATAAAAACTTCATTACCCCTCCGGATCTCTAAGAATTATTCCATATACAACTTGCACATACGGAGTTTGTCAGCTTAAAAACGCATAGGACTTTAACCAGTCTAATTTCCATTTGCCAACTTGAATCTTGTTTTGGTATGCTGTAAAGAGGGATTTATATGCTAAATGAAAATCCGAGGGACGGAGTTGATTATATTTTAGGCGGGGCTGTTGCCAGCCGTGCTTCCGATGTACATATTGATCAGGTAAATGATGGTCTCCATATACGCTTTAGAGTGGATGGATTGTTATATCCGATATCCAACTTCATGAACAATGTATTCTTTCTTAATGATTCCCAAACTATCATTCAGCGCATCAAGATTTTGGCAGGAGCTGACATAAGTGAGCACCGCCTGCCTCAGGATGGGGATTTTGAATACACCTCTGAAAATAGATCTTATAACATCCGGGTTTCTATAGTACCGGCTTCCCATGGAGAGGCAATTGTACTTCGAATTTTAAATCGGGACGATACCATGTTCGATCTGGGCGACCTGGGACTGGAACAGGAACAGCTTTCCATCTTAAAGCGGCTTATTGCCACTCCCCATGGACTCCTACTGATTACCGGCCCGACCGGCTCAGGAAAGACAACGTTATTTTATTCCATATTAAATGCCTTAAATAAGCCGATAAGAAACATCATCTCGATTGAAGATCCGATTGAACTTCGAATGAACGGAATTCGCCAGCTGCAGATAAGAGAAAATATAGGCCTGACGTTTGCTAAATTTCTAAGATCTGTTGTAAGGCAGGACCCGGATGTTATCATGCTGGGCGAGATACGGGACCGGGAAACTGCAGAGATGGCTGTACAGATAGCCTCTATTGGAATTATGCTGGTATCTACCTTCCATACATTTGATATACCAAGTCTTATTGTGCGTCTTTCAGAAATGGAAATCCCCTCTTCGATTATGGCCCAGTCAATTTCCGGCGTAATTTCAACCCGTCTGGTAAGAAAAATCTGCCCGGATTGTAAGGCAGATTACCAGTTGTCTGATTATGAAAAAAAATTTCTGGGAGATAACATTATGGGGTTGGCGGGCGTCAGTTTTAAAAAAGGCAAAGGCTGTGCTAAATGCAACCAAACCGGATATTCCCATAGGACAGGCATAAATGAAATAGTTGCCTTTGATGAAAGTCTGAGAGCTGCAATTATTTCAAAAGCATCCAGTATGACATTAAATCAGTTAATAAAAGAGTTAAGCGGAAAAAGTATTAGAGATTCAGCAATAAGCAAAATCGTGCAAGGGATAACTACTGTTGAAGAGGTTATCCGGGTTGTAGGTGTGGTTTAAAACTCGGCGTTTCAATACTCACCCAAATATCATCATTTTCACACCAATATATTTTTCTTGTATATTGTTTATATTCTTTACCCTCTTTTCCATTATTGCTGAGATCATCTTTTTTAAGCTTCATTTCCTGGTTGCAATTTGGACATTTCACAGAAGTATTTTTTAAACTTCATTTATTTTCAAAACATCTGACTCTAAGACTTATAAATATGTTTTAACCAATAGTCTTTTACAAAAGAAAGTGTTAGGGTTGATAGGAAAAATCCAAGCGAAGGAATGATCGCATTTATCCAAGGTTGAGGATTTTTAATAGTAGTCAATGTCAAACCAACAATCAGATAGGTAATAATTACGAGTATTATTTTTCTTGCTAAACTTGTTTCCCAAGCTTTATTTGCTTCTACTTTTTTATTTCGGGCTTCAATTTTATTTAGCCTTTGCTCGAGATCTTCAATAGACATGCCTAAATTATAGCAAAGTTTCAAAGCTCAACTCTGTCTGACAAAAACTGACAAAATGCCTATAGTTTTATATCTCTATAAAAATTATATATAATGCTCGAATGGCAACACCATCACCAGAAAATCCTATACGAGGATTAACAGAACCAATACCTATCAGGGCTCTCAATAAAGATTTATTTCACCTATTATATGTTCCGACTCAACGAGAAGAACAGGGGATTCCTCATCTTCCTCGGTATGATTTTGGAATATTTAAGCCCTCAATTCAGCAAATGATGTATGATACTCGACTCGTATATCGACGAACTGCAGAGGAACGAGATAAATTTGATGAAGCGATGATACCATTCAGAGAGCTTTATACCGAAGATGAAATTGAGGGAGTATTCAGGCCGTTGTTTTTTGAACAGTTGTCCGGCGAGAGAGGAAGAATATTTTATGCGTCAACAGCAGAAGAGATTAATTGTACCCAAATATCCTATGGAAAGTATAGTGAAGATAATCTTCCATATAAAGATGTTCTTACTTCTGGATACTTGCCTTTATTTGAAGCACACACTCATCCAGATGATTCCTTATTCTCGTACATCGATTATGCTCGTTTAGTAACTGATTTTTCCTCATTGTATACTGGAGATATAAAAAACAATTATATTATTCGAGCGAAAAAAAGATTGGCATCGGCAATTATGGTGCTCTGCCCCTCATCACAAGTTTTAGCCGTTCCAACAGAATTAACACCACTTGTGTCACGACAAGAAGCAGAAGATTTTGTAACTGCCACGCACAAAAAAATTTTTGATGAAAAATATGATCCCTATCAGAAAGAATTGATTTCTCTCGGAGATAATAGTGACACTTCCGATGAGATTTTCATTGACGCAATAGGAAAATCCCCAATAGACTATCTGAATCTTATACGGGAATTAAATGCACAAGTAGCAAACTCTATTATTACTCCAGAACGACGAAAAATAACAGTAGAAGATTTTATAGCAAACTCCAGTGATGATGCAAAAAATGCAATTGCAATTGAACGTCGTATTCAAGCAATCCGCGAAAGGACTAGGAATGAACTTGCAATTGAATTTGCCCGATTAATGTATGTTAAGCTTTATATGGCATGGGATTTTAGTAATTTCTCTGAATTTAGTGCATAACTCGAGTGAATTCTAAACTTCAATGAACAAGTCAACCCCGGGAATTGAATGTGTTGCTATAACGGTTTAAAACTATATGAAGCTCACCTACGCTCTGGTTAACTACGGCGAAGCGAAGACGGAGAACCATTTACAGTGTTAGAACCTGTTTTAATCGTACCTATTATTGCCCAATATCAGGATCAGATATTGTTGTTATCTTACATTGATATTTTATTCCCCAGCACATCCTTATCCCACTCGAATTCAATATATGGTAATTATCAATGCCAAAGCATCTACACCATTTTCCTGATATGGGTGAACCTACCCAAGTACCTTGTGGAGGCTGCCAGCTGGGGATAAGGAGATAAATAATTATACTGATTAAGACGAATACTATTGCTGATATCCTGACTATTTTATATCTTCTGTTATTCATAATTTCATCTATTTCAATCCGTCAACCCCGGGGGTTGAAGATGTTGTTATGACGAGTCAAATAGAATTTTTTAATCCGTCTACGCCAAGTCTGACTTGGCTTCGGCGAGGTGAACAGGGAACCATAAACTATCGATCCTATTAACATAATGAAATACCAAAATATAATATCTAAAAATAGGAAAAGCAGACCCCAATCTTGAACAGAAATAGGGACCCATGATATTTCAGCATTCGGATCATTTGGAATTAAAGTTAAACAATTATTTAAGCATCTTTCTTCAAGAAGCGGCAACGGCCAACCTCTCAAGTCTCCGCATGCTCCCCAACCAAATAATCCACAATCTTGATACCGTGAAAATATTAATGTCAGTGCCAGCATAATAATTCCAGCAAGAAGTGGATATATAAAATATTTTCGCATCATTCTTATAGTAGCATGTTCAAAAGGAAATTCGCCTACGCCCCGCTTAGCGGGAGCTTCGGCGGGGTGAAAGCGGACTTTGTCTCGCTGAAACCTCGCTAATACAACCAAATAAGACTTTATCAACACTCCCAACTATATGAAGCCCGCCTGCGCTCTATCGGGACTTCAGCGAAGCGAAGGCGGAGAACCATTTACAGTATTATAACCTGTTTTTCCATAACTGAAAGTAATATACTTCAATCATGTAGTTTCTTGTCATAGCTTATGATTACAAGGATGGAGGTTTAGAAAGACGTTTTGCTTCAAGAGATAAACATGTGGCATTTGGAGATAAAATGAAAGCTAATGGTAATTATTTAATGGGGGTAGCTCTATTAGATGAAAGTAATCAAATGATAGGCTCAGTAATGATATTGGATTATCCATCGAGAAAAGAATTAGACGATTGGTTGGAAATTGAACCTTATGTAGTAAATAAAGTCTGGAAAAAAATTGAGATTAAACCATGTAAAGTTGGGCCTACCTTTTTCAGATAATTTTACTATCTGATTGAATATCCAAATATCTATTTAAAAGCGTTTTAATTGTTTTTCTCCCATATCCACCTTTTAAATATTCTTCCCTGTTTTTTGCATCAATTCTATTCAGAAATGCTTCGTAGAAAATGAGTTTGTATGGAATATATGGTTTAGTTGCAAGATTTTTTCCTGAATTGTGTTCTTTGAATCTTTTTCTTAGATCGGTGGTATATCCAATATATAAACTGTTGTTTTTCAGAGACTTAAGGATATAAGTATAGTAGAACATGGCGAGACGTAATAAATTTTCTTCGAAAATTTAAACGTCCCAGCAGCGTTTAAATCGCGAAGCGATTTATTACGCTGCGGAGGGTACAGGACTCGAACCTGTAAGGGATTTCTCCCGCTAGTTTTCAAGACTAGTGCCATACCATTAGGCGAACCCTCCTCTTTAGTCTACCTATGAATTATATCAAATTATCCTGACTTATTCGCCTTTTTTAATTTGATCTCTTGACAGACATTCAGAAATTTTCCAAGATGGAAATATATATTTAGTATGGCCAAAGCTTCTCTGCCCATAGGTTTTGCTATTTTACTGACGGTTCTGCTTGGAATAGTTTTTTTACCGAAATTCTCTCATCCCATTTTCTCAGCTGCAGATCATGTTGTTATTTCTGAAATCATGGTCGGAAAATCAGGAACGGGAAATGCAGACAATGAATTCATCGAACTGTATAATTCTACAAATTCGGATGTAAACCTGACGGGATGGAGGCTGAGACGCAGAGCCGGATCTACTGATGCGAATTTAATTGCGAGTATGTCAGGGATTATTCCATCTCATGGTTTCTTCCTAATCACCTCTCCTGAATCATCTTCATCTGATTCTGCTGATCTTTTATATGGTACGGCTAGTCGCATTGCAGCTAACAATGCAGTTTTTCTTTATAGAGACGCAGGGACTACTTTGGTGGACCTGGTAGGAATGGGATCGGGAACCTCAAGCGAAAGTGCAACAGCTGATAATCCAGATCCTGATACTAGTATCGAGAGAAAAGCTAAATTAACTTCTACCTCAGACACAATGGAAATAGGAGGAGCAGATGAGTTGGAAGGAAATGGAGAAGACACAGATAATAATGAAAATGATTTTGTGACCAGGGACAATCCAGAGCCGCAAAATAGTCAATCAGCAATCGAACCTCCGTTAAATCCCACCCCTTCTGAAACTCCGACTCTTACCCCCACAACCACTCCGACTATTACACCAACAGGAAATCCTACGGAAACCCCCACTTCAACTCCTACTCCAACAGAAACTCCGACTATTACACCAACCAATACACCCACATTCACTCCCACCCCTACCGTTACAACAACTCCGTTAAATAGTCCTACTCCGACATTAACTGAAACTCCAACTCTGACTCCAAGTCCAACCGGACTACCCAATCCATTTCCTTTTACCAATATTTCACTTCTCTGTGACGTTACCTACAAAACCATTCATACGCAATTCATAACGATCCAGTTTCCCCAGATTCTCTGCCGGGTAGTAAGAAGCTGATGAGTTGATTTACCGGGTAAGTTCCAAAAAAATAAGGTTTCCGTCTTCTGATTTTTTTTGGGAAATAATCGTTTTAAATTCAGAATAATCCGGGAAAAAAGCATCCCCCTCATAATTCCCTTTTACCAGAGTTATGTATAGTTTATCTGTAACAGAAAGTGCCTGTCTGTAAATTTCAGCTCCTCCAATGATGAACACTTCTTTTTTCTCTTTATCTTTTGCTATTTTTAATGCATCTTCAATAGATGCAGTAGTAATGGCATCAGGTAATTCAAGTTTAGGATTTCTGGATATGATAATATTTACCCGGTTCGGAAGGGAGCGTCCCATCGATTCATATGTCTTTCTTCCCATAATCACCGTATGGCCTCTTGTTTTATCTTTGA
Organism: Candidatus Gottesmanbacteria bacterium RIFCSPHIGHO2_02_FULL_39_11; assembly: GCA_001779195.1. Taxonomy (GTDB): domain Bacteria; phylum Patescibacteriota; class Microgenomatia; order 2-02-FULL-39-11; family 2-02-FULL-39-11; genus 2-02-FULL-39-11. Next base: position 61,474 of record MFJL01000038.1, read on the forward strand.
AGTATTTAAGGTCCTCGGGAAAATTCCAGGGAAGGTGATTGTTTTTACCAATGACTCTGTTCTCAGAGTGAGCTGAAATAATTGAAACTATGATTTTTTTCATCTAGGTTAATTTAATTATTCACGTCATGCTGAACTCGTTTCAGCATCTGACTTCTTAATGAAGACCCTGAAACAAGTTCAGGGTGACAAAGAAATTATTAGAACCCTCCCACAACCGTTATCTCCCCTTTTATAGGAGGATGGGGATCATATCCATCCAGGGTAAAATCTTCAAATTTAAAATCATCAATATTTTTTATATTCGGATTTAGTTTCATGACAGGAAATTTCCGCGGGGTTCGACTTATTTGTTCTTTTACCTGATCAAAATGATTTTCATAGATGTGAGCATCTCCGAATGTATGGATGAAATCTCCCGGCTTATATCCCGTCACCTGCGCTAACATGAGTGTAAGAAGTGAATAACTTGCAATATTAAAAGGAACTCCTAAAAATAAGTCAGCACTTCTTTGATAAAGCTGGAGGGAAAGTTTATCACCGGTTATGTTGATGTGATAGAGCGTATGACAGGGTGCAATTGCCATGGACTTTTTGTGAGAGCCGGCCATCTCGTAAATATATTCCGGATTCCATGCTGAGATGATATAGTGTTTTTTCTGGGGATATTTTTTAATCTTCTCAATTGCCCACCCTAACTGATCTATGTGTTTGCCTCCGCTAATCGGCCATCGTCTCCACTGCACGCCATACACTTTTCCTAAATTTCCCCATTTTTTTGCAAACTTCGCGTCTGCTTTTATTTTTTCTATAAATTCCTCCATCGTCCAATTTGGGATTTTGGATTTGGGATTTTCTTTTTTTTCTTCTTGATAGCGCTTATACGCCCAGTCATCCCAGATATGGACATTGTTGTCAACGAGATATTTGATGTTTTCGCTTCCGGAGAGAAACCAGATAAGCTCATGAATAATCCCCCGGGAGAATACTTTTTTTGTGGTAAGAAGAGGAAATCCCTGTGAAAGATCAAACCGTATCTGACGCCCAAATACGCTCTTAAGCTTCACGCCCGTTGAGTGGCTTATCTTCCAGGTTCCGTTTTCCATAACATCTTTTAATAAGTCTAGGTATTGATACTCAGGATGTTTAGTCATAGTAATAATTATACTTTAAAAAAATCGAGCTGAAAATAGATCAAAAATAAATTTTTTTTATGATACACTAAATAAAGTATGGAAAATCAAATACCTCAAGATGTCAATCTGCTTCAAAAAATAACGGAGCAAGATGAAAAACTTGAGAAGATTTATAAGTCCGTTGAGGCAACCCGAAAGTATTTTAAAGTGACTTTGATTGTGACTGTTTTGACGGTCGTTCTTCCTCTTCTTGGAATTCTCGTGTCTCTTCCCTATATCTTTAACATGATGAGTTCTTTTGGCACTATCAACAGCCTCAATAACCTTAACGATCTCTCAATTCCTTCCTCAACTATGGATAGTCTTAAACAACTCGGACTTTGAAATTTCCTTAAAGTCTAATACTCCGATACGCGATATAATGCACATACCAATGGCTGATCTTGAACGTACCCATATCCAAAGTCATAACCGATCTAGGCGGCGCCCCTCTCCAGGTTATCGCCCACCCCCAGACCTGAGTAATAACCGTATCTCTGTAGAATCTAAAGGGCAAGTAGAGTCTCCTGTTTTTGACAAAAAACCCAAGATTGAAAAACTTCCTGATAATCTCACCATCACCTCCTATTATGACCAAATCGTCCGACTAGTTGATGAGAATGATATTTCCCTTTTGGTATGCGCAACAGGCACAGGAAAAACCACCGGGGTTCCCCCTATGCTTTTAAAAGCCCATCCTGATGCTCGGATTGTGGTAACTCAGCCTCGCAATGCTCCTATGGAGGAGATTGCATCCTACACAGCAGAGCTTGCCGGAACACATGTCGGAGAACTTGTAGGTGTTCGATATAAAGGAAGTAGAAAAAAATGGGGCGATAAAACTCAAATTATGTTCGAGATGGAACAGACTCTCTGGAATGAGCTGACAGAAGATCCCCTTCTGATGAAATACAACATTGTGCATCTGGATGAAGTCCACGAAAATAACGAGCTTACCCACAGGCTTTTTATGAAATTATGCAAAGTCCAGGAAATGAGGAAAGAAAAGGGATTGGAGCCTCTCAAAATTATTCTGACAACAGCAACCGTTGATAAAGATGACATGAGTAAGAAAATGAAAAATGCAAAAGCATATGAAATTGAAAACAGTAAACCGCCCAAAGATATCAAAGTGATAGACCATAATAAGCCGGCAAAAATAGAAGAAATACCTCAAGAAGCAGCAATAGAAGTAAAAGATATCTTAGATAAAATAAAAAAAGGCGAGAAGGAAAAAGGAGATATTTTGGTATTTCTCCCGGGAAAATCAGAAATAGACAAATTTTTCAGGGAGCTTGAGAAACTGGAAATTACAAAAGATGAATACACCTTTCTCAAACTTCATTCCAAATCAACACAAGATGATAAAGATGAGATTAAAAACAGGAAGCCGGACGGCCCATACCGGATTATTGCAAGTACAAATTCCGGAGAAACCGGATACAGCTTCCCCTCGCCTCTTAAGTATGAAGTAGACAGCGGATGGGTAAAACAAATAGTCATTGATCCTGATACCGGTATTGAGTATATAGATACCATACGACATTCTTGGAGCGGACTCGTTCAGAGACTGGGACGTCTGGGAAGAAAAGAGGATGGGGAAGCTCATCCTTTATATACTCCACAGGAATTTGAAGAGCAGAAAAAAAATTACAAATATACAACCCCGGAAATTAGACGAATGTCACTTTTTAAACCTGTATTGGAACTTCTCCATTCAGGAGAAAAAGCAGAAGTGCTCCTTGAATACCCCGAGCCTCCGGAGGAAAAAGAATTAAAAAGAACTCTTCGCTCCCTCACTTTATTAGGTGCTTTAAACGACGATGGAATATTAACGGAGGTTGGGCATGAAATGGCAGATATGGATATGGACGACCCGCATCTGGCACGCATGATTATTGAAAGCAAACGAATTGGAGGCAAAGATATTGCATGCACAATTACTGCCATGATTGAAAATTCCGAGGGTCTTATACAGGGAAAATTTCAGGAAAGACAGGCAATTATGAAATCTTTTCAAAAGGATACAGGTAAATCCGACTACCAAACTTTCGTAAATATGTACCGGGAAATTCTTTCACATCAAAACGACCCGAAATGGATGGAGGAGAAAAAGATAGATCAACGTATATTTGAAACTATCGTAGAAAGACAGAAAGAGCTCTTGGGAGGAGAAAAAGACACGTCACATGATCCGGATATTGTAGGAAAACTGGCACTTGTTGCCTATGCAGACAGACTGATGCAAAAAAATCCGGACAACACATATCATTTTCTGGCATCTAACCATGAGACTCACATGCATATTTATTACAATTCTGCAGCATCCGGAAGCAGAGCTGATTTTGTCATTATGGGTTCACTTAGAAAAATAGATGGAACTCTCTCAGCTGAGAACATCCAGCCAATAAATCCAGAGTGGGTAAAAGAATTAACTCCTTGGCTTCTCTCAGAAAAAGAACTTCCTGCACCTCCCTACTTTGATAAAAATAAAGGATCAGTAGTTGCTACAAAGGACACATATTTAGGAACCAAAGTTGTTGATCAAGAACCCATTCCGGTAAAAGAAGAAGTTGCATCTGATATTTTTGTTTCAGCTCTCTCTCGCGGAGATGTACAAGGAAATCCGATTATTGATAAGAATAATGAAGCGATTCAAAAAATCAAATTTGAAGTACCTGAGGAAAAAATTAAAAAATGGTATCAAGAGCGCCTCTCAAAAATTACCTCCGCTGAACAACTTCAGGAAGAACTTGAAAAAAATCCCGACCTTGCTAAAGCTCTTCAAATCCGCATAGAAGATTTCATCCCGCCCAATCTTGAGACACATTCGGCCAGAACCCAAACATCTACTCTTTCTAAACCCGTAGAATCAAAGCCAACATACGTATCCTTCCCCCAAAAAATAAAGCAATCAGTACAACAAACATGGAATAAATTTGTAACGTTCTTAAAAAATCTTTTCAGATAAACTCCTCCTAAACCAACCTCCGCACATTAAGAAACGAAGTAATTGTAAAATTCCTTACACTAACAATAATATTAAACCGACACATACCCCTATAATACCTACTCCTTTTTTTACGGTTAAGTGATCTTTAAAAAAGATATAGGCCAGTACCGCAATTGCCGCAACAGATGCCGCATTAGCTGAATCTATAAAACCGGGATTGGGAGCAACTCTATACCCAATTATGACAAACAGATTAGAACACATCGCCGCTATGCTAATAAGGATAATCCAGAACCAGTATCTCTTCACCGGCATAAATGAAATTCTTTTAATGAGAATTTCCGTGATGACAATTAAACAGTAAAAAATTGAGACCAGCATTAAAATTACTGAAGAGTTAAGCAAAGAACCTTTAATTGACATTAAAATCAATGCCTGAACTCCCCACATTACAAAAGTAATACAGGCATACGGCAACCATCCTGTTTTATTTGAAGTCTGTATTTTTTTCTTTTCAATCAAAATAAGACTTAAAAAGAACAGAATTAACCCAATTGAAAGAACTGATTTAACTGTAATAATTGATCCGAAAAGCAAGGGAGATAACAGTGTCGTTATGATTAAATAGCTTTTGGCAATAAGAACCGTAAGCCCGGGATTTGGAGTTGTTTTTAATGATTTCAAAAGAAACGTGTTACCTATCCAAAGAAAAACTGCGACCAGAAATGTAGCTAGTATCTCATAAAGATGTATTCTGAAGTTAAAATGTTGAAAGAGGTTATAAATAAAAAGAGATACAGCTGAGAGTAAAAAGAAAGAAAGATTTTGAATTTCATCACTCAGATTAAAAGATCTTACCTTTCTAAGAGTCAGATATAACAGAGTAGAGCTTATAAATACGATTAATGCAACGATAATCCAGTTCATTTTTTTTCATCCTTATAGTTGTGAACATAGTACGGTTTTTACGCTGCTATAAAGTGTTTTCTTCCGTATGATAGCATCATACAATAAACACGCAATCCTTCATGGTTACATACAACCATCCACGGACTAATCAAGGGATGAAGCCTGCCTACGTTCCGATTTAATCGGCTATGACAAAACGAAGGCAGAGAGCATGGGACAATGTTGGAACTTTTTACGCTCAGTTATCAGTATTTGGTTAGAAGTATTACAATCTAAATTTTATCAGATAAATCTAAAAGTAGAAAGAATTTGGCTTAAGTAAAGTTAAAAGTGGCTGAAAGTAACAATTTAGACCTTTGTAAT
>MFJL01000039.1:0-22576 GCA_001779195.1 Candidatus Gottesmanbacteria bacterium RIFCSPHIGHO2_02_FULL_39_11
CAATTCTTACCCGCATAAAAGAATTATGCAATAAAAATACCTTTAGTGTCCCAAAGATTAAAAATTAGGCACGAAGTTTAAGGGGTGATAGAAGTCAGGGGCCATGAGGGAGGGCCTGATGAAAAATAGGGATCCTTTGAGTCATCATCGGGCTCACCAAATTCTTGTTTTCCACTCAATTTTCTATCAAGTTTTTTTTTAAATTTGAATACCTGCTTATCATCATCAAAGGACTTTTCAGTTCCTATTGCATCCCGTACTCTCTGATTATCTTGTGGGGTAGACACAAAGACAGTAACATGTTTGTTCCCTCTATGCTCGCTTTTTTGATAATCGGCTCCCTCGGCAGGAACCCATTTACCATATATTCTATAATTTTGTTTGGTTATATTGAATAAAGTATATTGTGGAATAGGCCAAATAGGAGGCGTGTCAGGCAATCCTTCTGTAATTATTTTTTGATCCTCAAGAGACCAATAGCATGTTTCAACCATTTGACTTATCATAACAGCTTAAATCATAATATAAAGAGATCTAAATATCAAACTTAACTATTAATTGAAAGAGGTCAGTCTTCTAACACGATTTTGTCATTGCGAGCGTAGCGAAGCAATCTTAAGAGATCACCTCAGTTATTTCGTAGCCTCGCGATGACAATTTTATGTTAGGACTGTGACCTGTTACACTTCCTATAAATTCAAGTCTTTTTAGTATAACCGTGTTAAAATAGATATATGGAGAATAAATTACCTGAATTTCTTCATAAGTTTCTCTGGGATGTAGACTTTGAAAAATCTAAAGCCGGAGCGGGTCTCTGACCCGGTCCGCATTTCTTTTTAAAGCTCAATAGGACTCACCTTTACTTCACTTGCAGAGTTTGCAGATGACCATTTCCAATATTCCGCTTTTTCTACATATCCTTTTCGTACCGGATTAGTATGAATATACTCAATTTTCTGTTTTAAAAATCTTTCCGTTTCTATAAGAAGTGGCATATTGGTGGTTTGCCAGAATCTATATTCGTGATCTTCCATAAGAAATAATCTCAAAATAGAAGGCTCTGTTGTTTGAATATTTTTCTTTAATTCTTTGGAGGTAAATTTTTTAAAATCTCTTACAAACAAAGCCGGCTGCATCCGGAGAGGAAAATATAAGATGCATATGGTTAAGCATAAATACATAGGCAAAAAGTCTTAGATTTTTATTTTCAGTACAATAATTAAGGGAGTTAGCTAAAATTCCCCAGCGGTTGTGTCTGTCAAAAAGGTAATACCAGCGGATGACGGTAAAAGTAGTAAAGTACCATCCTGAATTGCAAAACGGACCGGGTTACAAACCCGCTCCGGCAGGATAAGCAGAAGGAATAAACACCTCCCCAGCCCCTCCTATGATAGGAGGGGATATTCTTCCCCTGTCTTAGGGGAGGTTGGAGGGGTTTGGGATTCCGTCCGTTTGACAAACCGGACTCCTGGTGCCACAATCGGAATTGCACTATGAAAGACAAGAAATTTCTTTTCCTCTCTGCTCTTTTTTTCCTTATTTTTCTAATCGGAATTGGAATAATTGCGTTAAGAGGTCCTACCAGCAGTTTTCTAAAGGCTAAAAACACCCTTCCTTCCGGGGCTAAATCATTTGCTATTATTTTCCCCCAGGTCGGAAAAAATATTAAAGTGACGGTTACTATGCGGGATGAGGACGGAAACGTCATATCGGGCCGGGAAGTTAAAGTTGTCTCCTCAATTATACAGGCTTCCATTTCCCCCTCAGACACCCAAACTACAAATCAGCAGGGACAAGCCACATACACCCTGACATCCGACACACCCGGCAAGGCAACTCTTGAGATCACAGACGTTGGAGCTAATTTAACTCTAAGTAATGTTCCCTCTGTTGAGTTTACCCCATGAAAATCGCGATAGTCGGGGCCGGATTTACAGGGTTATCTGCCGCTTTACGCCTCTCACAAAAGGGCCATTTTGTTGTCATCTTCGAAAAAGAAAACAGAATAGGAGGACTTTCAGCTACCTATCAGGAAAAAGACTGGAAATATCCGGTTGAGAAGCATTACCACCACTGGTTTACCAATGATTCTTACGCGATTTATTTGATACGTGAGCTGGGACTTGGGGATGGTCTGTTTTTCAAAAGTACAGAAACTTCGACATATTTTAACGGAAAAATGTATCCCTTTAACTCACCTTCCGATATTCTTTCCTTTGATCCTCTCCCCATACCGGATCGCATAAGGTTGGGACTTATCAGCGCGTATCTTAAAATTCTTCCGGCATCATTTGCTCAACAGCTAGAAAAATATACCTCAGTTGCATGGATTAAAAAGTATTACGGAGAAAATGTATACAAAGTTGTCTGGGAGCCGCTTTTAAAAGGAAAGTTTGGGCCCTTTACAGACATAGTCAACGCCGCATGGTTTTGGGCACGGATAAAAAAACGGACGTTTAAACTAGGATACATAAAAGGAGGGTATCAAACGGTTTTGTCAGCTTTAGAGAAAAAACTAAGAAGTAATGGAGTAAAAATAGTACTAAACACTTCTTTTGACCCTAAAAAAAACGGTTTTGATAAAGTTATTGTCACAACACCCTCTCCAGTATTTCTTAACCTCTATCCCGCTGTTTCAGCAGAATACAAAAAAAGAATTCTTTCTATCCCCCGTCTTCATGCTCTTAACTTACTTTTAATTACAAAAGAAAAATTCTTATCTGACGTTTATTGGCTAAATATAAACGACAGAAGTTTTCCGTTTATCGCAGTTGTTCAACAAACTAATTTAACAGATGCGTCCTGGTATGGAGGGAACCATCTAACGTATGTTGCCAATTACTTACCGCCGGACCATCCGTATCTGAAAATGAATGCAGAAGATCTTTACAAAAAATTTCTGCCCTATTTAAAGAAAATTAATCCCTCATTTAATTTTGCATTGTCCATTGAGCATTGCGCGTTATTTCACGGTCCCTTTGCCCAACCCGTCTTCCCTATACATTACTCTAAAATAATTCCAACGTTTGACACTCCAGTTCCCAATGTATATCTTGCCAATATGGATATGGTTTACCCCTGGGATAGAGGAACCAACTATGCCATTGAATTAGGAGAAAAGATTGCAAACTTAATTTCTAAATAATAATTAACTTGTCATTCCCGCGAAGGCGGGAATCTATGAAAGATCATTTCTTGCTATTTCTTCCTTCTTCTCATAAAATCACGCTAGATGATCAAAAAGATACTTTCCAGGATTACTGCTCCTCCCCTATTTATCGCTCTTCGTCCTAACCAGTGGATAAAAAATCTGGTTCTTTTTACATCGATTGTTTTTAACGGAAAACTGTTTGACGGACAGTTATTTTGGCTTACCTTACTGGGATTTCTTGTTTTTTGCGCTTTGTCATCATCTTCCTATCTTTTTAACGATATTATCGACTACCCTAACGACCGGAATCATCCGGTTAAAAAAACCCGGCCGATTGCCGCGGGACTGATAAAATTTAACACTGCGGTTGAAATTGCCTTTCTCTTAGGGTTATTTGGCCTTTTAGGGGCGCTTTTTTTGTCAACGGGGTTTTTCTTTATGGCCGCCGCATTCATACTTCTTCATATTTTTTATTCCTTATATCTTAAAAAATTTGCTATTTGGGATATTATGGGAATTGCCTTTTCTTTCATGATCAGGTCCTACTCAGGAGCAATTCTGACAGGGTACCATGTGCCGTTTTGGTTATTTCTGACCGTTCTGTTTGTGGCGCTTTTTGTTGCCGCGACCAAGCGTCACGCGGAACTGTTGCGGCAGGGAGTGAAGACCCGCCCGGCTCTTTTTCAGTACCGGGAAAATTTGCTTGATTTTTACACATCAACTTTTAGTTCCGCATCCATTATTGCCTACAGTCTTTTTACATTTTTAGAAGAACCGCCTCAATTTACCCGGCCGTTTCGACAATTTCTAACCTCAACTATCCCTGAGGCGCTGGACCGGAAGTGGATGGTCATCACCATTCCTTTTATCGTTTTTGGGCTTATGAGATATGCGCAGCTTGCCTATGAAGGGACCAACGCGGAACAACCGGAGAAAATCATCACCAAAGATATCCCTCTTATTGTCTCGATTCTTCTGTGGGGTTTACTTACCATCTTAGTTTTGTATATCCTCTGATTAGGATTAATTTTCAATTCTCAATTTAAAATTTTCAATCAATGTTCCAATGAATCATTGATTAATTGAAAATTCAATGAAAATTGAGAATTGTAAATTGAAAATTAAAAACTAGACATCAATGATTATACTAAAAAAACACATCGGAATAATCCTCATACTCCTTATTGCCGGCTTCCTCCGCTTCTATAACCTCATGCATGATGCTCCTTATTTTTTCAATCCCGACGAGAGAAATATGGCCAGCGCAATTACTCAATTTCATTTACCTTCAAAATTAACTGAAATACCCAATTGTTTGTATTCAGAATTTCTTCCTTCCCTAGAACCTAACACCTTAAACCTTAAACCTGAAAATTGTACCCTCAACCCTCACTTCTTCGCGTATGGCCAATTTCCTTTGTATTTAGCATATCTATCTGATCAGGTCACTCAACCATTTAACCATATAACAATAAAACCATCAGCAAATATTACACAACCAACGACTAATGACCAAACGCTAATGACTAGCTTTTCTTCCGCTATTTACTGGCTTCGCTTCTGGTCTGCGCTTGCCTCCGTTTTAACTGTTTTAATGGTCTATAAAGTAGTTCGACTCCTGTTTAAGCACAACCGTCATCCTGAATTCGATTCAGGATCTTCTTCCTTGAAGATGCTTAAACAAGTCTTCGACCGTAAGGCTCAGACCGAATCGGTTCAGCATGACAGAAAATTAGTTCTGATTGCCTATTTTGCAGCTCTTCTTACCGCCTTTATTCCGGGTCTTATCCAATCTGCGCATTTCGGAACCACAGAATCTTTACTTACTTTTTTCTTTTTGTGCTCATTATATTTTTCGTTAAAATTATTTAATAATGTCATTCCCGTGAAAACGGGAATCCAATCATTAAAAGATGGATCCCGGGTCACATTCGCAAAGCTCAGTGTAAACAAGCCCGGGATGACAATTGAGTTTAATACTAAATACTTACTACTTGCCTCTCTCTCTGTTGGCCTGGCAATCGGATCTAAAATGACCGGAGCTTTTTTTCTGGTTCCTCCCTGTCTTGCAATCAGTTTTCATTTTTTATGGCAGAAAAAGAAAACCATAAAAGATATTTTTCTTCATGCAGTCTCGCATTTACGCGTTCTTGCATTTTTTTTGATAGCCTCCGCTTTCTTCGCCGTCATTTCGTCTCCCTATAATTTGGTGCAGCCGGATAATTTCCTCTCCGCCGTTTTCGGATATGAAGCGGATGTCGCGCGGGGTAAATATGAAGCCTTTTATACACGGCAGTTTGTACATACCACTCCCATACTTTTTCAGTTTGAAAAAATTTTCCCCTATTCATTGGGGATTGTACTGACTATTTTGGGAAGTATCGGATTCTTAATCTTAACTATTCAGTTAATAAGTCAAACATGGATATATATTCGAAATAAGAAATCTAAAAAAGATCATTGTTATTTGTTATTTGTTATTTGTTATCTTTCATTCTTAATATACCTTATCCCGAATGCCTTTCTTTTTGCCAAATGGTCCCGGTTTATGACCCCAATACTTCCGTTCTTTGTCCTATTTGCCATGTACCTTTTTGATAAAATAGTAAAATTAAAGAGAAATAAATTTCTTATTGTTATTTGTTATCTGTTATTTGTTATTTCTCTTCTCCAGGGCCTGGCATTTTTCTCCATTTACACTCACGAGGACTCGCGATTTACAGCAAGCCGCTGGATCTACCAGAAAATCCCTTCCGACTCCTACGTCCTTTCAGAAACCGCAAACGTAATTGACATTCCTATTCCTCCTCCTTCGCCCACCGACCCGTCCACCGAAGCTTTAGCGAAGGCGGAAGCTAACGCCTACAACCTTTCTCCCGTCTCTTTCGACTTCTACCATCTGGATGAATCTCCTCAACTTCAGGAAGAACTTATTCTTCATTTAGAAAAAGCTGACTATATCTTCATTCCTTCCCGCCGGATTTTTGCCAACTATACCCAGGAACCGGATAACTATCCGATACTAAACCGCTACTATAACAATTTATTTAACGGAAATTTAGGATTTGTGAGTGTTGCGGAAATCTCCTCTTTTCCTTCTCTTTGCCTCCTGTCCCCTGTCCCCTGTCCCCTTTCTTTTCCCGACGAGTCTGCCGAGGAGACATATACCGTCTTTGACCATCCGGTAGTACGGATTTATAAAAAGAATGAGTCTAAAACGGCTTCTGAGTATCAAAAACTTCTCTTATGAAACGATATTTGCCGGTTATATCTTTTTTTTTGACCCTTTACAGTTGTGTACTGCTTCTTAAGGGTTGGTACTCTCCCCTGTTTATTCTTTTTTGGATTTTATCTGTTATTTTTCTTATCCTTCCCTTCGTTTCATTTACTAGTCTCCCAAAAATTCATACTCCGAAATTGAGAAAAAGCATACTTTTGACCTGCGTACTTATTCTTCCGATTCTTGTCAGGGTAATAAATAGTGATACAACAAGAATGCATCAGGATGAGGCCCTTTTAGCATATTTTTCACTCCATCACTCCTACTTCACCCTTAATTTTTTTTCAGGCATTCCCCAGGATGTAACCGCGTGGACAGCCAGGGTTCCTGCTCCCTTTTTTATTCTTCAAAAAATATTTTTTACCCTGACAGAAGCAAATCTAGTAACGATCAAACTATCTATTCTTCCCTATGTCTTTATAACAACGGTGATGCTGTATAAAATTGTCAAAGAAATTCTGAGTAACCGCGCGGCCCTAGTCAGTGTCCTGTTTTATTCGTTTCTTGCGCCTAGCATCTATTTCGAAACTCAGGGAATAATTACCAATACTGCTTCTCCCATTTTCCTGTCATTTCTCTATTTTCTGATTGTATGGGCTAAAAAGAATAAAAAAAGAGATGCCATTCTATCCGGAATTCTCTGTGCTTTGTGTTACTTGTTTTATTTCGGAGCTTATATTGCTTTTCCAATTCTTCTGTTTCACGCAGTAACTGTGTATAAAACAAGTAAAAAGCCTCTTTTTTTAAAAAATTTTCTTTCTGCTCTTTTTGCATTTTTTATAACATTAGGGCCATTTCTGACGTATACCCTTCTCTACTATAATTATTTTACAGAGCGGATCAATCAGGTTTCTCTTTTAAAGGGTTCTCTCTCTGAAGTGGTTTTAATTTTGGGAAAAAATGTCATGACGGGACTTGCAAGCTTTACAACGGATGGTATAGGCGGATCAGAGGGATTTAATTTTGGACATCTGGCCTTATTTGATACATTTACCCGCAGTCTTTTCATTGTATCTTTTCTGACCGCGCTCTATGCATATTTTTCTCATAAAAAGATTTTATTTATATTTTTTCCGCTATTTCTTTCATTTCTTACCATGGCGCTTTCTATGCCGCCTCCCGGATACCACCGGTTCATTCTTGCCTATCCTTTGCTATCAGCAATTCTCTCTATTCCTTTTTACTACTGGGTAAAAATCCAAATGCCTCTTGCGCTTAGGGCTGTCATTCCGCTCTTTATTTTTGCTTTATATGCCAGAGGCAACCAGATGTATTTTCAAAAAGCGGTACAGACGGAAAAAAATAATGAAGAACTGAGACTTTCTGAATTTATTAATGCCAACTATCCCAACCGGCATCTTTTTATCGCGTCATTTCCCGGATTTGCTTTTGAGAAAATATACTTTTTAACGCCGGGCAAAAATGCAGAGGAAGTAACTTCAGACTATCATAAAAGCCTCCTTGGAAAATTTGAGTCCGATATACCATATGTATACGTAATTACTTTTCCAAAATCATTTGATGAGGCCTTTATCCAAAAAGACCCCCATGGAAAACTGGTGAAATTTTCACAAAATTATGATTTATTTGTAAACTAGAATTATATCAGGACTTACGCACTGAAAAAGGATTTACATTGTCATTCCGGGCTTGACCCGGAATCCAGTTAGTTAATTCCTGGATCCCTGCCTGCCGGCAGGCAGGCTGAATCAAGTTCAGGATGACAACTTACTGCGTAAGTACTGTTATAATATGAAATACGAATTGCGCACAGAATCAGCTTTAGGTCCGCTGTTTAATTATCTAATTTACAAAAATCGAATATATACCTCTCCTGTCTCTTCGGATATAATTTAATGGAACTTCTGCTATGAAAATCAATTTCAAAATATTAGTTATTTTATTTTTTCTCTTTTTGGGAGGAAGTTCTACTTTAGTCCATGCCTTAGGGTCAAGCGATGTCAATGGGGATGGAAAAGTAGACTTCTCTGATTTAGTTTCAGTAATCAGGCAATTTACCACAAGCGGAACTCAGCCCGCCGATGTCGACCAGAATCAAAAAGTAAACTCTCTGGACCTTACCTATGTCTTTAAATCTTTTGCTTCAATAACCCCTCCTCCATCCACTCCTACCCCTACCGGATCTACGGGATGTACGTATCCTTCTCAAATTCTAAATTTAACCAACTGGAAAATAACTCTTCCTACGGGATCATCGGGAAGTCCTACTGAAATCTTGCAGCCTTCCCTTGCAACCTATACGATTGACCCTTATTTTAAAGTGAATTCAAATTGTACCGGAGTCCAATTCCGGGCACCGACAAATGGAGTCACGACAAGCGGTTCAGGATATCCCCGCTCAGAGCTTCGGGAGATGGCAAATAACGGCACGACCCTTGCCAGTTGGTCTACAACATCAGGCACTCATACGATGATTATCGACCAGGCCATCATGGCAGTTCCGACAGGAAAAAAACATGTCGTAGCCGGACAGATTCATGATGCAAGCGATGACGTTATCGTTATTCGTCTGGAATATCCCAAATTATTTATTGACATCAACGGAAACGACGGAAATATATTAGACTCCAACTACACTCTGGGTAAGCGGTTTACCGTCAAGTTTGTTGCAACCGGAGGCAGTATTTCTGTTTACTATAATAACAGCCCAACCCCGGCCCAAACGATTTCTAAAAGCACTACCGGGTGTTACTTTAAAGCAGGCGCTTACACCCAGTCAAATTGTTCTACAGAGTCCTCCAACGGTGCAACCTGCGGAGCAAACAATTATGGAGAGGTTCATATTTATAACGTCATGGTAACTCATCAATAAAATATTCTTCACCCTCTTGATACGCGATACCTTATACCTGATATACTAAAAAAACTTGAATTTGTGCGTAGTTTTTTCAGTATAAATACTAAAAAATCGAAATTTTTCAGTATAAACCCATCTAATCAGCTTTGTGTAATTAGGAAATTGCAAACCTGAGTAAGATGGGTATACTTAATGAATATGCAAATGTTTCTCAGTAAAAAAATTCTCTTTCTCCTTATTTTTGCTCTTGCGGCTTTTTTCCGGTTATATGGAACCAACTGGGATGGCGGACAGCATTTTCATCCGGATGAGAGATTTCTGACCATGGTCACCCAAACAATAGAATGGCCTAAAACTGTTTCTCAATATTTTGATGCTGTAACTTCCCCATTAAATCCTCAAAATAAAGGCTACAGTTTTTTTGTTTACGGTCTTTTTCCACTTCTCTTTGTCAAGTTTATCGCGGAGCAGTTTAACTTGGCAGACTATGCCAATCTGACACTCGTTGGCCGCCAGCTTTCAGGAATTGTAGACCTGGGAACCACTATTTTAGTTTTTTTCATAGCTAAACAGTTAGTTACAAAAACGAATAAACCTAGAACCTATAACCTAGAACCTGTAACCCCTTTTATTGCCATGTTCTTCTACGCCCTCTCCGTCCTTCCCATCCAGCTCTCCCATTTTTACGCAACCGATCCCTATCTGACGTTCTTTATAACGTTGACATTTTATTTTTCAACAAGACTACTTAGTAAGGATTATTATTCATCAACCTTTAACCTAAAACCTCTAACCTATCACCTACTTTTTACTATTCTGATGGGTATTTCCTTCGGTCTTGCTCTTGCATCCAAAATATCCGGCGTTTTATTTCTCCCCATTCCTTTACTATTTCTTCTTGTATCAGCAATACAACCATTTAGCCATAAAACCATTCATAAAAATATTTTTAAAATTTTTTCATTTTTTTCTTTTTCTCTCTTTCTCTTTGTCTCTTTTTCCTATCTCTTTCTCCGTATAGGAAGCCCCTATACGTTTGCGGATAACAATTGGTTCAGCTTCACCCTTAATCCCAAGGTTGTTGATAACTGGAAGCAACTCAAAGCATTTGACGACCCCAATGGATGGTTTCCTCCGGGCGTCCAATGGATCACGACAAAACCCTATATTTTTCCTCTTAAAAATATGGTGCTGTGGGGATTAGGACTGCCTTTGGGAATATTAAGTATTTCCTCTGTCGTATTTTTCCTTACTCATTTTCTATTTAATATCAGAAAGAAAAAATTTTCCTTGATTCTTGATTCTAAATTCCTAATTCTTAATTCTTCTCTCTTATGGATCCTCCTTCTATTTTTCTACCAGGGAGGACAATTTGTAAAAGCGCTCCGCTATTTTTATCCCCTTTATCCCTTCTTGGCAATTTTAACCGGATATTTTGTCTATACAGCTTTAACATGGTTATTAAATAAAAAAATTATTTCTCAAAAACTTTTTCTCTTTTTCTCTTTTTCTCTTTTTCTCTTACTTCTTATCTATCCCCTTTCCTTTATGAGTATCTATACCCGTCCTCATACCCGTGTTGCCGCTTCTGAATGGATTTACCAGTATGTACCCGGCGGGATTTATAAATCAGATGAACATTGGGACGACGGTCTCCCGGTATCGCTGGGAAACAATATCCATGAAACATACACGGGAGTTGAATTTCCTTTATACGGAATGGATACCCCCCAAAAATGGCAGGAAATGAGTGCAAAACTTCAGCAGGTAAGCTATATATTTCTGACAAGCAACCGGCTGTATGGATCTATTATGACAGTCCCTGAGAGGTATCCGGTTACTAGCATTTACTACACGATGCTTTTTGACGGAAGTTTGGGATTTGAAAAAGTAGCGGAATTTACCTCCCGTCCCAACCTCCCTGTTCCTTTTATCCATGTCTGTCTTATTCCTCCATTTGCCAACTATGGCAAAGTCGCCCAAATTTCTCAGGAATGTAACGAAGAAGGCATCAGTTTTGTGGATGACTACGCGGATGAAACTTTTACCGTCTACGACCATCCTAAAGTTACTATTTTTAAGAAAGTCACCTCTGTAGACTACCTATCGCTTTTTCTCAACTGATTTGGTGTATCGGACTATATGAAATGCTGGTTTCCTATCGGGGTAATAAAAGGTATGAATAATTTTGTAATTAGGATTTCCCCATTTTTCCAAAAGTGCAGGAGTAGCCTCAAAAAGCTGGCGTTTTGAAAGATCCAGTAATTCTACTCCTCCCCCCTTACATTTACTGCACTTAATACTCCCACCTTCTGTATAAAAAGGAATAAATATTTCAGCCCCATTGAATTCTCCTGCCATATATAATTCATCATACTTATCTTGAATTGTAGAATAGTAGGTAAGAATAGCCCGAGGACCATATTGCCATCCCCAAAAGTCTGAAGCAATAAGTGGGTAATCAATATAATAATTTTTTATATATCTGTGTAGCTCAAAACTTGAAATAACAACTAAACCAATCACCATGACAAATTGAATAAGCTTCCATTTATTTAGAAATTTAATGAACCCTCCAATTCCAAGTCCCGGTAATATCACAAAAGGCAAGATACCTATAAAAGATCTAGTTGTTGAAGGCCCCTCTAAAGTAAGAGCACTACCTAAGGGATAAATTAACAACAGGACTATAATTAATGGCCATCCAGTTTTTCTTTTTAAAATTGAAATAATTATTCCAAATAAAATAAAGAGAGCTGTAAATCTATATAAAAATCCCTCCCTGTTGACAAACTGACGGGTAATAAAACGTCCCGGATACTCCAAATCTCCTTTTTGGAAAAGATATAAAGGTAAAAAATGATCTTTATAATAAAGAAAATATTTATTTATTTTTTCCGATAAAGCAACTGTATTGTTTGTAACGCGATCCCATCTCGTCAGAGCATGTCCCTCCCGTATCCCCATAGCAAGGGGAAAAAAACTACACATAAAAATAATAACTGCAATAAACGGCACCCACGTTATTTTCCTGCGGTTTACTATAAACCAGTAAAAAATACCGGTAAAAAATACAATCGGCATGACAATCCAGGAAGGATAATAGGTATACAAACCAATTCCTCCTGTAACAGCAGCCCATATAAGAAACCTTTGTTTTTTAAAGGAAGAAACGATAAAAAAACATGTTAATAAAACGAAAAAAGGATACGGTGCATATTCAGCTCCCCACCGAGAGATATGAATATGCCACGCAGAAATAGAAAGTAGAAAAGCTGCAATTAATCCTGTTTTATGGGAGAAAATTCTGGATACAAAAAGGAAAACTACTAGAACAGTAAAAGTTCCATAGACAGCTGTAACAAACCGCGCGGAAAACTCAGAAAGTCCAAATAATAAAATAAATGGAATACTACTATAAATTGAAACGGGATTGCGGTAATCACCTAAAGATTTAAAAAAGAAAGGGAATAAAACACCATATTCATCTTTTCCGGTTGTGAGAATCTTATATCCGCTATATTCAATTGCTGCTTCATCGGAGAAAAATCCATTAGGAAATAAATTTAGCTGATAACTTCTCAGAATGATCCCTAATAACAGAATACCTGCCAGTAGAATATATTTCTTCATATCCTTGATTGAATCTTTATGTATACAAATACCAGTTGTTCTCTGATAACAACAAAATTCTCTTTTGTATCTGGAAAACATTTCCTATATTCATCTATTTTTTGCTTATCGTTAGGCCCAAAAATAACTATTGCTGGAAAACGGCTTACTTCTTTACAGTCAGAAATATTACTATCTCCTATATAATCCCTTTGTTTTTGAATTGTATATGCAACAGCTTTTGGCTCAGGTTCACCTCTGTCTGTCCAGCAGCAGGAGGCAAAATATACTGAAATAGAAGAATTTATATTGTTATCTATATATTCTGCAATCTTTTTGCCAGTTGCAAAATTATTGTTGGGAAGCCCAAAGACGTAGGAAGTAAAATATTTTGAAATGTTTACTAACACCAATACAAAACAACTGACCAAAAAAATAAATAGTAGAATCCATCGTACATAGCTGAATGTTTTTTTCTGTATGATAAAAAAAGTTTTTCGTATGCCCAATGCAATTAAAAGATATAGAAGAGGTTGTATAGCAATACTTCTGCTGCTGGAAGGAATCTCAACGGATGAAAGAGTAGGAAGTACAGATGGAACTAATAAAAGGCATATAATAATGAATATATTTAATAATACTTTAATTCTATTATGAGTAATTAAATATATGATTGATAAAATAATAAATACCGTGCTAATAGAATCGATTATAGGACTTCCGGAAACATTTACTCTAAATACCCTGTCTCCTTGGGAATACAGCATCTGAAATGTTTTTATATAATTGGCAAGCATTTGCTTAGTCAGTGAAATTGGACTTTCCTGTAAAAGATAGTTTGTTTTTTTGCCGATATATCCGCTACTCTCAAAGTTATATGGATGATTTTGAATAATTTGAAAAAGCGGAAATACCAACACTATTCCAACAAGAAAAACTAAAAGTATTTCGTACTTTTTTGTCATGATCATTTTTTTCGTCATTAAAAAATATAGATAACATACAAAAAGAATCGGAACAAAAATAAATGTTTGGGGATATGTGTACCAGCCCAGGGAAGCAATAAAACCGGAAAACAGAATATCTAATGTGTTTCTTTTTTTAACAAAGCGTATAAAGAAAAAAGCACCAAAAGCGAAAATGACCGGTATGACAATTTGAGAATTCCCTAATCTGCTCCACACAAGAGGCCAGAAGGAAAAACTCATAAGCCAAGCAGTTACGAGCCCCACACGTCGGGAAAACATTTCTTTTGCTAACAGATAAACTCCCCAGATTCCGGCCATCCCCACTAAAACGGAAACTAATTTATAGGTGAGATAACCCGCGTACGGAGTAAGAAGAACATATGGAGCAATTAAATAATGGTAAACTGGTCCGGGACTTTGCAGAAAATAAAACGGCCACTCCCCTTTCATCACCTCTTGAGTATACTCATGAACGTTTGATATATCCCCGAACCACTCACCTGGGATTTCAGCAAGCTTATAGAGACGGAGAATTAGACTGAAAAGAATAATTAATAAAAAAAGGAAAAAGCGCATGTCTATATAACGTCATTCTGAGGATGAGCAAAGCGAAGACGAAGAATCCCATTCGTAATCAGTCTCATAACGGGATCCCTCGACACGCTCCTGGAGCGGCTCAGGATGACATGTGTCATTTTTTTAATACATAAAAAATAGCTCCGGATTTACTTACTTCCACTGGTTCAGTTAATATTTTTTCAATATAGTTAAACGGATATAATTTTACGGTTAATGACGGAAACAACACCCATCTTTTAAACAGAATCCGGGAAATTAAACTGGGGACGGATAAATAGTGTGCGGCATCCATAAGCATGCATGCACGGGGAGAAAGGTATCCTTCTTTTTTTTCAATTTTAAATCCTGCTTTTTTAAAATGCCTGTCCCATTCCTCGCTTGTTAATAAATTTACATGGACCTGTTTTTTCCTCATCCAGGCTTTGTATGAATTCCCAAAAAGTAGTGATCCGACTAAATTCTCCTCCCACGGCTTTGCCATGACAGGCGCAATAAATATTCCTCCTTTAACAAGTATTCGATATGTTTCTTTTAATACCTCGTCTAATTTTTCCACATGTTCCAAAACGCAATTTGAAAAAACGGTGTCAAATGTATTGGGTTTAAACGGCATACGCTCCCCATCATATTCAACTATCTTATCGTAAACGTTTAATGCCTTTGCCTCTTCCATCCTACTCTCTTTAATATCTAATCCTGTAAGGGATACAACATCATGAGAAATAATGTCATCCCGAGCCGCTCCAGGAGCGTGTCGAGGGATCCCGTTATGAGACTGATCACCGGGATTTTTTGTAAACAATACTTTCGCGAAGAATCCATCCCCACAGCCTACATCCAATATTTTTCCCTTAAAATGAACATATTTTTCATATAGGGAAAGTTCTTTTGCCCGTATCAGAGAAAGGAAAAACGGCCGCTCGTGAAGATAAGATTTAAGAAAAAAATTCAGATTATTATCCATTACGATACGCAAAGAGAAGACCGATATTCGGAATTTCTTTACGTGGATATATTTTTACAGTAAATCCGCCCTTTTGTAAAAGGGTAATTAATCCTGTTAATGTCATTGCTGAAATAAGTTGAAATAATGCAGAGAGATAATAGAAAATCCGACTGAATTTAAAAGAAGATTTATGGTCGTTATATCGATATAATTCAGTCATAATTTAACCCCCAACTTATTCTCTTAGGATTGATTACCACTATACCACATGATAAAATTATTATTGAAAGAAGATAATTCTATGAAAAAAATATCTTATCTTACTTTACAAAAAAAGTATCCGAGAAAGGTAGTCGTTCTTGATAAAAATGAAAGAAGAGTTTTAGCAGTTGGTGAAAAAGCCAAAGAACTGCTCAAACAACTTAAAGAAAAAAAAGTAAAATTGCGGGATATAGTTTTTGTGGGGCCAATATCAAAATCAGGTACAATCAATGTATACTTTTCCGTACGAAAATAAACGTATTAAGGAAGGAGTGATTCCTAATCCTCGGATTTCTCTCAAAGTGCATTTACAGAGTGGGCCTGTGTGGATCAGATTCCTTGTTGATTCCGGAGCCGACGTCACTACACTCCCATTTTACCCATATGCCGAATTAGTTAATTTCAAGAAGAATCCTAAGGAGAAAATTACGATAGGAGGCATTGAAAATAAGGGTGTTTCCGGATATCCTTTTTCATTGAATGCTGAACTTAAGGGTTATAAATTTTCCCTTCGTGGTTACTTCATAAATAGCCTCATCGAACCCCTTCTTGGCAGGCTAGATATTTGGAAACTTTTTTCTCTTACATTCAATAATAAAAAATTACGCACCGAATTTACCCCTATAGTCGGATAAGCCGGAACGGGTTGTAAACCCGTTCCGTATTTTTTTAAAAACTAGTTAATATATTCTCATAACTCTTAATGCTCTTATTATAGGAAAACTCCTCCTCTATCTTTTCTTGATCTTTAATATATTTTTTCTTATCAGATAATATTTTTTCAATAGACTGCGCAATGGCCTGAGCGTTTTTAACGGGAACAATTTCTCCCATCCCCGTCTTGCCAACCGGTACCCGCACCCCGGGTAAATCCGTTGCAACCACAGGGACTCCGTACATCATCGCCTCAACCTGTACCATTCCGAAGGCTTCTGTTGAATTGACGGATGGCAATACCAAAACATCCAAGAGCGAATAGAACGACCCCATCTCCTCAGGTTTTATACTTCCTAAGAAGATAACCTGATCTTTATATTTTTCTACAAGACGTAATATTTTTGTTTTATACTCTTCTTCTCCTACCGGATTCATAGGCCCTGCAATAATCAATTTAAATCTCTCTCTTTCGCTTTTTCGCCCTTTCTCTTTTTCGTTATTTAATTCTCCCAGCGCTTCCAAAACGTACTCTATCCCCTTCTCTGCAGCGAGTCTTGCTGCAATGCCAACAACGAATTGGCCGCCTGCACCTATTTTATCTCTAATACTTTTTTGTATCCTTTTATTTATATTTGGTATAATAATAGGAGGATAAATAAATATGCCTTTTCTCAAAAACCGGGAAAGTACTCGAGAATTTTTGGCAAAATCTTCTGTATAGGTAATTACTTTGTCAGAAAGTTGAAGTGTCAACCAACTAGATGTCGTTACTAACGCTTCTGCCACAGCATTTAATATTCCGACCGGAAGTTTTAAATCACAATGATAAATGGTAATTAATTTTTTTCCGAATAATTTTGCGAAAAAAGCAGGAAATATCCCTTCCGGTTGCGGAAGATTCACAACCACCGTATCGCTCTTTCTCACTTCAATCCATGATTTAATAACCCAGTCAACGGATAAAAACCCCTTGCTGATTTTCAGAATGGGATTTGCCCGTATCACCCTTATTTTCCTTATTTCCCCGATCCTTTCCTCCAAAGAAAGACTGGAATCATGCCTCATGCAAAGCACACAAACCTCATGGTCTTTTGCGGGGCCCTCTGCAATACGGGAAACACATAACGTAAGTCCGGAAATATAGGGAGAATAATAGGTAAGAGAGAAGAGAATTTTCATATAGCCAGATGTCATCCTGAGGAGTCTGCAACGAAGGATCCCGTTGGAATTAGACCCAAACGGGATTCTTCACTTCACTTCGTTTCGTTCAGAATGACATAGTGTTTGAAATTTGCTTATTTGCATATTTGCTTATTTTAATTTTTCTTCCTTCATAATCTTCTCAACCGCCTTCCCCACATTCGGAAACTTATTTTCATACGGAGTAAACCACGTATCAATCACGTTATAAATCCAAAAAATTCTTGTTTTCTCCTTTTCGCTCTTTCTCTTTTTCGCTTTTTCGCTTAAATACTCTACAATATCCCAATTATCCTCCACAAAATAATTCAGATTCAACTTACCGATTGTTTCCTCTTTAAAAAGGTGCGGTTGTTTATTCTCCCGATTCATATGTATTGAAGTGAAATAGTTTTCCAACCGGTGTTTTTTCAGCCAGTTATTCAGATGCGTATCCAGATATCCGTATCGGGCAGTGATAAGATGTGCCTCGATTTTTTCTTCCGTTACCATTTTTTTAAAAAGTTCAATCCCTGTTCCTGGAAACACGCTTGAGTTGTGCACAAGCTTCCACATCAATTTTTCAACAGATGTCTTCGGATAAAAAAAACTCAGTTTTTTAACTCCCAGTATGTTTCTCTTAAAAAGAGAGATAGGGGCACGCACGAGGCGCGCGGGGTTATACGCAATCACTCCATCAAAATCAAAGCCAACTTTAATTGGTTTTTTCATCTTGGCATGAAGTATACCTCACTCTTCTCTTTTACCCAAGATGCTTTTATAATAGAGAAATAGTTTTAATTAGGACGTCATTCTGAGGAGCGAAGTGACGAAGAATCCCCTTCATTAGACTGTAAACCTACGGGATCCTTCTCCCCCGCCTTGGCGGGGGATCAGGATGACGTTGTACTTTTGACTTTTTACTTTTAACTTTTGACTTTTCTTATGACCGACACTCAAGCTATTCTTATCTGGTGGTTTGCCCTATTTGCCATCGGCTCAATCACATTTCCCCTCACCAGGACTCTTTTTAAGAGATTTGTCGACCAGGGGTATATATTTTCAAAAGTTTTAGGAATTCTTCTCTCATCTTACTTAGTCTGGTTTCTCTCCAGTTTGAAAATTGCTCCATTCACCTGGGTAACTATTCTTGTTTCACTGGCAATTATTGCGGCAGTAAATATTCTTATATATAAAAAAAGCTGGGGAAAAATACCTAAATTTTGGATAATTTTTGAAGAGGCACTATTTTTTACCTGTCTTGCATTTTGGGCATATGTAAGGGGAAATGAGCCATCCATTCACGGACTTGAAAAATTCATGGACTACGGATTTATGAATTCGATATTGAGAACCGCTTACTTCCCCCCCTTGGATATGTGGCTTACCAAATCTCCCGATTACACCGGAGGATATTTCATAAATTACTATTATTACGGCCACTATATCGCCGCTTTCTTAACCAAACTCACGACGATAAACTCAGCAATTACGTATAACCTCATGTTGGCAACCCTTTTTGCGTTTACCTTTTCCCTTTCCTTCTCACTGGGTGCTAATCTTCTGTATCTGTTTAAAAAGCTCTCTCTTAACCTAGAACCTAAAACCTTTAACTTAAAACCTCTTTTATGCGGTCTTCTTGCAGGGTTTTTAGTTGCCATGGCAGGAAATCTTCACACCCTCTACACTCTCTTTGAGCCCTATCCCAATGAGTCTCCGGCCCCTCCCTGGCAGCTTCGGTTAGCCCTTAACTCCCAAGGATACTGGTATCCTAACGCCACCCGTTTTATTCCCTTTACCATACACGAGTTTCCTATCTACTCTTTTGTAGTTGCTGATCTGCACGGCCACGTCTCTGATATCCCTTTTGTTCTTTTCACCCTGGCCCTTCTTTTAGTCATAATTACGGAGGATCCTGATGAGGAAGAAGACCCAAAAAAACACCGCTTAACAAACTCGCAACTTATAACGTATAACTTACAACATCTTTCTTCCCCTAAATACTTAATTCTTAATTCTAAATTCTTGCTTCTGGGTCTTACCCTGTCTGTTATGTACATGACAAACGCATGGGACGGCCTTATTTATCTTATCCTGAGTAGCACAGTACTATTTATTTTCCATCTGAAGAAATTTAAAAATTTCTCTTTTTCTCTTATTCATACTCTTGTTTATTCTCTTTTTCTCTTATTCGCTTTTGTAGTCTTTGCGCTTCCCTTTATCCTGAGCTTTATTCCGTTTGCTTCTCAAATTGGAGTATTGTGTTCTCCTCCGGTTCTTCTGAATAAACAAATCGGCCCCTTTATTTTTGAACCTGAGAAATGCCAAAAATCCCCGCTATATATGCTCGCCATATTATGGGGTTTCTTTTACTTCAACGTAGTATCTTATTTTATCTTTATAGTCCTTCGTAAGAAGTGGGATGTGAGAAATGGGAAGAATGTCTCGCTTCAATTTCGCACCTCTCATGTCTCACGTCTCACTTCCAACCTAGCTTCTCACTTCACACATCTGACGTCTATTGACATCTTTATCCTAATACTTATCTTTATTTCAACGTTGCTTTTAATTTTCCCCGAATTTTTCTACTTGAAAGATATTTATCCGGCGCACTACCGGGCAAATACCATGTTTAAACTGGGATACCAGGCATTTATGATGCTGGGACTAGTAAGTTCTTATATATTTTTCAGACTGTTAGAAATTAAAAACATAAAAACGAAAATATACATCATCTTTTTTCTCATCCTTTTCTACTTTGTCGCCATCTACCCTTACTATGCCACTAACTCTTACTATGGAGGGCTAAAAACGTATCACGGGCTCTACGGACTTAACTGGTTAAATACTCAATATCCCGATGACTACAAGGCGATTGTTTGGATACAAAACCATGTAACCGGACAACCCGTCATCCTAGAGGCAAACGGTGACTCCTACACAGACTACGCGCGCGTCTCAGGGAACACTGGTCTTCCTACCGTTGTCGGATGGCCGGTCCATGAATGGCTCTGGAGAAAAACATACGATGAAGCGGGAAAACGGATTCCTGAGGTTGCGTCTATGTATGAATCCGAAGATATGGGAGAAACCAGACGTCTGCTTTCAAAATACAATGTCTTATATGTATTTATCGGACAGCTGGAAAAGGAAAAATACACTAAACTGAATGAAAATAAATTTAAATCGCTGGGGAAAGTAGTTTTTGAAAGCGGAAAGACGAGGGTGTATAAATTAAATTCTTTATAGGGAGATAAGAAGCCTGAGGTGTAAACACGATCCCCAGATCCTGAAGCGGGGTGATGAGAAGCTTTACACTGTAAATCTCAGATGAGATTTACAGTGCTGAAACGTAAAATACCTGATCTTCTCGAACGGGGGGATAAGAAGCCTGCCCTACTCCTTATCCACCCCTTAGAAAAGACCACGGAGTATTTTACGTTTTAAACCTTTACCCTGAAAAATCTTGAAAAGATTTTTTAAGGGTTTACTCAGAAAATTCTTCAGAGAATTATTCTGAGCTACAAAAGCTACAAAAAAACCAGATCACCTTTCCGGCTTACTGGTATTTAATTCGTAATTCTAAATTCTTAATTCTAAATTCTGTTCCGGCAGTCATTTGGGAGGATTCTAACACCCGACTTTACCCCTGTCAAGAGTCCTGCGTTGATATATCAATCCAATTTATAAATTTTGTGCGTGAAGAATATGAAATGACTACAGCTAGTGGTAAAAAAATATGGAGTACGCTATAACTTAAAATAGATTCTATATCGATACAACAACAAAATCGAGAACAATTGAGGTAACCCTATTTGCTTGACAGAAAATTTGATTGTATGGTACAAAACAGACCAAGCGTTGCAAATTCTCACGAATGAGCAAGCTAATAAGAGAGCATTGCTATACGTAGCCCCTCATTGCTAGCGTTGGTGATGCTCTTTTTAGTTTCGCTTAATGAATTCTTATGAATTTAGCGAAACTTACCCTAAAAATTTTTTGAAAATATTTTTCAAATATTTTCTAAGCTTGTTCGCAAGCTAAAAAATTTTCAGGGTGAACGCCTATTATGATAAGACGAACAGTTAAGTTTAGGCGGGTAACTTTACGTAAACCCCTCTAATTAAGTAATAATTCTCCTCTTTTCTGAAGATAAGCTTAAAAAGTCATTACCGGGATACTTAACCCCTTTTCCTTTAGCTTTATAAACTGTTCCTTGGCTACTCTTTGAAATCTTTCCCATTCAAAGTCTCTTACCTTTGTCTGCTTTTCATCTTTACCTAACAGGTTTTTGAAAATGTTTTGCATATTAAATTTATGCTAGCACCTCTTCTTTATCGTGTCAAGTCCCATAGTATAAATACGTTGATAATTATCATGTCTTATAGTAAATAACATATGTTATAGAGCGTTGTAATAATCTATATAAGTTATCCACAACTTATGTTCATATGTCTGTGGGATATTTTTCTGTCAAAAAAAGGCTGTTTTATACAAATCTCAAGTCTAAAATCCAAAGCTCAAACTCCTAAGCCGAATAGTCGTAAATAGTTTTTTTGTCTCCATTGTCATTCCCGCGTTTACCCTGAAAAGTTCGCTTTTTAGGGAAGGCGGAAATCCATGGTAGTTATTAAAAATCCAAACGATGGATCCCTGCTGCAGCATTGGATGGCAAAATGGACTAAAATTAATTCATGCACAAAAAAGTCCTTTCCCACTTTCAAAAAGTAGACCCTATTCTCCACTCACTTGCATTAAAAATAGAAGAACTCAATCTCTCAGTGGGTGATGACCCATTTGTGAAGCTTTGCGAAAGCATTATTAACCAACAGCTTTCAGGAAAAGCCGCTGACACTATATTTGCAAGACTTTTGAAACTGTTCCCTCGTGAAAAAATTACTCCGAAAATTTTAATCAAAATTCCTGATGAAAAGTTAAGATCCTGCGGTATCTCCTACTCAAAAATAAAATACCTCAAAGATCTTTCAAAGAAAGTTTCCTCCGGATTTCTCAAATTTGACCAATTTGACCAATTAGACGAAGAATCTGTTATTGGAGAACTTATTAAGGTAAAAGGTGTCGGCCGCTGGACAGCTGAGATGTTTCTGATGTTTCACCTGGCCCG
>MFJL01000039.1:22613-35914 GCA_001779195.1 Candidatus Gottesmanbacteria bacterium RIFCSPHIGHO2_02_FULL_39_11
CGTGCAATTGAGAAGCATTATTTAAAAGGTAAAAAAGCCAGCAACCATCAACTGTTAACTATCAGCCAAATCTGGTCTCCCTACCGCACCTATGCGTCAATGGTGTTGTGGAGAAGTTTGGGATAAGATAAAAAAAGTATGACACTTTCTCCATCAGAATATTACTATCTAACGTTAAATTCTTATTCTGTATTTTTCCTGACTTACTTCATACCTATCCAGTCGGTCGGGTATGCGTTTTTAATTTTTGGTTCATTCACAATAGTTGTAGATCGTTTTTTAAAACTACATACCAGGAGATATTTAGATATTATTGCTGGAATATTCAGTGGGTTGGGGTTTGTTTCTTTAATCCTATTAATTATTAATGGTATCTATTTTATTGTGCCTACTCTTAATTTATATAGCCAGCATCTTCTTCCACTAAAATCTCCACATACCAACGTAGAGAATATAATTCATGTGGATATCAACGGATTTATGTCAGGTAGCATTCCTTTTATTACGATATCTTGGCTTGTTCTTATAGCGTTTTTACTTAGTTTCTATTTTTATCTTCTATGGCAACAAAACTTAAATTTATGGGGAAGATTTTTGATTCTAATAGGATTTATTGTACTTTTAGTCTCATTAACCAGCCTCATTGCTATAGGGATATTTTTAACTAAAACTTTGCCTTCAGTTTAAATACATCTTCAATTGCCTCCTCCGTAAGAGAGTAAATTGTTCTTCACCCTTCTGTGAGGACTCACCGCACATATACGTCCATGGTGTTGTGCAGAAGTTTGGATTAATTGATTCCTATTCCCTCCACCCTCCAGGTGTGGACTCACCATACGTATGCATCCATGGTGTTGTGGAGAAGTTTGGGATAAGATAAAGTAATGAGGTCTAATATATCTACTTTTTCACCGACGGAGATTTCCAATTTAATTTCCAATATTTTTGGGCTACACATAGTTAGTTTTGTAATCCCTTCTCAAGTTGTGGGGCTTTTTCTATTAATTATTGGACTATTTATAGTTATTGTCTATCGTATCGTATACTACCATGAAAAGATGTCTCAAAATATTATTACAGGATTACTCTCTTGTGTACAAATTGTAAATCTTTTGCTCTTTGGACTAGATATACAAAACGTGATCATTCCTCTTTTAAGCTTTACAGATAAATTTAAAAATAGCGGTTATATACCAGGAACACTAATTCCTCTTGATAAGTTCTTTTATTCAGATTTTATTGGTTCAACGACATGGTTAGTGTTATGGATAATTGAGATTTGTTTTTTCTTTGTCTTCTATTTCTATATGCTTTGGCAGAAAAATGTAAATACGATAGGTAGATTTTTTATTCTAGGGGGATATTTTTTTCTTTTTATTTCATTCGGCATGATAATGTTTTATATGATTTTCACAATATTAGGAAATTATCTGGGAGTCAGATTTTTGTGATTTTTCTAAACACCAAAAACTTCGTATCAATATTCATCCAATAATACGGAATTTGTTTCACTTTCGCGGGATCGGCTTCAAATGTTTTAACTAAAACATAATTTTTATCTATAAAATTATCCTCTCCATTTTTGATTTTAAGCTTTTCATACTCGCTTGGCCTTACGACAAGATAATCAGGCTTGAAGTGCTTCCACATATTTTGCATATTCCTTTGACTCCTGGGAAGTGTCTTGGCATATTCAGCAACTTGACGATTACCAAGCCCCGGCCAGTCAAATACTGTCCGTCTTGAGTAGTATCCGATATATCCCAGAGACTCAGTTCCAACACTCTCATCCATTCTCATAACCGTCTGCAGATAAAGCCCTATTTGTTTTCTTACTTTATCCTCAATATCTTTTTGGATCCCCCGTTGAGCTTCAAATGTAAGAGGGATCATAGCTATAAAAATTGAGATATAGATAAGAGATCCTGCCCATAAAAGTTTTAACGATCTGAAATGAAATCGTCTGTATACAAATTGAATACCCAGAACACTTAGTATTACAACAACTGCAGAGAATGGAACCGGATACCACGAAAAAAGCGCGGGCGTGACAAACAGGTAGAAAAATGAGTAGAAAAGCAAAAAGAGAGCGTATCCCAAAAGATGAATCTCTCTTCGTTTAAAAATAACCAGGACCTCAACCAATGCAAAAAAAGTCATAGTCATGGAAATGAGGTGTTTATCAAACATCGGAGCATACCCCGTACCGTGTCCGGCAAAAGCAGGACTTAAATAAGTAAAAAGGGTATTTTTAGAAAGTAAAAATGCAGAAGCAATTTTGGAGAATAAACTCATATCTGGGTTTGTTATCCATAACCCGTATCCGATCATTTTGGCTGGAATGGAGTTAGGAACCGGAGATCCGTAATAGAGAGTCGTAAATATAATCCAGGGCAGATAAATAACTAAAGCAGGTACAAAAGTTTTTATTATTTCCCCTCTTGCAATATTTTTTCTTCTGAAATAAGAAACTGCAGCTAGAATAGGAACAAGCAGGATAAATTCAGGACGCGTAAGAACGGCAATACCTAATGACAATCCAATTGCCAGAGGGCGCCAAACCATTACATAATATAAAAATGCCAATACTACAGTTGTTGCAATCTGCGTCTCAAGCCCCGCCATCCCGAATGAAATCTGCTGGGGTTCAAATGCCGCGTACCCCATAAGGAGTACTGCCAGCGGCACGGGAAGATTTATTTTGGGGTGAATTGCGAAAAGAGTCATGTAAATGACAGCAATACCTCCCAGCATCAGGGACACAATTTTTAGAAGCGAGAGTCCAAACCCGACATGGATACTGTCTCCGATAAGAGGAATAAGAACGCTTATGGGGCTTGTAAATCCGTGAATGGGAGGCTGACCAATATTATAGTGGGTCAATCCTAAGCCGCCGACTGCATTTTCGCTGTTTAAAACGGTAATAAGTGCGTCTTCCCACACCCTATCCGTATATATCCAAAATGCGAGACGAACTAAGATCGCTAGAATAGCAAAGAAGATTCCATATCCTCCACCCTCCAGGTGTGGACTCACAGACTTCTTATTCATTTGAGGCGAGAATATCCTGTATTACCTCATCTGTAAAGGGGAGAAACGGAAGGTTTCTAATTTGAGGGAGACTAAACCAATCATATTCTGTTGCTTCGTTGTTTAATACGATTTTAGCTTTTGGATCTATTTCACAAACAAAGCAAAAAAAGATAAAATGTGTGTTTTTCCGGACTCTATAATAAATTTTAGGAAACAGTCTTCGGATTGTTATATCGGTATCTAATTCCTCTTTAATCTCACGCTTAAGAGCATCCTCAACAGATTCCCCGAACTCCACCTTTCCCCCGGGAAGCTGCCATTTGTTGTGAAATGAAGATTTTGGATCTTCATAATGATTCCGAAGGGTGAGAAGAAACTTACCGTCTTTCTCGATAGCGGCCAAAACGACTGGTTGAAACAACATAAATTATTTTTTTGTCATTCTGAAGCCAAGGCTTTGCGAGGATGAAGAATCCCGTTGGGTTTAATATCCACAGGGGATCCTTCGTCGCAGACTCCTCAGGATGACGTTGTTTTACAAATTAAGGCAAAATATCTCTAATTACTGCCGACAAACTCCTATACTCTTTAGGCGAAATAATATTTTTAAATCCCAGCCGTTTGGCTTCTTTTATCCTTCTTTCAACTCCAATAACATCCCGGATTTCTCCGAGTAATCCTACCTCTCCTACTGCAACCGTTTTAGGAGGAAGAGGTTTCCCTTTAAAAGACGACACAATTGCCAAACACATTCCCAGATCTGCAGCCGGCTCATCAATTTTTATTCCGGAGGCCACATTTACAAATACATCAAATCCCCCGAGGGGAAGCCTCGTGTGTTTTTGGATGATAGCAAGTAACATTTGAAGCCGATTTAAATTAATTCCTGTGGCAACACGTCTGGGAATAGGAATTTGAGAAGCAACGGTGAGTGCCTGTACCTCGACAAGTAGGGGTCTACTTCCTTCAAGGGTACAAATAACGGCAGACCCGGCTCCGCTTTCATTTTTCCCTAAAAATAATTCCGAGGGGTTAGTGACCTCCATCATTCCCTTCTCTTCTAGGGAAAATACTCCGACCTCATCCACCGGTCCGAATCGGTTTTTCGTCGTTCGCAACAGACGGAGGGTTTGGAACCGTTCCCCTTCCAGATATAAAACGGTATCTACGATATGTTCGAGGACTTTGGGTCCTGCTATAGTACCCTCTTTGGTGACATGACCGATAAGAAGGATGGGAATATGAAGCTGCTTGGCAACGGATAATAATTTGAGAGTCGATTCCCTCACCTGCCCAACTGCCCCCGGAGTACCGGTAAGCTCCTCGGACCACAGGGTTTGAATAGAATCAATAATGACAAGGGAGATATCTTCTTTGTGAGAAGTGATGGCATTAATGATGGATTCTACATGAGTTTCCGGAAGAACTAAGATTTTATTTAGAGGCAATTTCAACCGCTCCGCCCGCAGTTTTACTTGTTCACTCGATTCTTCCCCTGTTACATATAATCCTCCTACATAGGAAATAATCTGAAGCATGATCGTGGATTTTCCAATTCCCGGATCTCCCGCAAGTAATATTAAAGAGCCCGGAATGAGTCCTCCTCCGCCTAAAACCTGATCTACTTCGGCAATTCCTGTTGTTACTCTCCCAACTTTTTTTATTTGAACCGTGTTTAGATGAGCAACTCCTGCACTACCTACACTTTTACTCCGTTTGTTAACCCATCCAACCGATGATCCCCTTCCCTCATTTTCAATCGTCTCTACAAAACTATTCCATGCCCCGCACTCCGGGCATTTTCCTAAGTATGAGGGACTTTTATATCCGCACTGCTGGCAAACGTAGGAAGAATGGGATTTTGACATAAGATAACAGCTCTTGATTTATCTGATTTAAAAAGTTATAGCTATTATACATGGAAAATTCTCAAACTATCACAATAAAGAGTACCGTCTATTCCAATTATCGAACTACTATCCCTTTAGTTATTCGAAAATTCTTGAATTTACATCCCGGAGATATTCTTTTGTGGAAGGTAGATAAAGTTAATCACAAAATAATAGTTTCGAAAAAAATATAATTAATCTAGCTCAAAAAATATAAAGACATCCCCGTGAAACTTATTTCAGAACTGTGATCTAACGATTTGGGAAAGCTTTTGCTATTTGTTCAACAGGATGGATTTGAACCTTATTTGTGTGGTTTAAATAATAGAGAACTGCAAGATATGATCCGCTCTGGTACCCGTATTTAAATGAAAAAAAATCACTGGATGATTCATCTGGACAGTTTTCCTTAAAAACATCTTCAAATGCTTGTTCATCTGTTTTACCGTAAGTTCTCCAAGGACGTCGAATTCTAAGACCAGGACCGATTTTTTTAGGATCATCACCGTTTCTTACCTCAGCATAGGACTGCATACCGCTTGTGTTTACAACAACATCAACCGCACATACATCAGCAGGATCACTGGATCCCTTTGCTCTTGTTATTCCGATAAAATCAAGAGCTTCTCCCAGTCCTGTTTCTACACCTTTTTCAAAAGAGTCAGAATCTTTTACTAATTGAGGGTGCTCTGTTTCACTTCGTCTGATCGCCTCAAGCGTTCCGTTTTGCTTAAGTGCCTCTGCCGAAGGAATACCTGGCATCTCAATCACCTCAGGAACTCCATGAATGTCTAAAAGCTTTTCAAAATTGGGCCTGACAAAGGTTTCCCATTGCGCAGCATTAAATTTACCGCTCACGCGGGGATACGGTTGGCGGTACACATCTGAAAATTGAGTATTTCTTAATCGATCAACTTGTCCAAGTAATTGATCTTTAATAGATATATCTTTAACGGGACCCTGGTCCTTTGGCATTTCATTCATGGCCCAATAATACTCTCTCTCTCTGGTATTTTCAACTATGTGTATGAGGTTTTATTAGTTGATTGGATAATTGGGTTATTGGTATTTATTGGGTTATTTTTACCTGTACATGACAGGCTTTTCGGTAGGAACAAGAGTGAGGGAAATTTTTCGTTTGACGGCATCGATGTGTTCTATGGTACAGTTGACGGATTCACTTATTTTTGGCTCTTCACCGGGGGTTAATTTACTTACATGCAACAGCCCTTCAATTCCCGGTTCAATTGAGACAAACACTCCGTAAGGGGCTGTCCGGACAACTTTTCCTGAAACTGTTGAATCAACCGGATATTTATCCAAAATATTTTTCCACGGATCCGGAGTCAGGCGCTTTATGGAAAGATTTAATTTTCCTTCATTCTGATTAACTTCCAAGACCATCACATCTACTTTATCTCCTACTTTATACATAGTGGATGGATTATCTACCTTTTCCCATGCAATTTCTGAGATATGGACAAGCCCCTCAAGACCTTCAACATCTACAAATATTCCAAAGGAGGCAACTCCGGAAACGGTTCCTTTTAACTCATCCTGCGTTTTAATTTTTTCAAGTTTTTCTCTCTGAAGAGTCGGAGTAACTCCCAGAACCGATGCTTTTTGGGAAAGGACGAGCCGGTTTACCGCTTTATCAACTTCAAGTACTTTTACTTTTATTGACCGCCCCGAGAGTATCGAGGGGTTAGCCGCATATTCCCCTTCCAGTTGTGTTGCCGGAATAAATCCCCGTAGTCCCTGCCAGTCAACCAAAAGGCCTCCTTTTGCAACCTCAAGACCATTAACGGTCAGATCTTCTCCGGATTCTTTAGCAGAGGTGAGCTTTACCCATCTTTGTTCATGACTTGCCTTTCGAAGGGAGAGAACGGCATACCCTACGTCATTTTCAGGATTTACAACCTGAGCAATGATTCTATCTCCTATTTTGAGAGCTGCTGCGTACTCTTTGACTTGATCCAGCTCCCATTCAGCAACTACTCCAAAACTTTTTTTTCCGATATCAACCAAAACTTCCCGGGGACTGACTGAAACTACTGCACCTGAAACCGTTTCTCCTTTTTTGACAGAAAATACCCCGCCTTTGTAGGTTTTTAAAAGTTCATCCATGGTTACCGGCTCGTGAGTGGATATAGAAGTTTTAGGAGTATCTTTTATTTCTTCTTTTTTATTTTGTTTTTTGCTCATCCGTCATTAAAACCGCCTTTCTTACAAAGATCACAAGAGATAGTATACCATTTTCTCTTTAAAGCTTCCGGCCTCGACCTATTTTCGCAAGTCCGTTGCCAGACTACTATCGTAGGCGCTGAAC
The DNA here is from genome assembly GCA_001779195.1 of Candidatus Gottesmanbacteria bacterium RIFCSPHIGHO2_02_FULL_39_11. Lineage (GTDB taxonomy): Bacteria > Patescibacteriota > Microgenomatia > 2-02-FULL-39-11 > 2-02-FULL-39-11 > 2-02-FULL-39-11. The sequence goes on from MFJL01000039.1 coordinate 29,865, forward strand.
CGTTTTACGACTCTGTTCGAAATGGGAAAAGGTAGGACCAGTTCGCACTAGAGACCGAAAACTTCAAAGACAAAATGACTCTCTAACAAGTGAACAGAAATGATTTTTTAGTATTTTATAGTATCTTTCCAGTCTTAACATTTACTCTCAACCAATTAGTATAGATGAGCTTAAGTCCTCACGGACCTTACACTCTCTACCTATCAACCTAGTATTCTACTAGGGGTTTAAAAGGATTTCTTATCTTGGAGTGGGCTTGGCGCTTCAGATGCTTTCAGCGCTTATCCCGTAGGAATATAGCTATCCGGCGTCATGCGGGCAAAATACATTGCTCACAACCGGCACACCAGGGATTCCTCCCCCGCAGTCCTCTCGTACTAGCAAGAGTTCTCCTCAAAAATCCAACGCTTGCACAGGATAGAGACCGACAATTGTGTTACACGTAATTATTACGGCTGCAAACATTTCTGCTGCAGTCTGCATGTCGCCATGCAGTTCGGACTATATCTTGTCCGATGTTACATCGGACTCTGACGTATAGTCTCTGAGGATTATTACCTAATCAATAATAGAAATGATAGAATCGAGTACAACTAGAAATTACTTCTAGACCCTGTAAACTTACCCTATTTTTACAAGGAAATTTACAATCTGGGTACATTTGATATTTACAATCACTTATTAATGAAAAACAAAAATAAGTAATTCCTATTATTATTAGCTCTATTGCTATCACCAGTAATAGTTTCCTGCTGATTGTCCGCACTTGATGCATTTTTACGTTCATTAAATTAAACGTAGCACAAGATACTCGGAGTTTCCAGCATTTAGTCAAATTTATCGCTCCCGATTACCTATCGGGAGAGTCCTTCTTTTCCTCTTATATATGTCCAAAAACGTTGAAGGAAAGACAGCTCTTTAAATAATAATGTCATTATTATTTGGTCTACTGTCTCACGACGTTCTGAACCCAGCTCGCGTACCCTTTTAACCGGCGAACAGCCGGACCCTTGGAAGCTTCTCCACCTCCAGGATAGGATGAGCCGACATCGCAATCATTTGATTGCCCCTAAAATTTCTTCTAGGATTTGACTATATCTTCACCCTAACATTCGTCAGGGGTCAGCGTGTGATAGGTATATTTTAAGAAACCTATCTCATCCGCCTCTTCAGCGGAATCAGTCGATACGGGGTTATAACAAAAGCTTATATTTCATATCATCAATAATATATGGATAAATGGTATTCATAAATCTTGGAACACTTTCTTTAAAAATGCGAATACGAAAATATTTCTTATCTTTATTTAATGAAGAACGAAACCCAAATTTCGCATTCAATATTTCTGAAAGAAATAGTTGTTCTGTTTGTGTAAATTGCTGTGTATTTAAATAAATGTCTTCATCACAGCGAGAACCATCATCCATATACCATATAGCCAAAGTTAGCGGAGTAAGTTTTAAATCATTTGGTATGACTTTTTTATTTTTATGGAAAAAGCGATTATAAAATTCCGTCAGCACTGGTAAACTTCTAGTAGTAAACCGATAAGCAATTCTTTTTCCATTTCCTTTCCGCTGTTTTGGAGGAGTAAGTACTATGCGATGAAATTTATCATAAAGCCAGTCGACTAATGCTTTCTGTTTGAAACTATGATTAATCTCAAGCAGAGCATGCGTCTTTTTCCTCATGGTTCCATCACCTAGTAAAACTCCTATAAGTATTTCTTTTTGAACTTCTGTCAAACTTCCCTCGGTATTATCCATTGATACTATCCTTAAGTTCATTATGAACCAAAGAATAGCCATTATCAATTGAGGACTCCACCGATATTAGCTGAATTTTTTTAGGTATCCAATTACTTAGATAGCACCCCGATGTTTTATTTAAGGTGCCAAACCGCGTCGTCGATATGGACTCTCGGACGCGATCAGCCTGTTATCCCCAGGGTAGCTTTTATCCGTTAAGCCCGGTCCGCAACCACTGCGGATCCGAGGATCACTAACACCTGCTTTCGCATCTGCTCGACATGTACGTCTCGCAGTTAAGCCGGCTTGTCGCGTTTGCACGTCACGTAGGATTTCCATCCCTACTAAGCCGACCTTTGTACGACTCCGTTACGATTTTGGAGTCAACCTCCCCAGTTAAACTGCCCGCCAGACACTGTCTCCCTGCCCGATTTTTATGGGGCAAAGGAATTAGAGTTGCTAATCTTAAAGAGAGGTGTTCCATTGATGTCCCGCCTTGCGGCGGGTCTCCCTCCTACGCTCGACAGTCAAAATCAGCTTCCCAATGCCAAGCTACAGTAAAGCTCCATGGGGTCTTTTTGTCCATGTGCAAGTAGGCCGCATCTTCACAGCCATTTCAATTTCGCCAGGTAACGATTCAAGACAGTCGCTAACTCATTCTGCCGTTCGTGCGGGTCGGAACTTCACGAATATCAACTATTACTAGTTGCGTGGACTATATCTTTACCGATTTAATCGGTACCAACGTGTAGTCTCTACAGGGTTATCCAGATTTAATCTGGAAACTTCCCTCGGTATTACCCATTCATTCAATGGGCTCCACCGATATAGTTGGTTTTTAACGTCGGGCTTGCTCCTTCCGCTTACCCGACAAGGAATTTCGCTCTATGCTTCAAAATTCGAATTGAAGGTTGGACTATATCTTATCCATTCGTTTGTAATGGATCCTGACGTATAGTCTCTGAGGATTCTAAAAAAAGGAATTTATTTTCACTATGGAAAAACATCTATACAACATTTCTGAAACTCAATTGAGTCTTTTATATATAGATATACTCCAATAATCACTATCAATACTGCTATTATTATTAAAATGATTAGAATTTTCCTTTTCATTAGCCTTTCCTGCTGATTGTCTCTACTGATATCATTTTCACTATGTGTAGTTTTACCCATAGTAGATTCAGAATACGAGAGTTTCCAGCATATAGTCAAGTTTGCGTTTTAGTGTGTTCGGCACACACATGACGGAGGGTTCTTCCCGATTAAATCGAGACATACCTCACTATGGCAGCGGGTCCACTTCGGACCTACCATAGAACAGTTATAGTTACTGCTGCCGTTCACACGGGCTTGAGAAAAAACCTTGATATAATCTCAGTCTCCACTCTTGACCTTCGTGCACTGGGCAGGCGTCAGCCCCTATACGTTGCCTTTCGGCTTTGCAGAGACCTGTGTTTTAGTTAAACAGTTGGTTAGCGTCTTTAACTGCGTCCCTATACCATAAAAGGTATAGGGAAGGGCATCTCCCATAGGTTACGCCCAGTTGTTTTGCCGAGTTCCTTGAATCGTTTTCTCCTGATCACCTTAGTATTCTCTACCAGTCCACCTGTGTCGGTTTGCGGTACGGAAACAATAAGACTCTCCACCTTTCGATGGAACAATGAGGCTTTTCCGGGAAACTGAAATTTCTGCAATTGTCCTTTCTTTTGAAAAGAACTCTTCGTCGTCATTTAATTAAACGCAATAACGGATTTCCCCGTTATCACTATCTTATGACTTAAACCCGTCATGGGCTGCCAATTCCACTTTCGTCACCCCCTTGTACTTCTTACTGCTATAGCCGAATTTTGACGGCTTACACATCGAGCTACCCTCACCCAAATGGATGAGACTTGCCTTAGATCCGATTAACCCGTCCCCGATGAACGTTGGAACGGAAACCTTGGACATTCGGTGTGAAAGATTTTCACTTTCATTTCGCTACTCATACCGACATTCTCACTTCTTACCGCTCCACACCAGCTTACGCTAGATGCTTCACTGCAATAAGAACGCTCTCCTACCACTCCCCCGACTTAGTCGGGAAAGTCTTTAATTTCGGCAATTGGCTTATACCCGTTCATTTTCGGCGCGAAATCTCTCGTCCAGTGAGCTGTTACGCTTTCTTTAAAAGATGGCTGCTTCTAAGCCAACTTCCTGGGTGTCTGAGAAATCTCACATCCTTTACAACTTAGCCAATATTTAGGGGCCTTAATTGAAAGTTTGGGTTGTTCCCCCACTTGACCAGACTCGCTTAGCCGAGCCGGACTGACTACCTGTCCTTCTTTCTTGGTATTCGGAGTTTGATTGAGTAACCTCGCTTACGCTTGGTAACCAATTCAGTGCTCTACCCCCAAGAATATGTGACAGGCGCTATACCTAAATATATTTCGGAGAGAACCAGCTATCTCCGGGTTCGATTGGCATATTACCCCTAAGCACAAATCCTCCCACGTTTTTGCAATAACGACGGGTTCGGGCCTCCTCCCGATTTTCATCGGGATTCACCCTGTTCATGCTTAGCTCACCCGGTTTCGGGTCATCCTGACTGCGCCGATTCGCCCGGTTAGGGCTTGCTTTCACTATGCCTTCCCCACAGAGTGGGTTAGACTTAAAGCGCAATACAGAATACTCGTCGGTTCATTCTTCAATAGGCACGCTATTATCCTTCGATTGCTCTCAGGACTCTAGCTGTTTGTTAGTCGACAATTTCAGGTACTATTTCATTCCCCTCACAGGGGTGCTTTTCACCTTTCCCTCACGGTACTAATTCACTATCGGTCAGCTGTGATGTTTAGTCTTGGAACGTGGCCGTCCCGGATTCTCACAAGGTTGTGCCGTGCCTCGTGATACTTAGGAACTTCTTAGGGGAGATTTAGGTTTCACTTACGAGACTTTCACTCTCTATGGTCTGCTATTCCAAGAAGTTCTGTTACCCGCCTCTCATCCCATATCAGAAGCCCTGCAACACCCCGATAAATCGGGGTTTAGACTTTTCCGCTTTCGCTCGCCGCTACTGACGGAATCTCAATTGATTTCTTTTCCTCATCTTACTTAGATGTTTCAGTTCAGATGGTACCCCACCTATCGCTATATTACTCACTTACGTGAATAGTTTTACGATAAGCTTCCCGACTCGCGTCGGGAGGATTGCTCCATTCGGAAACCACCGGGTCAAAGGCTCTTTACAGCCTCACCGATGATATCGCCTGTAGAGAAGCGTCCTTCTTCGGTCACTTGCTGCCTAGGCATCCATTGTCGACTTTATGAGTAGACATTAAGGCTTTGAAAGATACATATCCTACTTACTTTTTAGATAATTAGGCTAATTATCATTCTGTTCACTTGTTAAAGAGCCCTAAAAAATCTCTTCGAGATTTTTCAGGGTAAACCCTTTTAAAAAAAGAGCTTACCTTAAAAAACCTCCTAAGTTTAAAACTTTTACAGTGAAACCCGTCCTTGCTGGTGGACCGTAGGAGATTCGAACTCCTGACCTCAGCATTGCAAATGCTGCGCTCTACCAGCTAAGCTAACGGCCCGAGCCTGGCCAAATAGTATGTCAAATAAATTCAGAAGGAGAAACTAGATGCGTCTAAACGCTTAGGGTAGTGAGTTTAAAAATAGAGAATGAGTTCTCATTGATTATTCTAGGTTTTTTCTGAATTTATTTACCCCTTTTACTCGAGGGGTATATCCACGACTTTTTGCGTGGTGGATTATAATTATATCTATTAATTATTTTTTGTCAATCACTTTGCAAGCTCTGCTTCAACGGTTGGTTTAAACTGAGAATAAGGAACTGCACCTGAAACCATCTGGCCATTGATAAATGTAGCAGGAGTCCCGCTGACCCCTACTCCCTGACCATAGATAACTGAATCTGCAATTTTTTTTGCATATTTATCCGTGTCAACACAATTATTAAAATCGGTCGTATTTAGCCCAAGGGTTGCTGCAAACTTTTTCAGGTTATCTTTAGAATATTGTCCCTGGTTTTCCCCTTTTTGATTGCTGAATAAATAATCGTGATATTCCCAGAATTTTCCTTGGTCTTGTGCGCATCGTGCTGCCATTGCAGCGTATGTGGACTCAGCACCTAAAAATGGATAATCCTTCCACACCAGTCTGGCTTTGCCGGTATTTACATAATCTTTAATTAAGTTTGGCAGAGCCGGCTGCCAGGTAGCATCCTGAGCTTGCATACTTTTAACTACTTCTTGATTCGTCCCAGTGAAAGCACCGCAGAAAGGGCATTGAAAA
>MFJL01000039.1:35936-54530 GCA_001779195.1 Candidatus Gottesmanbacteria bacterium RIFCSPHIGHO2_02_FULL_39_11
CGCTCCTCCATTTCCTTCTAGAGTTCTTACCCGGTTAAATAAATATCCTATGACAAGTCCCGCAAGAAAAATAACAACATATGTCATCATTTTGTTTCCCCGGGGTTCTGCGTACATGGGAGATTCCATTACCGGATCCATTCTATCCTCCGGTTCCTCCTTATAAGTTGAAGTTGAAATGGGGCGGGCTCTTCTCGTAGTTGGCATAATAATTAATTCCTTTCCGTTCTTATACCCTATCAGAAATGAGGCAATTGGGTCAAGGGGTAAAACTATTATTTTCTATGTATTAGTGATACTACATATTCTAATACATATTAAAATACTTGACTGAATATGTATTGGATGGTAACATGTGTCTATGAATACTCTCACCATTCCTATCACTGACTTTATTCGTAAATTTGGAGAATACTCTAATCTTCTTTCCAGAGTAGAGAGAATTATTCTTACTCGAGATGGCCGTCCCTTTGCCCATGTGATCCCCGCACCTGAGGAAAAAAATAGAAAATTATTAAGTATGTTTGGAGCCGGAATCGGAACAGAAATTGAGAATGATAAGATCTGGAAAAAAGTATTTACCAGACACAACAGAAAACATCCAGTGAAATTAGACTAAAGGCTCGTCCGTAAATTGCTTCTTGGTATTTACGGATACAGCCCTTTGTACAGTACCACAAATTGATTATCTTATTTGTGGATACTGCCTAACATGCAAAAATTTCTTTTAGATACCTCCGCACTTATTGATTTTCTAAAAAAACAAGAATGGATTGGAAACTTTACAAAAGAACATATATTTGATCACCTCATAACTAGTACTATATGTGAGATAGAACTTTTAGAAGGAGTTTTTTATATGAAAAATCAGAAGGATGAAAGAAAAAAAGTAAGGGATGTTTTAGACTCTCTTCAAGAGATCATTACTTTTGATAGTAATCAAGCAGAAATAGCCGCAGAAATTCGTTCACAACTCAAAAAAAAAGGACAGAAAATCGAAGATTTTGATACTCTGATTGCAGCAGCAGCAATTGCCTCAGGAAGCATTCTAGTTACAAAAAATACCAAACACTTCTCCCGTATTCCCCAGCTTCAACTTTATTCTCTTTCACAGTAAATTAAATAGGAGAAATAATATCCCTGCCATCATACCTATACGACCCATATCATCCGGTCAGTCTTTTAACCGCTACAATAAACGCTGCCGTCCTCAGATCGCATTTTTTCTCAACAGATGTTTTCCATACCGCGTCAAATGCGCTTTCCATTTTATTTTTTAACTTTTTATTTACATCACTTTCGCTCCATTTCTCCCCTTTTAAATTCTGATCCCATTCAAAGTATGAAACGGTCACACCTCCTGAGTTTGCTAAAACGTCAGGGACTACCGTGATTCCCTTTTTATGTAACACCTCATCTGCTTCAGAGGATGTCGGTCCATTTGCCATCTCCAAAATCACTTTTGCTTGTATCCTGTCTGCATTTTCTTTTGTAATCTGATTCTCCAAAGCCGAGGGAATCAATATATCCACAGGAAGTTCTAACAGGTCTTTATTTGAAATTTTCTTCCCCAATCCCTCCATATCTCCCTTCTCTTTCTTATTTTTTAATATGACACGGGGATCAAAAAAATCTTTTGAAATATCATTTACAACTACTGCTCCTTTTGAATCAGAAAGAGCTACTACTCTCATCCCCGCTTCGTGGCAAAATTTTGCTATGTAATAACCCACATTTCCAAACCCTTGAACCGCTACTGTTAATCTTTCACCTTTAACCTTTAACCTTTCACCTGTTTTCGCAAGCAACGCGAGCAAGACGAAACTTCCTCCCCTTCCCGTCGCCTCCGTCCGTCCCAGACTCCCCCCATCATCCACCGGTTTTCCGGTAAATGTCGCTCTTAATGCTTCTTTCTCTTTTTCGCTTAATCTCCTTTTCTCTTTTTCGCTTTTAATATACTCCTCCACCATCCATCTCATAATTTGCGGAGTGGTATTTACATCCGGAGCCGGAACATCAACAAAGGGACCGATATCGTTTGCAATAGCCCGACAATAACTTCGGCTTAGATTTTCAAGTTCTCTCTCAGATAATTTCTTAGGGTCAACTTCCACTCCGCCTTTTCCTCCACCCATCGGGATATCGCAAACCGCGCATTTTATAGCCATCCAAAAAGCCAGAGCTTGCACTTCTTTCATATCCACCTGGGGATGAAAACGTATCCCTCCTTTAAAGGGACCCCTCTTGGAATTATGCTGCACGCGAAATCCGTGAAATATCTTTTCCGTACCATCATCCATTTTTACCGGGAAATTTACCGTAATTATTCTTTCAGGATTTTTAAGCCGATCGATTTGAAACGGGGTTAACGAAAGATGGGAAATGGCTTTGTTTAATTGTTTTAACGCATTCTCAAAAGCATTCATATTTATTTAACATCTTTATGATAATGTATGAAATTTTATATTATCTAAAAACAATTGTCCAGTTTATGGCCGGGAAAAATTTAGGAAGAATAATCCTAAGGAGTAAGCTGATCTCTAATGTTTTTTCTCTCAGTTGATTATAAATTTCCCCGGGCTTAAAAAATCTCCCCTCGTCAATTTCATCCTTATTCAATGTAAAAGGTCCGTTGTTAAAGCTTCGGTAAAAATACGTCATCTCCGTTTCCCAGGGATACCTGCATACTATTTTTTCAAACGGGTGCACCTTCAGATCAATTCCTAGCTCTTCCAAAAGTTCCCGGTGTGCAGTTTCTAAATAATACTGCCCGGCAATTACATGCCCTGAGCATGAGATGGTCCACTTCCCCGGCTCTGAATCTTTACTCTTACTCCTTTTTTGTAAAAACAATTCTTTGTGTGCATTAAAAATTCCGATTCCTACAGATCGATGAATAATATTCGGATTTTTGTGAGCTTCCCCGCGGGTAATCTGTCCCACTACCCTATCTGATTCATTCACAACATCAAAAAGTTCCTCCTGAAGATCACTCATATTTTTAGGCTCCTGCGATAAGAATAATTCCGATAATTCCCAAAATCGATCCTATTATTTTATGTTTATTTACAAGCTCTCTTTCTTTAAAGAAAATAAATCCGCAAATCATTGTTGTGATAACAAGCGCCACCTGCTGAATGGGAAATAACCGGGATACAACTACCATCTCACTAGCCTTGAAAAAAGAAACATAGGCAACCGCTTGAGCAACAGACGTAACCGTCAGAAAAGACAGGTTATTTCGGGATAAAGAAATATTTTTCCTGAGCAGTTTTAAAAGTAAAAAACTTACCGGAACCATAAATAGTGCCTGATTGGTAAATACGGATGTGATAGGCATGATTCGCACAAAAAATACATTAAAAAAAGACCCCAGTCCCATAAATAATATGGTAAGGAGAATATAAAAAAGCCATTTTTTCTGTTGAACTTCAACTTTCTTTGAATGCGTCGCCATCAGAAACTTTAATGAAAAAAGTGCCAGAAGAAGTCCGATGATTAATTTTATCCCCTCTGTTTTTGCCGGGTTTAACAGAGATGCTTCCCCCAAAAATACCGCCGCTAAAAGTATGGTAACCACAACAGAATAGGATTGAAAAAGAATCGATTTGGAAAGGGAGTAGGATACTGCTTTTAGGTAGGATGCATATCCGATCAGAGACACTATTCCTGATAAAACTACATCCGGCTCAATGCGGGGCGGCTCTTTGTATATAATAAGGTGGATAATAAAAAGCCAAACAGAGATAAAAAGTGAGAAATAGAAAAAAGCCGTGAGAGGATCAATGTGGTTGACAACTTTTTTACTTACCGTCTCCCGCACGGTTGCGGCAATTAAATTTATACCTAAAAAGGAAATCCAATTCATATTTTTTCGAAGCTTTCTGGTAGGGCTTGACTGATGAGTTTTTCAAGAAGACTATAATTCCCAACATCTGCATTTTGCATCGCGGCAAGATATTGTTCTCTATCCTCTCGTGTATCCGCTTTTAACTCCAATGGAGGTAAACCTAAACGCAATAGTAAAAGTATTGTCAGCATTCTTGCAGTTCTTCCATTGTAGTCTTTAAATGGATGAATATAGACAAATCGATGTTGAAACCATGCAAGCAAAGAAACAACTTCAAAAATAAAGTTTTGGGTAGTGGGTTTTGGTAAATGCTTCATTCGTTTTTCTGTATCATGGCACAAATTAAGCATTAATTCGGGAAGTTTGTAATATAGCAGCGCTTCTTTATTAGAAAAGGTAACTTGTACAGTTCTAAATTTTCCTGCCCAATCCGGAAAAACCCATCCAAACGAAACCGCATGAAGCTTTGTAATAAGCTTTGGAGTAATTTCTACGTTTTTTTCTTTTGCAAATAATCCTTCAAGATACTCAAGGCCTTTTTTTGTTCCTTCAAGTTCAAGTTTGAGAAGTTTAAAGCGGGAAATAATGCCAAACGCAGTTTTTTTATATGAGGTGGCACCTTTTGGTTTTGTACTGCTTTTGTCCATTACTTAAAGAGAGTAGAAATCATTTTACGGGTAACTGGGTCTCCTTCAAGTTTTGTCGTCCGGAAGATAATTTCAGGCATAACCACGCGAAAAAACCGCAAAATATCCCTTTTTTTTGCCTTTAATTTACGATATTTCGTATACGATTTACTCAGCTTTGCTCGATCTTGTTTATTCATACATATATAGTATAGCAGACTCCACCCAAAATCCCCTCCTTCAAGCCGCTTACGGCTCTTAGGAGGAAACTCAATGAGAAGTAGTTATAGATGTGTATACTGAGCCGCAGGAGAAAAAATATCTGCTCTTCTTGCGAACTTTCTATCTCGACTCTTTAGTTTTTGAGGAGAAAGAGTTCCCTTCCTGAAGTCTTCTTCGTGGGGAAAAAATCCCGGCACTGTCCATTCGCTTTGGATCATCTTTTTTATGACATCAAAATCCTTTGATCCTTTAGGCGGATAAGACTTCCATTTATCGTCAACTTTTTGTATTTCAGCTTTTGCATCTTCGACCAGCTGTTTATTATGAGGATCATCGGTATATTTCTGGAGCTGATTCACCCTATCCTGATACAAAAACCGGGTACTTGTATCAGAGAGATATTGGTATATACCACTTAGTGGTCCCATTCCGGCCTGATCCAGATAATAAACTACTTTATAGTCATCTATTCCAAAATCTTTCCATTTATTATTATCTGCCCTGACAAACCCATTTCCCTCGGCTATTGCCCCCATTAACGCTCCATAATACCCAGCCTCATATTCTTCCGTGTCTGGAACTGCCGCAACAAATGCCTCTCCTCCGGACAGGAATCTATTGTAACCATTGGTGATATGAAGCATTTCATGACCATCTAATTCCAACCCTTCCGCCTTACCCTGAAATATTCTATTGGGCAGAACTAAATTCACCATATAATTCCCGACTTTATCCCACGGCCACACAATTCCTCTTTTTCCTTGTTCACCAATTCCATATGCATATTTTGTATCGTTGTATTCGTACCACTGAATTCTTCCCTCGCTTTGTAATTTCTTAATATTGGTAAATAAGTGGACAAATTTTTGTTTTGCGTCAGAAGATACCGTTGAAGAACTCACCATCCTTTCTGCCATCTCAATATTACTTTTGAAAAAATCATAATCACGCTGGGTTGCACATGCATCAATGGATGGTTTTAAATGGGTACAGTCTATTCTTGCCTGTGAAGTAGCAATCGCAGATTCCAAAGGAGAAATCGGCTTTGACACAGACCCGCCGCATGCGGCAGAAGCAAATTCACCCATTATTACCATACTAGAAATAACTTTTACTGCTTTATTTCTTTCCATAAGCAAACGATTTTACCAGTTGTATCCATCTGTGTCAAAATATTGTCCTCCGAAAAATCCCCTCCTTCAAGCCGCTATGAGCTCCCGGAGGGGATTTAAGATCACTTTTATTAATGTGGCTTAGTCAATATTATAGGCTCATTTGACAATTCATTTTTAATTGTTATAATGCCCCAGGTTATCATTTATCATATTTTTCATAATAAATGAAAAACATTTCTGAGATTTTATTTAGGAAATATAATCCAAGTAGACGTACTTTTTTAAGAGAAGCAGGAGTTGTAGGATCAGCATTAATTTTGGAGATTGTAGATACATGTGGAGGACCAATTGTAGGTGGTGGAACTGGGGGTAGCACTAACAAAGCTGAAAACGGAGCTACTCCTGCCGGACAAGCAACAGATGTGTGGTCAGCAACAGCTACTCCCGATAGTTTAAATCGAGATTGGCGTGTGTCAGGAAACGGCACTCCCTCCCCCAATCAAGGTGTACAGACAAACTTTGCCCAATCTACATCTCCTCCGGCTGACTAATCTCTCGGAAAACAATAATTTTAACCTTAATTTACAGGATGTCTCCATGCTATAATCCCTTTGATGATTGTTCTTGGTATTGACCCCGGGATTGCAATTTGCGGAGTTGTGGGAGTAAAAGACATTAAAGGCAAACAAACCCTCATTTTCTCAAAAGAAATCACAACCCCCTCTCACACATCAAGCTCAAGCCGTCTGGTAACTATTTATAATGAGTTAACCGGTATTTTAAAAGAAGTTCATCCGGATGCAGTTGCGATCGAAAAACTTTTTTTTAACACAAATACTAAAACCGCTTTAATTGTCGGAGAGGCCCGGGGGGTTATTGAACTTGCTGTGTGTCAACACGGCACCCATATCTTTGAATATACTCCTCTTGAAGTTAAGATGAGTTTGACCGGATACGGACGCGCGGATAAAAATCAGATTCAGCAGATGATAAAAAGCATATTAAAGCTTCCTGCAATTTTAAAGCCCGATGATGTTGCTGATGCCGCTGCTATTGCACTTACCCATTGTTTTTCGTATAAAATGAAACAGTCAACAAAAAAATGATTTCCTATCTTTCAGGCACTATCATTCATAAATCATTAAACTCTGCAATTATGTCAGTTAATGGAGTAGGATATAAAGTTTTTATCCCAAATGATGTCATGACAAAAATTCAATTAAATGAGCCTAGCGAGCTCTTTATCCATACCCATGTCGGAGAATCTATTCTGGATTTATACGGATTTAATAGCATGGAGGATCTTACTCTTTTTGAACTTCTGATTGGTGTTTCAGGAATCGGTCCCAAAACAGCACTCGGCATTTTCACCAAAGGCACATCTGACAAAATAAAAACAGCAATTGTAAAGGGGGATGTGGCACTTTTTACCTCCGTGCCCCGCCTGGGAACAAAGAATGCACAAAAAATAATCATTGAACTGAGAAGCAAACTGGGAAGCCTCCAGTCTCTGGATTTAAATGAAAATACGAGTGAATCCCAGGAAATTATTGAAGCTCTTAAACAACTGGGATTTAGTCCTCAGGAATCGCGTGAAGCACTCAGACACATAGAGTCGGAAGGAAATGTGAGTGATAAAATACGAAAAGCATTGAAGATATTAGGGAAAAATAGTAGAAAAGGTTAAACAGTCAACATATAACATTTAACAAAAATACTAAAATATTTATTTGTTAAATGTTGAATGTTAAATGTCTATTGGTACAAAATGACAGCACCTAAAAATCCAGTTAAACCAGAAGAAACAAATGTAGAAGAGGAAAAACTTTTTGTCTCTCTCCGCGCAACCGTTTGGAATGATTTCCAGGGACAGGAAAAAGTAAAACAGTCCCTTCATGTGGCCCTTACCGCGGCTAAAAAAAGAAAAGAAACATTGGAACATACCCTTTTGTACGGACCTCCGGGACTGGGAAAAACCACCCTTGCCCACCTCATTGCCAAAGAAATGGGAGGAGATATACGGGTTACATCCGGCCCCGCAATTGAACGATCGGGAGACCTGGCATCCATTCTGACAAATCTTGAGAATGGAGATGTCCTTTTTATAGATGAAATTCACCGGCTGAATAAAGTAGTTGAGGAGATGCTCTATCCTGCTATGGAGGATTATGCTCTCGACATCGTTGTCGGAAAAGGCCCTTCTGCCAGGACGCTTCGCCTTGATCTTCCTAAATTTACAATTGTCGGGGCAACCACACGGATTGGCATGATGTCAGCACCTTTAAGGGATCGGTTTGGAATTATCCAGAAATTAAACTTCTACCCCCCGGAGGAACTCTCCCCCATTTTAGTAAAAGCGGCAACCAAACTCAGGATTACTTTAGATCCTGAAATTACGCACCAACTGTCAAAAAGAGCCAGAGGAACACCCAGGATTGCACTTAAACTCCTAAAACGCGCCCGTGACTTTGCCCAGGTAAAAGGAAAAGAGATAGTTGACCGTGATGTTTTATCTGATGCGTTTTCTCTTATGGAAATTGATCCCGTTGGCCTAGATGATGCAGACAGGAGATATCTTTTTGCTATTATGGATAAGCACGCCGGAGGGCCGGTTGGAGTTGAGACTCTTTCAGCAACATTATCTGAGGATATTGGAACCATTGAGGAAGTTATAGAGCCCTACCTTATGCAGTTGGGATTTTTAAGACGTACCTCCCGGGGACGGGAAGCAACGGAAAAAGCATACATGCATCTGGGAAAGCCTTACCCAAAAGAAACAACTGACGATAAAAGACAGACAACATTTAACATTTAACAGAAAAACTTTTTATTGCTAATGTTAAATGTTATTTGTTATCTGTTAAATAGTTAGGTATACTAAATACTAATCTTATGTGGCCTCTTGGAAGTGATAATAAAAATAATACCAACACTAATACTTCACCCCAATCTCCTTCAGATAGTTCTAAGGTGAAAATTCTTATCGTTGAGGATGATGAGTTTTTTATACAGGCATATGTAACCAAATTTGCTCAGGAAGGACTGGTCGTTGAAGTGGCAACAGACGGTGCTATGGCCATCCAGAAAGTTAAAGCGATCAGTCCCAATCTGATTATTTTGGACCTGATGATTCCGGTTAAAGACGGATTCTTAGTTTTGGAAGAGCTTCAGGGAAATCCTCTGACCAAAAACATTCCTATTATTATCTCCTCAAATCTTGACCAGGATGCATCGGTTAAAAGAGGCATTTCACTCGGTGCTAAAGACTATTTTGTCAAAGCAAATATCTCCCTTGAGGAACTGGTAAAAAAAGTAAAAGAATATCTGCCGAAGAAGTAGATCCTAATATAAACGTCATCCCCGACCTGATCGGGGATCCACTTCTTAGTAAATAAGCGTCGGGATGACAACCTGTCTATAATTTGAAGTTTGGATTTTGAAATTTAACTTGTCAGGGCTTCTATTTTTACAGGAAGCTTTATCGTAAACGTAGATCCTTTACCCATTTCTGACTCAAACCCAATCTGTCCTCCCCACCCTTCTACATAAGATCTTACCAGATACAATCCCAACCCGGATCCCTCTGTTGCATTTAAAACTGCATTTTCTGCTCTAAAAAACTTTTGGAAAATACGAGGTCTGTCTTTATCCGGAATACCGATTCCGGTGTCTGAAACCGCAAGAGTTATGCCTGTTCCATCTGTTGAAAGCAGGATGGTAACTTTTCCATCTTTGATATTGTACTTAATTCCGTTGGCAATGAGATTTACCATAATATCTCGAAATCTCCCTGAATCAATCATCATTTTAGGAATGCCGGGATTTTCTTCAAACTGTATCCTGACTCCTTTTTTCTCAGCATCGATAGTGAGTTCTGAAATGACATCCTTAGTTACTTGAACAACATCCGTAAGACTGGGTCTGTCCATTACTTTTTCCTGATCGATACGGGATACAGAGAGAAGATCATTGACAAGCTTTATCATTCTCTGATTGCTTTTATAAATCTGAAGAAGCGTCTCCTTTGTTTTTTCACCGGTCATTACCTTCTGGTCGCTGTTTAGCATGAGCTCGAGGTTCCACCGCATCACTCCCAGAGGTGTGCGAAGCTGGTGAGCAGCAACGGATAAAAATTCAGACTTTACCTTATCGACATTTTTTTCCTTTGTCACATCGTGAAAAACAATTACTGCCCCGCTTAAATCTTCCCCTTTCAGAGGTGAAGCGGTCACCGCAACCGGTATTGGTGGGCCTGATTTTGACTTAAAGAAAAAGTCATCGCTTAATTCAATAATTACCACCTGTCCCTGTTTTAACACCCGATTTAAAAAATGATCAACAACAGGTATTTGTTCCTCCCCTTTGAGAGAAATTACCACATCAATAAAATTTTCTCCGGTTGCATCTTCTCCGATTTGAAGCATCTTTTGGGCAACCGTATTTAAAAGGACAATTTTTCCATCCCGATCAACGACAAAAAGTCCCTCTCCCATAGAAGAAAGAATGGAAAACAGAAGATCCCTCTCTTCAATAAGCTCTTTTTCCAGAGTAATAGGAGGAGTAATATGTGGAAGCGTCTGCATATGGTTACCTTTTTATTTGAGCCTTGCCCCACAGAGAGGGAGCTTTGTCGTTTTTAAGATAGGCAAATACAGAGGACGCAGCACGTGCTCCCAATCCAACGGCCGAAGATATCTGTTCGATTGACAATCCATAGCTTACTAAATCCCCTGCTGCAAATATACCCGGAACATTGGTTGTCAACTTATCATCCACTTTAATATATCCTCCCTCATCCATGACAACCCCCAGAGGAATTACAAGAGCTGTTCCGGGAACACCCCCTATTTCTATAAAAATTTTATCAACTGGAAGAATCTTAGCTTCCTTATTTTGTCCGGAGGATACTTCCACTGCAACAGATGTAACTTTGGTCCCATCTCCCTTAATCTCTTTAACAATAGTATTGTATAAAACTTCAATTTTAGGATTTGCTTTTACCTGGTCAATCCATATAGGATCCCCCCGAAGCTGCGTCCCTCGATATAAAATATAAACTTTTGATGCAAATTGGGCAACTTCAACCGCTGCCTGTGCTGCTGAGTTTCCCCCTCCGACAACTGCCGCTACTTTCCCCTCATAATCTTGCTTTTCACAGATGGCACAGTACAGGACTCCTTTTGCAGTATATTCAATTTCTCCAGGAACCCCCAGTTTTTTCCGTTCCGTTCCGGTTGACAGAATAATTGACCGTGTTTGATACTTAATTCCTTCTTCTGTTTCAATTTCAAATACTCCCTCTTCTGTATTGGTTAATTGCCTGCCTGCCGGCAAGGCAGGGTTTGGTTTATTGGATAATTGGGTTATTCTTGTGACACTCTGTGTCACAAGCTCAGCTCCCCGGGCTTTTGCCTGTTCAACCATCCGTGTAGTCAGCTCTTTCCCTGAAATCCCGTTAAATCCCGGATAATTGAGGATATCCGGTGCCCACATCATCTGTCCTCCGGGAGTTTTACCAATGATTAAATGGTTCAGATGAAAACACGAGGCATAGATGGAAGCTGTCAGTCCCGCAGGTCCGGCTCCAATGATGACTAGGTCGTACACAGTATCTGACATATGTTTCTATTGTGAGTAAAAGGGGAAGGATTTTCAATCAGTAGATATTTCCCCTGTAATCTATATCATGAATGTAAATTATATTGGAATTTTCACCCA
Organism: Candidatus Gottesmanbacteria bacterium RIFCSPHIGHO2_02_FULL_39_11; assembly: GCA_001779195.1. Taxonomy (GTDB): domain Bacteria; phylum Patescibacteriota; class Microgenomatia; order 2-02-FULL-39-11; family 2-02-FULL-39-11; genus 2-02-FULL-39-11. The sequence continues at coordinate 47,468 of MFJL01000039.1, forward strand.
TCTCAAATATTACCCTAATAGTTCCTACCCTCAGACGATACGTTTTTTTGGCAGTTGCAAGTTTTTTAATATCCAGATTAGGATGTTTTCTAACATTCTCCAATTGGGAGATATGATTTAAAACTCGGGTAGAATCACTTTTTGAGATTTTTTTTAAGAATTTGAGGGACCTGGGATGGAAAAGAACCCGTTTCATTTTTTCGCAAGAATAGTTTTTACTTCCTCAAGAGGCACCCACTCTACTTTCTTTTTATCCTCAGATTCAAAACTTTCAGACTTTAAAGATAAAAAATAGTCTTCCATCGCATCTGTCATCTCCTGGTACTTTTCCAGAGAAAGCAGAACACCCTCAGGCACAGTACGATTAAATAAGAAAACAGGAGCATCCTTACTCTTTTTCAAAACACTTTTTGTCTTAAACCGGAGATCCGAAATTGAACTGATTTGGTTAGGATTTGTTATCATAATTTATAATTTAATCTATCATAAATATGATAGATTGTCAAATTTTCCACTAATTTAGCTCACATTATTGACTTTATTGAGAGAGAGAGAGGTAAAATTTCATCATTATATGAGTGAAATACCACAAGTTCCTCAACCTCCTGAGCCCGATAAACCAAAGCCTGTTAATGGTTATGTACTGATAAACTCAGAAGGTAAGTATATGACTCGAGAGGGATTCTGGTCACCATATGGAGAGAATGACCATGAGACCTCCGATGGCAGGCCCATTTCTCCTTGGGTTCATACTTCTTCAAATTTAGACGATATTGCTATTAAAGTGGACGGATGGGGAAATTTATCAATTCCTCCCGAAAAAGCTTATAAGGCTATTTTTGATCCCAATACTGGAAAAGTTGTCATTGATAAAGAATCTGTTTTAAGCCCTGAAGAAATAAAAGCAGTAATTAGGAAAGAGGCCTCTGAAAAAAAGAAAAAAGGATCTAAATCTGCTTAACTTCAATTTTTTCTTTCCCAACAAACGGCCGGAGGACTTCCGGCACAACAACTGATCCATCCTTTTGCTGATAGTTCTCTAAGATAGCTATAAGAATTCTCGGTGAAGCAACAGCGGTATTGTTCAGTGTATGAGCAAATTTGGTTGTCCCATCTTTTGCTTTATAGCGGATATTTAATCTTCTTGCCTGGAAATCTCCCATAAAAGAATTGGACATCGTCTCGCCATATGCATTTTTTCCCGGCATCCAAGTCTCGATATCATATTTTTTCACCTGCGGCTCCCCCATGTCTCCTGTACACATAAGTAATACACGGTACGGAAGTCTCAGGTCTTTTAAAATACTTTCGGAATTCTCCTGCAGTTCCTCGTGAAATTTTAGCGAATTTTCCTCATCTGAAGTTGTAATAATTACCTGTTCCACTTTATTGAACTGGTGGAGCCGGTACAATCCTTTCGTATCTTTCCCATAAGATCCTGCTTCCCGTCTAAAACAGGGGGAAAATGCGACAAATTTCTGGGGGAGATCTTTTTCGTTGAGTGTTTCGCCTGAATAATAGGCAGTGACGGGCACCTCAGCGGTTCCTGCTAAATACACATCATCTTTTTCCAAGTGATATACCTCTTCCCTTCCCCACGGAAATTGTCCGTTTCCAAATAATGTAAACTCCTTAACCAGTGATGGAGCAATAATAGGGGTATATCCTTTTTGTGCAAGTTTTTGGAAAGTATAGGAAAGAACTGCCATCTCCAGAAGTGCACCTTCGTTTTTGAGAAAATAAGCCCGGAACCCTCCAACTTTTCCTCCCCGTTCTAAATCTGCCAAATCTAATTTTTTGATAAGTTCAATATGATCTAAGGGGGTAAAATCAAAATGAGGAATTTTTCCTTCTTTTCTTACTTCAACGTTGCCGGTTTCATCTTTTCCAACCGGCACACTCGGATGAGGTACATTCGGAACTGTCAGGAGAATCCGGTTTAACTCTTTATTTACTTCTCTCTCTTCTTCTTCAAGCTTTTTTAACTCTTCTTTAATCTTTTTTCCCTTTTCTCTATCCCCTGTACCCTGTCCCCTGTCCCCTGCAAGTTCATTTCTCTCCGTTCTCAACTCCTGAATCTTTTTCCCCAGTTCCTTTTTCCTGTCGTCAAAATCCAAGAGTTTATCCCACTCAACTTTCCTGTTCTTGTTTAAAGCAGCCTTTTGAACTGCTTCTAAATTTTCCCGGATGAATTTAGTATCCAGCATAGTTACGTTTCTCTCTGGTTTATCTTAATATGAACGTTTTTCTTTTGCAAACAGCTTATACTGGAAACTTTTCTAAACTCGTAGAGTATAAATTTAAACTTTAGTTGCAGATATGATGTTGTAGGAGGTGACACCTGATTTAAAAAGTCCTTTTTGATACGTACCCCATGCAGTGTTATCGACCATCGTTTGAGATATTAATCCTATATTATGGACAAATCTTGCTTCGGGAAGACCTAATCTGCACATAAAATCCATCTGATTTGATGAACGCATAACCAAGTGGGTATCGTCCGTATTGGCAACTCTGTTAAAACCCGCATCTGTGATCAGATCTGTAACTTCCTGTGCTGTTCTAAAGTTGTTAAAAACTCCTGCTACTCTGTGACCAACTTCAAGCTGATACTTCTGTTTATCTGATGGAGGAGTTTCTCCTTTAAATGTTGCCGCTATTACCATTCTTCCTCCTGGCTTTAATACTCGATGTGCTTCTCTTATAAACGTCGGGACATCATCAGAATGTTCGATGCTTTCCAGTGACCAGAACACATCAAAACTCTTATCTTTATAAGGAAGAACATGGTAATCCGCTTTGTGAAAATGCTGCAAAGAGGTAGTTCCGTTTTTTTGGGCTTTTTGGACTCCCTTTTCAAGTTGCAAATCAACAATATTTACCTCAACAACTGGGCACCTTTATGCTGTGCTAACCAAATTCCGCTTCCTCCTACTCCGCATCCTGCATCAAGTACCCAATCTCCCGGATTTACTCCTACACGTTCTGCTAAGAAGCTATTTTCATTATCAATAGCTTGTACACGAGTCTCTATTCCTGAAGTCCATAAACCATAGTGAAGTCCAAATTTATCCCAGGCCCATTCGTAAAATCTCTGGGCTTTTGTGTAATAAGTATCAATTTTCTTTAAATGTTCCGCATGTTGGGTCGGAACGATTGTTTCTGTAGGATTCACAGCCGCATTTTGCCATATTCGGTATCATTTGGCAAATGAATAAAAATGGAGCGGATTCTTGACATAACTTTTGCATTGTTATATATTTATTATTGTTATGGAAGCAACAATATCTCTTACCTCAAAATGGCAGATTCACATTCCGAAAAAGATGAGATCTGTTCTGGGAAGCAAAAAACCGGGAATGGTAAAAATTAAAGCGGAGAAAAATAAACTCACTATTTCACCCGCCAGAAGTCCTATTCTTGAACTTGGAGGCAAATATCATCATTATCATCTCAAGCACAAAGACGTGGATATCGACAATATACGGGACTATATCGACTATTCTGAAGCATGATCAAGCTTTTTTTAGATTCCAATTGTTGGATACGATATATTGTAAAAGACAATCAGATACAGTGGGATGATATTTCTCAACTCATTGAATCAAACGAAAACGGGAATGTCACCTTCTATACATCTTCTATTGTCTTTCTTGAAATCAACTTCGTTCTAAAAAAAATTTACGAATTTAAATTTGATGAAATTCTGGATGTGCTGGATCGAATTACAAAAACACGGGGAATTACGATTATTGAAACAACCAGTAGTAAAAAGGCTTTGGAATACGTAAGAAAACACCATTTAAAATTTTCTGACTCACTGATTGCTTCTCAGGTTTCAAAAGATCAGATACTTGTGACTTTTGATCGGGATTTTTCCAAAATAAAAGACCTTCGCGTCAAAACCCCCTCACAAGTACTCTCTCTTCTAAACAATAACTAACTCATTTGCTCCATCAAATACCTATCCACCAACTTTCCTATTTTTATTTTCAGTAGCGGCTTTAACAACTTCTAAATTTTCCCGGATGAATTTGATATCAAGCATAACTTGCTTGAGTGTAGTAAATTAAGCAGGTTTGTCAATTGAAATAGCTACCCCCGCTGCAAACCATAAAAACATTTCCTCCCCCTGTGAAATCACATTTGTCTGCGAATGAAGCAGATATAAAAGAAAAGATAAAAAAATAGCATTGTAAAATTCACCCCGAACCGCATTACCCCCTTCATTTGCACTTTTTGCTCTGTTATATAACACCCTTCCTATACGAATAAGAAGTGCTGTATAAAAAATAAGCCCCACAACACCGGTCCCTGCTAAAACATCTAACATAGTTGAATGGGCGCGATCTACATAAATATCATGATCATATACGATAGGCCAAGGAACTTTTTCAAACGCATAGTCCGTATTTGCCCATCCGTATCCGAGGATAGGACGCTCTAATACTCCCAGCAAAACTCGATGAAATATCCGGGGCCTTCCTTCAGGAATAAAGTTCTGATATCGCACCGTCCATATAACCCCCAACCCTAGAATTCCGGAAGCAGCAATAAGAATAAGAACTGTTTTTAGGCTGAAACGGATATGGATAAAAACCCATGCCAAAACTCCTATTATTCCCAACCATATCGCAGAGGAAGAACCGCTTAAAAGAAGAGAGAGAACGGCTATACCGGTAAGGGTAATACTTAATACTTTCTCGATTCCCGAAACGGAAGTTATCCTTTCCAATAAAAAAGGTAATGTAACAGTCAGATATCCCGCAAGAAGCACAGGATTTCCAAAAGGCCCGGCCCATCCCCGACCCAAAGAAAATATACAGGTAAGAAAAACGCCTATTTGAATCGCTCGAGAAATAAGCGTGATGCACTTATCCGACCACAGGATAAAAACAATAAGTGAAAAACCTAAGAAGTGAAAAAGAGTAATAAGTCCATCTCCCCTATAATAGTTTCCTACTATACTTTTTACTAAATCCACACCCAGTAATGAGGAAAAAATAACACTTATCGCAAATCCAGTGAGAGAAAATGCGAAGAGTTGATTTATCCGGATAGGCTTCCTCCTGTCAAGTAGCCACAACAGCACAATACTGACCATAAGGCCTTCAATCCACCGCAATACTATCCATGTTCTCACTACCTCAAGAGGAGCAATATGATTGAAGAAAAAGGGGGTAAGGGGAATAAGGATAAATCCTAAAGCCCAGAGAAAAACAGCAACTTTCTTGACAGCGGGTAATTTAGTGATAAAATAGGCCTTTAATATGACTAATTCGGCTTTCCGATCATTGTTTTCTATTCCGGGTACCATCATAACTCTGGTACTCATTTTACCAGTTTTAGCACTCATTGCATCGACCTCTTTCCCCTATCATACCCGAGCCTATGCAGAAACAACGCCTGTCACGCCTGTCACGCCCGTTGATCCGACTCCTACTAATGCTCCTATCCCTACTACCACCAACACACCCACACCTACTGCCTATGTTCCATCTCCTACATTAACGCCCACACCCACTACCTTTATCCCTTCAGTGACTCCCCGCCCTACAAAGGCCCCTAATTATCACGCACGGCCTCACTTAGAATGTATTCATTATTATCGGGTAATTAAAATTGGGAGAAAAACCTTCCAACTTCCTGTTGTTTCCTGCAGATGGGTAAAGTAAGCACTCTCTTTTTTCGAGTTTTATCCCTGTTGTTCCATAAGCCACTTATCCGCATCTAATGCAGCCATACAACCGTATGCAGAAGCAGTAATTGCCTGACGGTAGCGGTAATCATGTACGTCTCCTCCCACAAATACGCCCGGAACGCTCGTTGCCGATCTGTATACACACAGTCCGTCTTTATCTTTTACCTCTTTTCTGACTACATACCCTTTTGCATCCAACTCTATTCCTTTAAATTTGCTTGTGTTTGGATTATGACCAATTGCTATAAACATTCCGTCTGTTTTAAATTCTGATTCACTATTTGTCTTTACATTCTTTAATGATATCGAAGTAAGTTTTAACGTTCCGTTTGCTTTTGTAACCACCGTATCCCACATCACCTTTATTTTCGGATCATCAAAAACCCTTTTCTGCATTGCTTTTGATGCACGAAACTCAGACTTTCTATGAATTACAGTTACTGATTTTGCTACATGGGAAAGAACGAGTGCCTCCTCCATAGCGCTATCCCCTCCTCCTACGACAACCACATCTTTATTGCGAAAGAAAAATGCGTCGCATGTGGCGCACGTTGAAATTCCTTTTCCCCGAAGCTGAATCTCCCCAGGCACTCCCAGCCATATGCTGTCCGCTCCAGAGGCAATAATAACTGATTTTGCTTCATATGATTTTCCCTCGGCAGTAATTTTAAACGGCTTTTTAGAAAAATTCCCTCCGGTAAACTCGTCACTGATAACTTCCACTCCTAATCTTTCTGCTTGCTTTCTCATGTTCATCATAAGCTCCGGTCCTTCAATTCCGTTTACAAAGCCCGGATAATTTTCAACAAGAGTGGTGAGCATAAGTTGCCCTCCCCATCGGGGACCGGCAATAAGGAGAGTTTTCCGTCCGGAGCGAACGGCATAAATTCCGGCAGTAAAGCCAGCCGGCCCTGATCCTATGATAATAATGTCGTACATAAAAAGGGAACAGGTTTCAGATTATAGGGATCAGAAAAATATCTTTTATGCTGATCCCTGACTCCGTTATCTAACTAATATATTTTCTGAGCTCTCCGATAAGCGTTTCTTTGCTTTGTACTCCGATCATTTGTTTGACCGGCTGGCCGTTATGAAAAATCATAAGAGTCGGTATGCTCATAATTCCGTATTTTCCTGCAATACTTCCTTCATCATCTACATTTAATTTACCGATCTTAGCTTTACCCTTTATTTCTTTCTCTAATTCTTCCAAAATAGGATTTTGCATCTTGCAGGGACCGCACCAGACCGCCCAAAAATCAACCAATACCGGTACATCTGATTTTAAAACCTCGGTATCAAAATTTTTTTCTGTCAACATAACTTCATCCATGCATGATCCTTTCAAAAACAATTCTTACT
>MFJL01000039.1:54539-56593 GCA_001779195.1 Candidatus Gottesmanbacteria bacterium RIFCSPHIGHO2_02_FULL_39_11
CCTGATATTGTATCAAAGAAAACAATTATAAAAAAGGCCATACTATTTCAAAACTAATCCTTTTGCCCGTAATTGTGGCCCACAACAACTGGAAAAAGAGTACTGAAAAAAATAGTCAAATATCCTATATTTTTACGGACAGGTGTCATGTAAATTAGGAGGGTTTATCGACTTTTTCAATTTTGGCAATATCTATAAAAGGAATATCATCCGCTTTTTCCAATTTTCCGGTAACTTTATAGTACCCTTCAGTAAGGTTTAAATTATGGGACAGTCCCAGAATTTGTGTATTTTGCTTCGTTAGGGTAACCCACAGGGACTTATCTTCTGAATTAATTTTATAAGGCTTTAGAAAATAGACATTCTCAGGAGGGCCAGGTGCAATTTTGACATAGTAAGATTTAGCTTCTTTTTCGTTTACCCTGAGACTGATCGAAGGGCTTTTTCTTTTTTTTCTTCCTTTATGCCTGAAAATAATAAGTAGAACGCAAACTGCCAGTACTAAAGCCATTCCATATGAAATGAATTTAGTTCCGAGGTTTAGAGTTTTTACCGGTATAAGGGGTTTTACCGTTGGGGTGGGAACTTTTATAAATCTGGGTGTCGGTGAGAAATCAGTAAGGAGAGTACCTGTTAAAGTCGGAAAAATACTTCCGGTGGGTTCAAGAGAAACGGAAGGAGATGGTGTGGGAGTTGGAGAAACCCCACCTGCTCCTCCAATCCTTTGACCAATAGTAGTGCAGGTCTGCTCTGTTTTTTTGGATATCCCAACTCCGCAGTTATTAATAGGCGAGACAGAACACCGGTAAGTATGCCCGGGAATTATAGTAAAAGCAATTTGGTTTTGATCACTTGTCCCCCGGCTTACATCCGTTCCGTTTGATAGATCTGAAATGATGTATCCGTATGCGGTAGCTGTTGAAACCTTATCCCATCTGCAGTATGCCGTTGTGACGCTGCACTGAGGCGTCTGAGCCCTATTTTCAAGAATCTGAGGATTCTGAGCTAAAATAATTCCAACCAAGAGTCCGGTTATTAAAATGGAGGTTTTTATAATATGCTGCTTTTGACTGGTCATATTTAATTTTCGCACAGAGGACAATCAATTCTTAAATTTAAAACAGGCGGGGCGACAAGACACTGCGAAGACAGATTAGGCTGAGGCATACGTGTAGGTGGGGATTGTGCACGTCCTGAAAGTCTTATCATAATAAGAAGCCCTATATTTGCCATGAAAAGAATAAAGATAAGAGAAAATGTGTATTTCTTTAAAAACTTCCTGAGTTGTTTTTTTAAGAGTAGTGATTCTTTGTTCCGTTTCATATGCGAGCCCGGTCTTGGCGGGGCGAGGTTTGGAGATGACTTCTATACAGATGTAAGAGTTTCAATTTCTATAAATTTTACCCCGTCAGCGCTTTCATATTTTCCCTTGATTTTAGCATTCCCCTCGCTTGCACTTGTTCCTGAATACAGTCCTAGAATTTGAGTCTCTCCTTGGGTAAGAATAAGCCACATGGATTTTCCTTCATCCTCTAACTTATACGGTTTTACATAGTAAAGCCCGCTGGCATCTTTAGGATCTCCTGTATTTCCCGAACCTGTTTTTGTAACAGTTGCTCCTCCTCCACCTTTCTTTTTTAGAAGAAAAACTGCCAAACCTAAAAGAATTAAAACAAAAAAAAGAACTCCTAATAAAACAATGGTTCCCGAGCTGGATTTGGGAGCAGGTGTTGCAACAGTTATGGGTAGTGTTGGTAGCTTTTTAATCGTAGGTCTAAGAGTGGGCTTAACCGTTGCACTAAGACTTGCCGATTCAGTTGCAGGAAGTGAAATGGTAGGAGAAGCAGAAGCAACAGGAATAAGTGTTGCACTTATGGAAGCAACTATATCTGTCGGAGTAGGCCGTATGACAACTGCTGAATTTACCTCAAAAGTGGTGCTTTCTCCGCATGAGTTGATATAGGAAAGTACGCATTTGTAGGTATGTGTTGAAAAAGATGAGAAAGAAACGGTTTTTCTCTGTGTAGTTCCTTTTGCAACCGTTGCGCTTCCCG
>MFJL01000039.1:56599-81833 GCA_001779195.1 Candidatus Gottesmanbacteria bacterium RIFCSPHIGHO2_02_FULL_39_11
CAATAACAGAGTACCGGGTAAGATCGCTGTCTGTGACTTTTTCCCATCTGCATTGTCCGCTTGTCGGAGTTGACCAATATAGTCCTGCTTGATAGGGAGCTACTGGGGTTGGGCATGTATCGGGCATATTTTTTTATAAATATAGCGAAACGGTAATACTCCAAAAAAAATGAATAAGAATAGGCAATAAGAATGAACGGTTGCGGCTAAAAAAACAGGCGGTAATACTAAGAACCGTAAGAGAAAAAAGATAAACATAAAAAGTACTATCAATAAATTGAAGTTTTGTAAAAAAAATGGGAAGGTGAAGCAGGATAAAAAGAACGGTTGTAATTACGGTTGAGCGTATCTCGCTTTCCCCCGCCTGAAGTAATCGATTAAAAATATATCCCCGGCTTAGAATTTCCTCAGACGCAACTGTTGAAAGAGTAATAAGAGAAAACGGAAGCAAACCCCCTGTCGCTTTAACAACAGGTAAAACAGAAAAAGATAGCTCTCCGTATTTAATACGGTTTACCAGAATAGCCTCAATTACAAAAATAGAACCGATAAGTGTTGCTATAAAAATATCAGTAACAACACTCTTTAAAGTGAATCTAAATCCGATTTCACTAAGAGGTTTTTTTTCAATCCCGACAACTACTAAAATAACGGGAAATAGGAAAAAAAGAGGTTTTGCTATAACCTCATCAACAAATTCCGATTGGGAAACAAATATCCGGTAAAATGTCCAGATTAAAAAAACAAAAAGCCACACTAAAAAAACTTGACGTCTCATAGATTCATTGTAACCATGTTTTTAGCACTTTAGCAATTATGGAATATGTCATCATGAGCGTGACGATCCCGTTGGAATTACTTAAGCCTCACAATGACATTGGCTTCTATATTAGGATAGTAAACTCAGAATATATTTTTGATGTACTAACGGAATTGACAGCCACATTCTTCACCCAGGAAGTCTCCGGACCCTTTTTACATAGATCAATTATTTTTTCTAATTTATCAGCATCTGCCTGTATCACTGCTTCAACTACTCCCCTGTCTTTATTCCTCACCCAGCCAAAAACGCCGAGAGAGTCTGCCTCCTGTTTCATCCATGTCCGATATCCCACCCCTGTAACATCTCCCGTAATAAAAAGGTGTATGGTCATACTACATAGTGACTTGTCTCTTTTTCTCTCTTTCGCTTTTTCTCTATTTTAGTGCCTAATTAATTATTCTTGCTCCACTCCACGCAATTATGATGTTTCTTAGTATTCTCCCCAAAGCCGTTGCAAGGATAAATTTCCAGATGGGATAATTCATAAGTCCCGCCGTAATCCCCACAAAATCAAAAATAGGAATAGGGATCATTGCAGAAAATACGATAAGCAAGAATCCTCCTTTCTTAAACCACCCTTCCAGACGTAGAATCATTTTCTTCTCCCCTTGCCTCAGATGATCATAAATGCCTCTTCCTCCGAATCCTAAGAAATATCCGACAAGCTCGCCGACTGAATTGCCAATACCTGAAACTATTCCCACCCATACCGGATTCCATACGGATCCACTTACAAATACGGAAATAATGGAAGGAAGAGGTAAAAATACGGTTGAACTTCCCACAACATTTACTAAAAATATTCCCAAATACCCTAACTTTTTAAAGTGTCCCAAATATTCCCGGTTATCAAAAACAAATAAAAGGAGTAAAACACAAAACACGAAAATGCCTAGTCTAAACCAAAAAGATTCCGAGAGAGTTTCTATTTTATTTTTAAGTAAATATTTCTTTTTGTTCTTCATTTTGAACTTTTAACTTTAACCTTTGAACTTTTACCCTTTTTCTCCCATGCTCCCAGCTGCTTTAACTTCCACATAAAAAGTGCACCTTTGTTATTAGTTTTGGCATCTTTCACATAAGAGAGAGCTTTGGCAAGATATGCGCGGTTAATCGTTTTTGAGAGTCTCATATATATAGCTTTATGCTTGGGATCGTTAAGCTCCTCTGTCAAATAACACGCATATGCCTGAAACTCACGGGAAATATATTTATCTTCCAAGGGATTAAATTTAGTTAAAATATCTGAGAGTTTGCTGGGCTGTGCCATATTATTAGTTGTCATCCTGATCCCGATTCTTATCGGGAGAAGCCTGCCTTGTCGGCAGACAGGGATCCCGTTGGGAATTAGACACCTTAACGGGATTCTTCGCAAAGCCTCAGAATGACATAGTAAACATTGAGCTCTTAACCTCTCCTACCAGGTACATCGATCCGGTTATTAAGATCATACCATCTTTATCCGTTTCGGATTTAGCAAAATTAATTGCTTCTTCAACATTTTTTGCAAATTTCACTTTTCCTTCAAATTTAAGCTTGACAAGGATCTCTTTTAAGTCAGAGATACTCATGGAGGTGTCATTTCCTACATCAGAGTAGATGGAAAATTCCGTAAGAATTATTTCTGAGCTTACGTCAATGAGGAATTTTATAATGTTGGATGCATCTTTATCTTTTTTTATCCCCAGAATGGTTATAATTTTCTTATGGGGAAAAATAAGTTTGAGACTTTCTGCCAATGCTTTTGACTTATCCTCATTATGAGCTCCGTCAAGCAGGATAAGAGGACTTTTTGAAATAATTTCCATCCGCCCGGGAATTTTCACCTTTAATAGTCCGTTTCTAATATTGCTAATTTCGTCACCCTGAACTTGTTTCAGGGTCTGACTTTCTGTCATCCCGGACGCAGGTCCCGAAGATCCATTCTGAAGATGCTGAAACGAATTCAGCATGATGGAAACCTTATAAAATTGCTCTACTGTCTGTATTGCTACAAGCGCATTTCTGATCTGATGAACTCCTAAAACGTTTAGCTGAATATTTTTGTATGAAAATTTTCCTTTATAATCAAAAACTGATCCGCGAATATCCATCTTTTTAACCAATCCATGAAACTCTCTATTTAATAGAGACAGCTTAGATTTTTCTTTTTTGCATATTTGACTAAGCTGCAAAATTAATTCCGGTTGATTTATTCCGGAGATAACCGGACACCCGTTTTTAATTATCCCGGCTTTCTCATTTAAAATTTGAGGCAGTGTGGTTCCCAGAAACGGAACATGATCAAATCCGATTGAAGTAATAACCGCAATCTTAGGAGTTACAACATTCGTTCCATCTAGTCTTCCCCCCATTCCCACCTCGACAACTGCAACATCAACTTTTACACGCGAAAAATAAAGATAAGACATACCTACTAAAATTTCAAAATAACTGAGTCTTCCCAATGAGCTTTTTTCAAATCCTTCTGCTTCCAATTTGACTAATTGGACTAACCGGACAAATTCCCCCTCGCAAATCTTTTCTCCGTTTATCTGAATTCTCTCCCGTATGGTTACCAGGTGGGGTTTTACATGAAGTCCTACTTTGAGCCGTTGAGAAAGGATTGAGGAAATCATGGTAGCGGTAGAACCCTTTCCCGATGTTCCGGCAACCAAAATAACCGGATAATTATTTTGCGGATTCCCCAATTTTTCGATAAATAATTTCATCCGGGAAAGTCCTAATTCTCCGGGATGTTTATGCTCGGGATCCGGAATAAAAGACTCGAGCCATTTAACCGACTTTTCAAAACGGTCTGCTTTCATAGGGGTTTATACTCAAAAAATCAGGCGTAAATCTGAGTTTTTGTAGTATATTATACAAGCTTATCAGGATACAGAAGAAACTGGAGAAAGAATGGAAATGTCTTTCATAGGAAAATGTCGGGTATTGTCAGTAAGAAGGATAAACCCATTCTCCCGTGCAGTAGCTGCAATTAGACAATCCACAATCCCAAGTTTTTTCAAATCCTTATGAAATTGATTCCAGTAAAACCCAGCTTGTTTAGCAATGGGGTACGTCACATCATACAGAGTACAGGTTTGAATCATCTTCTCTGTTTCTTGAAGTTCTGACTTAAAAATTCCTTTGTATACCTCTGTTACTGAAAGCACAGATAGAGCTGCCACACCTTCTTGTCTGAGTTTCTCAAACCAGTGTATTGTTGTTGGATCTTTTCGAATAAGCCATATCAGAATATCCGTGTCTAAAAGATACATATTATTCAGATCTTGGAATATAGGAGAAATCTCTTTCTGCTTCTTTGCGGCTTTTTCTAACCCAGGCAGCTACATCTTTTTTTGTTCTCCATTCAGGATGATTTTTTGTTGTGAAAATGGGACCATTTTTTTTCACATACGCGAGAAGATCCCCTATAGTAGATTTTTTCACAGGATTGACATGAGCTAATTCTTCCCCTTTTTTCTCATCTTTAAGAACTATCGTGTCCCCTGCTTTTACTTTTGTGATGTAGTCGGAGAGGTTTTGTCTGAAATCGCTGATAGAGACTGTAATAGTCATATATCCATATATTAGTACAATATGTACAAATTGTCAATTAAACTGATTCATGGCGGAGAAGATGTCTTTTTTTAGGGTAATTGAGAGAGCCTCGGTTGCTTTTTTCAGAAGTTTTTTCAAGTCGCTTGCTTCGCTGTCATGAAATCGCGAGACGACATATTTTTCTACTTCCTGACGAGGGAGATTCTGATCCATACTATGAGGCTTGTCCAATTTCCCCCGCCCAATTCCTAATCGAAAGCGGAAAAACTCGCTGTCCCCCAACTCGCGGATGATTGAGTCGATCCCGTGATGGCCGGCAGATGCCCCTCCTCGTCTAATCCTGATTTTTCCAAGTGGAAGATCTATATCATCATGTACAACATAAATATCCCGGGTTGGGATTTTATAAAAATTGGCAAGTGCAGCAACAGATTTACCGCTGACATTCATATATGTCTCAGGCTTAAGAATGAGAACATCTGTGTCTAATTTGCATACGAATCCTAAAAATTTATCTTCTTTTTTCCACGCCTTAAGAGATGCTTCTAGGGAAAGCTTGTCTTTCACCAGTTGATCAACCACCATAAATCCTATGTTATGGCGAGTTGAGGAATATTTACCCCCTGGATTACCCAGTCCGACAATTAATTTCATAGAGGTGATTTATGTCATTCTGAAGCTGAGTCAGACGAAGCTGAAGGATCCCGTGTGTGGACAGAGTACGAACGGGATACTTCTCCCTCGGTAAAACCTCGGGATCAGGACGACATCAAGAGATGTCATTTTCCCAGCTTTGCTAATTGTTTCTCGGCAAGATCTCCAAAGAAGGGAACCTTGAACTTTTCTCCGGAATAAGCTTTAAACATCAGAACAATCCAAAGAATAAGTCCTCCGATTGTCAAAATGGGAGAAATAATAAGTCCGACAATCCATCCAATTACCGGAATAATTCCTAAAATAATAGTGAGAAGCCACAATGCTCCAAAGACAAGGGTTGACTGCATCGCATGGAACCGGACAAATTTATTTTCTTTTTCCATAAGAAGAAAAATAATTCCGGTAACCGGTCCTGCAAGATAAGCAAGTGCTCCCATTAATTTTTCGTTCTGAGCTGAAGAAGATGAGTTTGGCATAAAATTCCTTTTAAATAAATATAGTAACAGCTTTAGCGTACCAAACTGAACAGAAATGTCAACGGGAAGTTAGCCATTAGAAAAAAATTTCATCCTAAACCCTATACCCTAGTCGCTGTTGCTAATTATCCCTTCAAATAAATCACTCTCAGGAAATTTAGCCGTAATTCCCCGGTAGCGCTGAAGAATAAATGTATCAATTTTTGGTTTGGTTTTAAGCCATTTCACAATAGAATCTACATCATGCTTTTGACTTTGGTGTTTCTGCATAGCTTCTATTCTCCTATCCCAGTAGGGGGTGTACTCTATCCGGGTAGTAACATCTCTTTTATCATATCCTTCCGGGAAGTAGATGAAATAATTATCATCTGTTGGGTCTCTATACTCTTTTGTAATACAGTAGTAGTATAATTTTTTCCCGATAGTACTGTGAAGAAACGCATAGGTCGTAATCATGGAAACTGCACAGTGATCCAGATGTCCCGACCACCCCAGCCGGTCGTGAGTAACTATAACATCAGGGTTGAACTCTTCCATCTTTTTTGTAATTTTCCCTGCCAATTCGTGATAAATTGCATTACAAAGAGTTCCATCAACGTAATCTAAGAATTCTACCTTTTTGATTCCTAAAACTTTTGCCGATTCTTTTAATTCTTCTACTCGAATATGATGAATTTTTATTTCTTCTTTATTTTTAATCTTTAACCTTTCACCTTTTACCTTTAACCTAGACTCCTCATCCCACATTCCTGCCTCTCCCCGGGTTGCGGTTAATAAATGAATCTCAACATCCTCCCTCTGCCCATAGTTAGCCAGCATGCCTCCCGGACCAAAGGCTTCATCGTCCGGATGGGCAAAAACAGCAAGCATGCGTTTCATAATTAGGTTAAAGGTTTAGGGTTTAAGGTTAAAGAAAATTAAAGGTTTTTATTTTTTAATTTATAGATAAGAACGTGTGTCATTTTTTGAATTTCTAATAATAAAAGATAAATTTCCTGGTACTGTTTTTCATTTATATAATCTATTTTCATTGCAATATACAACTGAGTATCTACTTCTGCAATAGATCCAAATGAGATCGTAAGAAATTGAATGTATTCTTTTAAAGATCCTCTACTTTGACCTTCCGCGATATTAGAAGCTACTGATACTGCAGCTCGTCTAATTTGATTAGTTAGTCCATATAATTCCTCTTTAGGAAAAACTCTGGTTAACTCATAAATTTTTTCGATCAGCAAAATTGACTTTTGCCAAATAATCAAATCTTTATATGAATGAATTTTCTTCTTCTCCATAACTTTAACCTTTCACCTTTAACCTAGAACCTAATTCTATAAAGTTTTCTGTCAACTCCTCCTAAATCATATTTATACCTCTCATTCCCCCGCAGGAAATCAAAAACCTTTTTTTTCTTTTCGATCGAATCTTTGATTGCTTGTGTAACTACCATCAGTCCCGGAGATAAATGAAAGTAGTCGGGATCAAACCCGGAATTATACAGCAGTACCTCATCTCTAAAATAAAATAAAATAATTCCGGCAATCAACTTTCCTTCAGCTTCGATAAACAATATATTTGCCTCTTTCTTATTATAGAACGTATGTATTATTTCTTTAAAAAACAATTTCATTTCGGAGGTTAAAAAACTTTTTTTCTTCTCATCAAACTCCATCAACTGAAAAAAACTCTCTATTTGCCTATCGCTTCCTACAAATTCCGCAAATTCCGCTCCGCTTTCTTCAAATCTTCTTGTTTTCCTTCGGAGCTCATGCCGGGAGTGCCTGCTTAGTATAGATAAATACTCATCAAATGTGTGAGGCAATACTACGTACGGCGCCATATCCTGCTCCTCTGCATGAACTCCTAAATCTTTAAATACCGGCAAAATCGCCGAATCTTCTCTTATAAAATTTAATATTATTTTCTTATCTTTAACCTTTAACCTTTCACCTATAACCTGTTTTATCACCTCTTTCTCTCTCCCCTTTTCTATAATCAATTCTCCATAATCGCTCACCTGCTGACCGTTTAATACAGTGGACGTTGGAATTAAAGAATAATGATCTGATTCTTTTAACAACGGAATAATTCCAATCGTTTTATTCTCGTCCTTAACTTCCCAAACCTCAGCAGAACGACCGAAATGGAGAATCCAGAGAGACATCCAGTCATAGGTTTGGAAAAAAGTGTAAAAAGAAGATTTGGTAAGCAAAGTTTCCCATACGGACCTTTCCGGAAATAGAATAGGATTGATAGTCATAAATACTTATATTGTCATCCCTGCGTAGGCAGGGATCAATGATTGGCTGCTTAGTTGACTTGGATGGATTCTCGCCTGCGCGGGAATGACAAGTGTGTAGTTTAAAAAAAGCTCATCTGTTCTTTTCCCTGTTCTTTTTTCATCTCTTCTTCCTTCCAAATTTTGACAACCCCAAAAACTCCATCGTATCCGGGGTCTATGACAATATCTCCTCGCCGTACTTTATCAATTCCCTCTCCAATTCTCTCTCCTGCAATTTTTACTATATCTGAAATTGGAACTGTTAATAAAACATCAAATTCACTTTTAAAATTATCTGTAATTCTATTGTATTCATATTGTACTTTCTGGCTTGTTGCAGCAATATCAAATGATTCCGCTATAATTTCCTGCAAAGGAACCATTTTGATATAGGCAGGTCTCTCTGGAAAAGTTTCACTATAAGTTCCTTTTACTTGAGTCTTCTCTACTTCTTTTTGAGTGAGTTTTAAACTTTCCTCGCTCCTGGCGGCAAGCTGAGCAACTCTATGCATTACCCCGATTGTCATTTTCTTTCCGCATACCGGACAAAGTGTACCTAAATCTTTAGTTTGAGAAGGATCTTGCTTTACATTGCAGTTCCGGTGTCCTGAAAAATGATATTTTCCCTCCTCAGGATAAAATTCGATGGTGTAGGCGACAGTATTAGTGGTCAGGGATCTGGGATCAGCCTTCATCTTCTTTTCCTGATCCCTAAATGCTGACCCCTGATCCCTTTTTATCGCCTCTCTTACTGCAGCATAGCTTAGTTCGTTCAGATCAAACACCGTCGCCTCTCTTCCCAATTTCGGTCCGGAGTGAGCATCTGAAAAAGAAACAATACTTCTGTTATCCAGTTCTTTAACACGCCAATTCATGGCGGGATCTGATGAAAGTCCTGTTTCAATTGCGTAAATATCTTTAGAAAACTTTCCAAAACATTCCTCAATTGAGTCAAACCCTGATTCGCTTCCATACATACCAAACCACGGCGTATAGGCATGCGCAGGAATAATCAGACATGAGGGATCAATTGCGAGGCATATATCGGTAAATTCAATACTGGAGATGCCGATAATGGGCCTTCCATCAGATAGTAGATTACACCCTCGCTTTGTTAATGATTTATTAATTTTCTCTGCAGCTGCAATTGATGGCGCAAAAATTAAAAGATGAACTCTTCTTCCCTTACCTCCTTGAGAATAAATGCATGAAACTTCCCCTGATAACAGAAATCTAGGATCGTATTCATTATCTTTAACCTTTAACCTTTCACCTTTTATCTTTAATAACCCTGTTCCTTCTTCCTCCAAATTCTGCTTTATTTCATTCATCCACAAAGGATGTGTCCAGTCACCGGTTGCGATAAGTCCGATTCCCTTTCTCTTACTCCACTTATAAATTTCAGGCAGCACCATATACTGAGAAACGGCACGGGCATATTTTGAGTG
Organism: Candidatus Gottesmanbacteria bacterium RIFCSPHIGHO2_02_FULL_39_11; assembly: GCA_001779195.1. Taxonomy (GTDB): domain Bacteria; phylum Patescibacteriota; class Microgenomatia; order 2-02-FULL-39-11; family 2-02-FULL-39-11; genus 2-02-FULL-39-11. The sequence continues at coordinate 65,828 of MFJL01000039.1, forward strand.
AAGCTGAAGGTCTGCTATAATCTGCATGATTATTCCTCAAAAAACCTCATAACTTGTTTTTCCAGGCGGGCTGTAGTTTTTCTATACGCGGTAAGCACCCATGCTTTCCTGTTTTTCAAAGCTTCATCGTGTGCTTTCCCTCCCATTTTATATTTAAAAATATCTGTCGTTATCGGCCCTATAAAAAACATATACAATTGTCCTCCGATCATTTTTGGAATTAGTTTTAGAAGTCCTTCAGAATGAAACCTGCGAGTTGAGTATACAACTTTAGGGTCGCGCAGAATTTTTAACTTAATGTTTCTTTTTCTGGCATTTAGTGAGAATTCATAGTCTTCGTTATAAATTATTTCCGGTCTGAATCCTCCTAGTTTATAAAAAATTTTTCTTTCAATTATCGTGCTGTATCCGCCTGCAAGAGGAATATTCATCGCTCCTGCAATCGATAAGCCTACATTTCCCATGTACAGTAGAAATCGATCCATCATCTTTTTAGTATCCGGAACAATCCATGTCGTTGCAAAAAGAAATCCTTCGCGATCTATTTTATTTTTTAGAATTTCTAAAAAATCAGTGCCGATCATGGTATCCCCGTCTAGAAATACCAGATAATCCCCTTTAGCCTGTCCGGCTCCCAGATTTCTTTGAAAGGAAACATTTCTTTTTTCAGAAGTTATAAAAGTGCTTTGGGGCAATTCTTTTCTCTTTTTTAAAAATTCTTCTTTTGTCCCGTCCTCTGACCTTCCATCCACAATGATTACCTCAAATGTACGAAATGTTTGTTTGCTTAGGGAGGTTAACAGACGAGGAAGATACTTTTCTTCATTAAGAGTTGGAATAATAATGGAAAAAAAGAATTTGCTCACAAGAAGATTATACCAAATAAGACTCAGACTGTAATGAAGCGCTTAAACCTCAAAATTGTTTTTCGAAAAGTGTCAAAAGTTGTACGGCTAATATGTTTATTTTCCAATGATTTGTACCACTCGCCCCCCATGGGATATGAAAATATTTCTTTCGTAATAGGACCTTTGGTAAAAAGATGCAGTGTAGCCATGGCATTTTTTCGAAGAACGTTAAGTCTCCCTTCAGCTCGAAATCTTCTTAAAGAAAACGTTAAAAGCGGTTTTTTTAGAATGGTTAACTTGCAGCCAGCTTTTTCCAATCGCTGACAGATCTCATAATCCTCAGCATGAACCACATCCTCCCGAAAACCTCCAATCAAATTAAAAATACTATGATAAACGATAAGGTTAAATCCGGGAATAAACGGCTTTTCAATTCTTTTGGAAACTTCAGTCGTATAGTTAAGAACTTGTGCAATTGCTTTGTCGTATATATTTTTGCTGTCAGCTTTCACATATGTTGTAACTAGAAGGAATTTTTTGTTTTCCAGTTCGCTTTTAAGCTTGCTTAAAAACGTCGGACCAATCTGGACATCCGCATCAAAAAAAATCAGGTATTTCCCCTGTGCACGACCTGCCCCCTTATTTCGCTGAATACTGACATTTTGAATATTACTCGTCAAAAAAGTAACAGGTAATTTGTGTTCATAGGATTTTACGATTGAAGCTGTCTTATCCGTACTGTTTCCATCCACCACATACACCTCAAAATCGTGCTCCGTCTGTTTCACAAGATTATTCAGAAGCCTGCCGATAAACTCCTCTTCGTTAAGTACCGGAATGATGATTGAAAAAAAAGGACTCATCTATACTTTCCCTCCCATTTTATATTCAAATAAAGGTTTTTTAATGGGACCAAAAAAAAGGACATGAAATCCTATTAAAAAAGCTATAATGGACATTTTTAACCATCCTTCTCGAGCTAATCGTCTATGAACAAAATAATGTTTTAGGTCCCAATAGATTACTCCTTTATAACCTTTTCTTCTCGCCCTCTGTACTATTTCAAAATCTTCAGCAATATAGACAGATGCATCAAATCCGCCAATATGCGAAAAAACCTCTTTATCCATAATCAAATTTTGTCCAGTCATAAAGGGCCAACCCAACTTTGTGATAATAACAAAAATACAATTAAAAAAAAATGGTGCTATCTTTTCTACCCATGAGGATGTTTCAGGCACAAATCGGGTCGATGCATAGGATACGGGTCTTTTTTCAAGATGGTTAAAAAGTTTTTCTAAAAAATCTGCATCTATCCAAACATCTGCATCAAAAAAAACAAGATATTTACCTACAGCTTTTTGAGCTCCCAAATTACGTTGAACTGAAACGTTTCTGATCTTAGAATTATATAAAAAGGCGGATAAATCTTTGTCAAATGACATAACAGCTTCGACTGTTTTATCTTCAGATCCACCATCGACAACAATAATTTCCATATTTTGATACGTTTGCTTCCGGAGACTCTTCAAAAGACGGGGAAGATATTTTTCTTCATTTAAGGTAGGAATAATAATGCTGAAAAAAACTTTATTCATGATATAAATTTTTTTATCATGTCTGTTAACTCTTCGGTATAATCACTTAATACCACTACATGGCTAGCTCTTTTTATTATATTAAACTGAGAATGTGCTATACCTTGTGATATTTTTTTCCCTATACTAGGAGGATAAATTGTATCATTTTCAGATGAAATCACATAAACAGGAGTTGTTATTTTTAAGAGATCTTTCCACCTATTAAACCCGGATACTCCGACAAGCAATTTGAAATAGCTTCCCAGACCTGTGTTTTTCATATCTGAAAACAGTCTGGGAAATGAATAGTTCCCTGTATTCCAAAATCTAATATGATCTGCCCGCTTATGAGGAAAAAGTTCCGGAAGATGATTTGACATAAACAAAAGAATTTTTTGGGCAAACGGAATACGAAGAATTCCGCCAAACCACGGAACACCAGCGCTTGTATTTATCAGAATCGCTTTGTTAAAAAGATTTGGATATAGAATAAGCAGTTCAATTGAAACCATTCCTCCTAAACAATGACCTGCTAAAATACAGTTTTTTAAATTCTCTTTCTCAATAACCATTTTCACATCTTCTGCCATTTGATGTATTGAACAGTCTTTGAAGTTTAGTGGTCTTCCTGAATCTCCGTGACCGAATAAATCAATTACTAGCATATTAAATGAATCAAAAAGTCCACTACGAATAATATAATCCCATGCCGTTAAATCTCCTCCCAGTCCATGCAAAAATACAAAAGTATTATGATTATTACCTGATTTTTTAACGCTGTAAGAAATAGTACGTTTATTATTGATTTGTAGCGTCGTAATTTTATTGGATACCATTAGAGAGAGATTACCTGGAATTATTTCTTTTGGAATTGTTTTTTAAACATCTCTGCAATTTCCTTCACGCTTGTTGCGTCTGTTGCTTTTTTATCATCTCTAAAATTCTCAAGCCGGGGAAACCGGAGAGCAAACCCGGGAGTTGCTACATCAAATGCTTTTCCTGATTTGGAGGGTTTTAATACTCTTCCTGCCGTATGAACTGCAGATCGGGTAATCTCATCACTTCCTACCTCTACAACCAGGCTCGGACGAAGCCAAACATCGGGAGTTAATAGCTTATCGACGTCGTATTCTTTTGGTTTCTCTTTTACCTCAAGTTTTTTGACCCGTTTTATAAACTCGCGGAATTGCTCATCGGTCAGTCCTGTTCCAATTTTAGAAGTTGTTACAAATTTATCCTGATCCTCATCATACACTCCGGTTAAAAACTGCCCGACGCCAAACGTAGTCCGCTTCCCTTCCCCCATCGTATACCCCATGACAAGAACATCAATTGTATCTGAAAGTTTTTTACTCATCGCTTTTTTAAATTTAATCCAGTTCCACCCTCTCACTCCCGCTTCATACAGTCCGTCCAATTTTTTAGCCATAATTCCTTCAAAATGTTTTGCTACACTATCATCAAACATGTCTTCAATATCCTGGCTCGTTTTTCCGATGATTTCCTGAGCGTATACAATCGTATTCCCCTTTTGAATAATACTTTTCAGCTTCTTTTTCCGTTCTGTATACATCTTTCCCAAAAAACTTTTACCGTTTGCATATAATAGTTCAAAAGCAAAAAGCTTTACCGGAATTTCAAGAGCTTTCTCTGCAATATCATATTTTCTTTTCCTTTGCATCGTCTCCTGGAAAGGAACAAAAACACCCGTATGGGGATTGTATGCGACCACCTCCCCTTCCAAAATTACCTCCTCAGCCGTAATTTGTTTAATAATTGCCTCCTTAATATCCGGAAACATTTCGGTGATATCTTCTAAATTTCGTGAGAACATCTTTATAGTCATCTGCCAGTCACCCTGAACTTGTTTCAGGGTCTTCTTTTTATTTTTCGAAGATGCTGAAACTAGTTCAGCATGACGTTTTTGTTTTCTTGAATAATGAACTTGTAATCTTAGTCCATCATATTTATATTCCACAGCACACTCCCCTATTTTTTCCAGAATTTCAGAAGAGGAAGAAAGCCTATTTGCCCTCGCCATCAAAATAGGAGTCCCAACAGTAGGGGTAATATGTTTGATCCCTTCCATTCCTCTCTTTTTAATTTGGGAAGCAATAAATCCTAAATCCGGCCGCACATTGTATGCCCGCTCAATTTCATCTTTGAGAGATTTGTCCCCCGCAATCATCCAGGAAAACGCATCCAGGACGGTCTGGTCTGAAAATCCAAGTCTCATTTTTCCCAAAGGCATGCGGACAATATACCGGGCAGATAAGGGGTCAACGTCTCTTATGAGTTGAGATAACAGTTGAGCTTTTATTTCCTGAGATCCGTTGCCCGTTGAGGTAGCAACTTTATACAGAACCTCATAAACTTCTGAAATTCTTAAATTTTTAGTTGAAACTTTTAACTTTTGACTCTTAACTTTTAACTTTTCCACCGCTTTTCCCAAATCCCCTTCTTCTTTAAAAGTTTTTAAAACCGTCTCAGGTTTAATATTTAAAGCTTGCGCAATGGCCCGGATCACCATCTTATCAGCCACCCCAAACTCAATTTTTTCATACAAAGGCACCACTCTCCCCTGCAAGAGATAACACAGCTTTCCGATTTCGTCCTTATCCGCTTCCTTATAAAGTTCGGATAATATCTTCGTCATCTCATTTCTAAGAGTTGTAGCCTCCAGTTTTGAAAAATAAGTTGAGAGAGTATGAAAAGTCATAGGTTTATATTGTCATTCCCGCGAAGGCGGGAATCCAGTCATTAATGAGTAGATCCTGGGTCAAGCCCGGGATGACATTTTTTTTATTTAAGTACATACCTCGCTGCTTTCGTCTTTCCTACTTTAGTAATAAGATTTTTCTCCGTAAGGTCTTTCAAATCCCGCAGGATCGTGTCTTCTGAAATCTTGGGGAAAAGTGTCTCAAACTGCTGATTCTGCAAGTATCCGTTTTTTTCTATAAATTCCATGATCTCCATTTCCCTCTCTGATAAAAATACCTGTTTCCCTCCCAGTTTTTCTTTGAGACGTATATCTGTTGAAAGGCGCTGAACTTTCTCCTTTATCCGGGTCAGCTCAATTGCAAGTCCTTCTGTAAAATAGGAGAGCCAGCCGGTGAGATCACCCTCCCCCGCTGATTTTAGCGCCTCATAATAATGAGCAGCATCTCGGTCGTAGTATTCTTCAAGGGAGAAAAACTTTTTGATGTCATACGCGTCTAAAAAAAGGCTGAGGGTTGCGCATGCTCGGGACATCCGCCCGTTTCCGTCCACAAACGGATGGATTCGGACCAGCTCGTAGTGAATAATGCCTGCTTTTAACACGGGATGGATGTCATCTTTTTTGAAGGTTGTCAGCCATTCTGTGAGCTCTTCCATCTGGTAGGGAACTTCAACAGCCGGAGGCGGACGAAACGTCACTTCCCCGTTTTGAGAATTTTTGACAACTACCGCAACCATCCGGTACCCTCCGCATTGCTCCGGAGGCAAAATTTTTTCAACGGTTAATGCATGAATTTTTTTTAAAACGCTTTCTGTAATCTCCCCCTTTGATACTTCCCCTTCTCCTACATATTCAATGTACCTGATAACGTTTCTGTAATTGATGACTTCCTGGATATCTCTCTCCCGCCCGGTAATTTGGGCACCTTTTATAACTTCAGCCGCCTCCGTGTAATTTAATGCATTCCCTTCTATATGAGTACCGTGATGCACCATACGGATGATGGCATCCTCACGGAATTTTTTCTCATACGCAGGAAGCATGGGAGCATTTAAAATGACTTCCCTGCAGGCTTCGATTGTGCCGATGTTTCTGAGGATTTTATTTGAAATGATAAAGTTCGGAGAATACATATTTGGATACTGTCTATTCTATATCTTTACCCTATTTCCCGCAAAGGATCAATTATTTTTGCCCTTGCAATTTAATTTAAAGCGGGAGTATATTTACTTTGGCCTTTTTAAATTTCTACATTGCCTTGAAAGCAGGTGATGAAAAGTGGTAGCAAATACTATTGAAGCTATACAAACTTCTAAACTAAATCCTGTTAATCCCACTGAACCGGGTACACTTTTACTTTCTTCCCGACTTCCTCATAACCAAATCATGTTCGAACATGGTGTTATGTTTTGGACTAAAGGAACAGGCACAGATAAGAATGGAAAACCAGTAACTGCTGTAATTCCTGACAGCACCGATTTGGAAAGAGATCCAAACGCAAAACCCCAAATTACTAGGGATAATGAGGAGAAGAAGACAGATTCTGGATCTAAACAACCGGCTAAAATAGCATGATAGCATACATCAGCTATCAATATTTTGAGGAGTTTGAAAGTATTGGAAGTTTAGGCTTCCTCTCTTTTGGCCTAATTAATCGGTATTTGATCTGCCCTGCATTTCCACCTGAAACTTTTTCAAATTTTCCGTTTCCTGCAATTGGTAGTATAATCCACTTGAAATTATGACTAATGATGAAGCAGCAACATATACTGATATATCATTTTTTTCACAACCAAGCTTCCATGAGTTAACGGATAGCTGGGACGAAAACCGAAAGCAGAAATTGCTTCAGGTTATAGAAAAACTGGACTTAAAACCAAAAGGCAAGCTATTTAATTTGCCTCAGCCTCCTAACTATAAGGCTTCTGTAGTTTCTTCGACAGAAACAGAGGGAGACTCATCGGGTACTGCAATTATCCTGCTTCCCGGTATTTGGCGGACTGCAAAAGATACTATTCAGATTGTCACTAATCTCTATTCAACAGCTCACAGATTGAATCGATTTACTGCTCCATGGACTGCTACTCTCAGCTCCTCTGTTGGAATGGACACACTCAATGTTCCATTACCCAGTCCCGTTGAACGAGCTGCCTACCAGGCAGAGCTTATTTCCCAAATACTTATTAAACACCCCGCTGAAGAGATTATACTTGCAAGCCATTCTTTTGGAGGAACAGAGATTGTTTATGTAGAAGAAATTTTAAGAGAGCTGATAGAACAATCAGATACCCCGTCAAAACCAAAAATAAAAGGTATCATAATGGCTCAAGCCGGCGGACAATATCCTCAGAGTATGATAAAAGACTTTCTGCCCAGAGCGCTTACCGAAAAATTACATAAAGAAATTCAAAAAAAATTTCCCTCTCTTGTTGATGTCTATCGCCTAAGAGAAAAATTGGACAGAGTCAGAGAAAGTGGAGATGCAGGGATGGTTATAAGACTTGAAAATCAATTGAAAGAAGCAGAGGCACGATTTGAAAAACCTGAATCAGTAATCTATACAACTACCCTGTCACGCGTAAAAGAATTGGATAAGGAAATTGACAGAGCATGGGGATCTGATCCTAATAAAGTTAACCGGCTTTTAGAAGAACGGGATAATTTATTGCGTCCCTTTATTGACCTTATGATGGCAGGGACCTCTATTAATAATGAAGTACTGGTTCGTTCTGCACGAGTATTGCGTGAAATCATCAGCCCTGCTCCAAAAAAAGTAAAGGAACGTGTCCGTTGTCCAGTAGCACTTGTTAGCGGCGAAACAGATGGGTATTTTCCGGGCGATGAATTTGACAAAAGAGTAGATCCGCATGCTTTTCCTTACTCTTCTCAGGTATTTAATGCTCATATAAAAGGTTGGCCGCATCAAGGAATGTATATCGACACGCCTCAATTCTCAACCTTTTTGGTAGATCTCGTTGAAAGAATGCGCGCAGTTCCCGATAATCAAAAACCTTCCTCTCCTATTCAGCTATCCTACTGATAACTAGAAGTTATCTCATTATGTCATTGCGTGGGGTTATCACTTCCGACTAAGTCAGGATAGCAATAACATTGTGATGCATAAGTACTGATCTTATTCTCGTACAAAAAATTGACAAAGATTTAACTTCCTGTATAATGGATTTTATTATAGGTCTTTTCTTTTATGATATTAGTTGATATTGAAAACGGACTCGTCTGTCAGGAAAATCTATTTATTAATAAGCGCAGTAAAAAACCAGTAGTCCTCTTTCGGCCCCAGATGTGGAAATCAGGACTTACCCGTAATGCAGGAGGGGGAAGAGATACTCTTTTTTGGATAAGGGCAACTAAAGAAGGCGAAGCAGAGGCATTAAGTAATGCTTGTGATGAGTTAAATAGTGAAAGAAAATTATTTCAGGAACCAGTTGTTGCAGGTGGAGAAGTATTTTTGCATAATAAGAACGACTGGAACAGGGTTAAGGAAAGAATGATAGAAAAAGGGTTCCCAAAAGACGAATCAATGATAAGAAGAGGATTCAAACGGATACTGCCAAACGGAAATCAACCGGGAAACAAATAGCTGAATTACTTATTCGTTCGATTTTTTCTCAATTCTTTTTTCTTCCTATAATTACTGATTGGTTTGTTGACTGAGTGGCTTATTGGTTTATTATTAATCTCTTCATCGTAACTGGTATTTGATCTGCCAAATCCGAAGCGTTAAACCAAAAACCCATCTTTTCGTAGAGGTCATCTCCTGCTCTTTTATTAAGAATTGATGCGGAAAGCGCACTTACCCAAGGCTCGTTCTTAGCATAGAGAGCCCCTACTAACCCTGCCAACACGTCCCCCGTACCTCCTTTACTCATCCCCGGATTTCCTCCGGTTACTTTTTCAAATTCTCCATTCCCGGCAATAAAATCCTGTTTTCCTTTTAACAAGACGATGCAGCTATATTGTTTAGCAAGCCATTTCACCTGATCCTCAAGAAGCATCATCTTAAGTTGCTGGGAAGTTCTGGGACTTTCTACCTTTGCAAGAAGCCTCTCAAATTCACCAAAATGAGGAGTAAGAATGGATTTGGGAGGGATATCAGCTAGATCCATCATCTGCAAAGCCCCGGCGTCAATCACCCATTTTTTTTGAGAATACTTTTTGAGAAGATACTTTGTTAAAAAATATGTCTGTACCCCCTCGTCCTCAATTGCTAAAATATCTGCCACATTTGTCAAATTAGACAAATGTGACGAATGTATTTCCGCGCCTTCGGCGCGGACCATCCCCGGTCCGATGACAATTGCGTCATCTTCTTCTATATATTTTTCAATATCTTTTCTGGGGATAACAATTCCATCCTGAAATTTTTCTTTCAGTTTATGGACAATCCGGTTGTTTTCAGAAACAGAGGAATAATGGACAAGATCAACGATTCGGGTGGCAATTTTTAACGACCAGAGGGAGGCCGCGTGAAAAAAATGAGAGCCTCCTATAACCATTAGTTTCCCGTTTTGGCCCTTATGGGTTTCTTTATCGGGAAGATGAATTTGCTTTAAAATTTCGGAAGTTTCCATTCAGAGTTTATGGTGAAAAACTCTTAATAACCTCAAGTTTTTTACTATTACATCATAAAGGGAAGTGATGCAAGAGTCAACCTAACTTAATAAGATTTGATTTAAACGAATGGTTTAAATGTATCCAATTTTGTAACCATTCCATATCAGTTGTGGTAATAACAGTTTGCTGATTTTTGATAATGGATAAAACCATCTCCTGATGAGGTCGATCCAGCTCTGAGAAAATATCATCAAGAAGAAGAACTGGTTTTTCCTCTCTTTTTTCCTCCAAATAGGACAGTTCTGCAAGTTTTAACCATAAGATACCCAGTCGTTGCTCTCCCCTGCTTCCGTACAGTTTTAAATCATGTACTGTCCCCTGTACCCTGTCCCCTGTTATCTGAAATACCATGTCATCTCTGTGGGGACCAACCAGAGTTGTAGCTGAAGCTATCTCAGCGTTTTTATAAGCAAATAATCTTTCTTCTGAAATAACACTCCTATCATAATAAAGTAAATAACTTGGCATTTTCTCTTGTTCTTTGTTATCTGTTATTTGTTGTTTGTTAACGTAATCAATATATTCTTCTCTTTTTTCCGTTATATAATTTCCTGCTTTAATAATTAGCTGATCCCAGAACACCAATTGTTTATGATCTGATCCCTGATCGCAAATGGCCTCAAGTACCTTGTTTCTCTGTCTTACACCTCTTTCATAAGAAGAGAGGTTTCTGTGGTACTCCCGATCTGCCTGGGAAAGAACTGAGTCTAAATAGTGCCTCCGAAGCGAGGGAGAATCCGTTACCAGTTCGATGTCAGCAGGCGAGAATAAAACCGTGAGTAGATTTCCTACAAAATCAGAAGATCTTTTGGGAACTCCGTTTACTAGATATTTTTTTTGCACCGTTTTTACTCCCATCACCTCTCCCCGGGTTAATACTATTTCTAATTTTTTATCTTCAATTTCTTCTAATTGGATTATTGGGTTATTGGTATTTATTGGGTTATTTTGAATAGTTCCCATAACGCGTGCTACTTCACTCTCAAATGAAATCATTTCAGGGTCTTTGGATGTTCTAAATCCGCTTGCAGTTGATAAGAATGAAATTGCCTCAAGAATGGTTGTTTTACCCGACGCATTGGGACCGGCTATAAAAGTAATAGAGGGAGAAAATTCAAATTCCGTTTTGATAAAAGAACGGAAGTTTTGGAGATGAAGTTCTTGAATAATCATGCTTTCGCATTTTATGACTTAGAGAAAAGAATCACAATGTACATATTCTTAAATGCGGGAAATAAGATAAATTACATCCAGGAAATTAATTAAGCCGTCATGGTTAAAATCCACCAGTGAATCATATTTTGTCTGTCCTAAACTGCTTCCATATGCGTATGAAACATATCCAAAATCCATACTATTTACTTTTGTATCGTTGTTCCGGTCGGGAGAAAGAGTAGGAGTAGGAGAAATATCCGTCAAATCTCCATAGGTAATTACTACTGTAGGTCTTCCGACTTCATTCCAGTCTCCGGTATCTGAGGAGACAAAATACTTCCCGCTGCTATACTGGTAATCTGCAGTATAAATAACTATATTAAAAGGCCCTCCCTCTGTATAACTATCCTTAACCCCTTTTGAAACATCCCAAATATACTCTGCTCCGGGCCAAACCAAAGGAGGAGCGGGATCAACCCAGGCAGAACTTATATTTTCAATGGGAATTGGTGCATTATTCCATGTAATGGTATTTTCATCCCATATGTCTTTAACTCGCATAACCTGAATAAGAGAATGGATAGTTTCTCCAGGGTTCCCTGAATTTCCAAATTCATGAAGGATAAGACGGGCACTTACTATCTCTTTGCCCGCAGGAACACTAGTTAAAGGAAAATGTATATACTCTTTATTAAAACAAGGCCAATCCGCAACATCCTCCTGATTTTGGATATTAAACCTATCAAGTCCCGCGTAATTTTTCCCTCCCCACTGGTTAAAAAAGTCCAAGTTCTCACCGCATACGGTATCTCCGCCTACTGAGGCATCCACAACTTGTATACCGTTTAATTTATGCCGTATGGTTACCGTCTGATTGTTAATTGTCTGTGGCTGAATAAAACCGGGAATTCCGAAAGAAAGAGTCGCCCAGGTAGTGGGAGTCGTAGATTGAATACCTGTTGGCCAACCGGTTGTAACCACTCCCCCATTTCCTGAATTTTTATCTAAAACACTGCCTGCTATTTTCCATTTTGTTCCCTGTGTTGGAACTCCCGCGCCCAGACTTGTAAAAGGAACATGAAATATCATACTCCACCCCCGATCATCTACGCTATCCAAAGGCGCGTTTCCCCTCCAACCGCTTATTGAAGTAAAAGGAACCGCAACACTCTGCCAAACCGATCCATTCAGCTCTTCAATTTTTTGGTAAGTTGTCCGTGACTCCCACCAGTTTAACTGAGCAGTTATTTTAAACGTTTTTTGATTTATACCCGATGTTTGAAGATAAATAATTATTGCGTCCCCGTTTTGCAAATTGGGAGATGATGCGTTTGTGTCATACCACAAAAGTCTGTCAAATGTGTTGTTAGTTATAAAAAGCTCAGTATCTGAGTATCCCAGACGGAGGTCCGTGTAATTGTCAGACCCGGTCACAGCTCCAAACCAGGTAATTGCGGTTTCTGAGAATCTTACGCCGTAAGGAAAATAAGGAAGATGTATAACCGGTTGCGCCCATACTAAAGAGGGGGTAAAAAGAGTCAAAAGAGAAAAAGCGAAAAAACTGAAAAATTTAACTTTCCACACGCTAGACTTTCCTTATTCAATCAAGGTTCCCATAAACGAGCGGCCTTCTATTGCATTGTCAAGATTTTTAAGATCCCGGCCGTCTAAAATAATTACTTTTAGATTGTGCTCCATGGCAATTTTGGAAGCAACTGGATCAAACGGAGTATTGCTCCCCGGAGTCCAATTCTCCCCTACCATTTCGCGATATTTTTTCCACGTAATTTTATCAATAGGTTGTGCGCTGGAATTCCCCTTGGGGTCCCGGTCATATACCTGAGAAATGTTTGAAAGATTAAAAACAATTTTTGCTTTGTAGTCTTTGGCTAAAGTAACCGCGTCATAATCAGTTGACCAACCCGGCTCCCAACCTGCTGCCACAACTACCGGTTCTTTCAGATTCGCAATTTTTTTACGATAATTTGCAATTACCCGGGGATGGACGATTCCCTCAAATACTGTCTTAATAAGGTGAGCATTAAGTCGTGTTGTGTGAATACCCAACCAGTCTAAGTCCCAATCAGAAATAGTTCCGGTTATTTTTTTGGCAGCGTCGATGTAATGCCTGGCAGTTGATCCGCCTCCAACCACAATAAAAAACTTATACCCTTCTGCTACTTTTTCCTTGATAAATTGGTAGAAGGAGCGGATAAACTCCATATCGATTCCGCCGTTGGGAACAACCAGAGATCCCCCCAGGGAAAGAATAAGAGGTGTTTTTTTATCCATTGAAGGTTATTATATCAAAAAAGAGTGTATAATACAGACAAATGCTAATTTACTTTACCGGATCATTTGCTGGAAAAAAGACACAACTGGGTAACTATACCAAGATTATTGAGTATCTTGAGTCTAAAGGACACACGGTTATTGCAGATCATATCGTCCAAACGGAAGAAAAAGAGATCCAGTACGAAAAAAAAGAAGAGAGACTGGCTTTTCATGAACAACTTGAGAAATGGCTGTCTTCCTGTGATTTCGTGGTTGCTGAGACGACTTATCCCTCAATTAGCGTCGGATTTGAAATTTCTCTTGCCCTGCACCGCGGAAAACCGGTTTTATTGCTGCACGCAAATCCGGACCCTCCTACTCTTATTGCCCATCATAAAAATGAAAATCTGGTTTGTGAGAGGTATACTTCAGACACTCTTCCTCAAATCATTGACGAGTTTATCCAGTATGCCCAAGGAAACGAGGATACCCGCTTCACTTTTTTTGTTACCCCACGGATCTCTTCTTATTTGGATGAAGTCTCCAGAAAAAAGAAAATGCCCAAATCCGTCTACCTCCGCCGCCTCATTGAGGCAGATATGCATCACCCTCATAGCTAACCTCTAATAACCTATAATTAGTATGAAATCTTCATAAGCATACCTATGATGCATTGAATACTAGACCTATAATATGATAAAAGACATCATATGATAGATACTAGAGAATTATTAGATCCCCTCAATACAGGTTGGATGGCGGGTAACCTTGCTAGAGATTCGTATTCTGATAAAGCACTTGCACTGTCTAAGAAAGGAAGAGAAGAAGCTCAAAAATTGATGGAACAGAGAGCAAAGGAAACAACAACTTTATTAATAGATAAGGATACATCTTCTCCTGTTCAAGTACAGAAAGTAGTAGAAACTCTACACCAAATTGAACAAACACAACCTACTACTGCTACACCGAAGATAGTTTTCCAAGGGTAATATTTAAAATGGCAATCTCATACATGTTTACCTTCCCTCCTAATCTTTTCTTACCAGAATTTCTGAGTGCGATGAAGGTAGGTAATGTTTATCAATGTATTTTTTGGTATTAGCATCCAGATACATCCATAGATAATCATCTTTAAAAACGTATTTTACTTTTTTCTTTTCCAGGTGATCCTCTACTTTCCCCCAGTTTCTCAAAATATAGGGATTGACATCTCCAATAAAAGTTCCATAAGTTAACGGATACCCCGGCGGCCGGAATAGTTCGTTGGGAAAAGTTGCCTCATTTCCCTGTATAAAATTCCAAGCGTCTTCGTGCCCTTTAATAATTTTTTCATTCCCTATCCCGGCTCTTGCCTGGTTTCCTTTTATGCTGGAAAAAGCAAAAAGTATAAAAGCGACAAAATATATTAAAAGTAAGAAAACATATCCTTTACTCGTTTTCTTTTCTATAAACTCAAGAAAGTACACCAAGCTCACACCTGAAAATAATGCCAGAAGCCAGGAAAGAGGCAAAAAATACTGTAAAAAAACTCCCCGGACGGTAAACACCCAGACGGTAAGTACGATACATACGGCAACCGTGATTATCCGAATTAATACATCCGCGCTGAATATTCTAATATTCCTTTTAATTTCCCAAAGAATGAGACAAACTCCTAAAGCCGCCAGGGTGTGGATTACATAGATATAAGCCCAATTTAAAGATAATCCCATCGTCCCAAAGAGATAATAGTTATTTGGATGGTAATAAAAAGTCACCGGGGTGACATTTAGGATGGTTTGATTGTTCAAAAATGCGTAGAAAAATATATTTCTAAATAAGTCAAAAAGACCTCCCTGCAGGGCAAAATAGATAAAAAGAAAAATCCATGGAATGGGAAAAGCGCTTAAAAATAATAAAAAATCTCTTTGTTTTTTATTTTTATAAGAATAAACCGCAAAAAGAATAATGATAACCGCAATCTCAGGAACTATTTTGATAAGAACTAAAGAAGATAAAGAAAAAATAAGTCCTGACAGGAAAAAAAGGGTATTGGATCTTTTTTTCAAAGCATAGGAAAGAAATAACAGTCCTAAAACAAACAAGGGTACCATAAGGTTATCCGGCCGTATCTGAAATCCGGAAAAAACAGTAAAAGGATCCAAAAGAAGCAAGGGGACAAAAAATAATGCAACTTTCTTCCCGAAAATATTTTTGATAAATAAAAATGAGAACACGATTCTTACTATGAAAAGCCCGCTCATAACAAGACGCATGATGTAGATAGTGTGAAAGTTAAATCCTAAAGTGTTATACAGAGGTATTTGGAACCAATAAAAAAGAGGAGTAAATATCATATGGAAGGAGGTATAGGGCATAAAACCTTTAGCAATTAAGTATACAAACTGGGTATGAGCAAGCTCATCCACATCATATTGGTATAAAACTCCGGACTTAATAGCTGAGAAGACAAGAAAAACAGTAACGCCGGTGCTCAGGAGGATTAAAATATGGGAAATTTTGGGCATTAGGATAGAGTTTTTCTTTTCTCTACAAATTCCAGTATTTCTAGTTGGAATCTTTTCTTACTGAATCGTTTGGCATTTTCAATACAATCTTCCGGTTTAATCGTTAATGTATTCAATTTCTTAATTGCTGAAACAATGCTTTCAACATCATAGGATCCGAACAACACTCCTGTAGTTCCGTTTATAACGGTTTCTTTTACTCCCGCAAAATTAGGACCAATAACCGGAATTCCGCATGCTTGAGCTTCAACCGGCATAATGCCAAAATCTTCTGCTTCCCCCGCAAAA
>MFJL01000039.1:81896-83772 GCA_001779195.1 Candidatus Gottesmanbacteria bacterium RIFCSPHIGHO2_02_FULL_39_11
TCAATGGTCTCTCCCGCAATCTGCTTTAATTCATCCTCATATCCCGCAAATGATTTCCCGAATATCTTTAATGGAACTTTTAGCTTATTACATGCTTTAATGAGAAGTTCAATTCTCTTTGCACGGGCTAACCTTCCGCCGGTAAGATAATAAGTTTTTTTATTCTCCTTTTCTCCTTTTCTCCTTTTCTCCTTTAGGAGCGTGTCAACCATCTCAACCGGCGGATATATAAGGGTTGACTCTCTCCGGTAAAACTTTTTGACCCTCCCCCGCGTCTCTTCTGAATTGACTATAAAATAGTCAGGGCGTTTGGAAGAAACAAAATCAGTAATTCTAAGGCGGCTGTTAAATAGTTCTGAAATGAATTTAATGAGTTTATTTTCAGACCACTTTCGTGCTGTTGGATATCCGTATAAGTACCTTGGAGGGGTATGACAGTAGCAGATGTGTACAGCGTCGGAGCGGGTGGTTATAAGGTTAGGAAAATAAGCTCCGGTTGAGGAGACAATCACGATATCATATGCCATTAAATCTATGTTCTCAAAAAACCATGGAGAGATAATTCTGAATGGACTAATAAGCTTTGCCGCAAATGGCATTTTTTGGAGGTATGATGGACGGATATCCCAGCCCTTAAATTTATCTCTATGAGGTCCTAAGAACTCAGGCAGATACACACTCGTATAGACAGGAGCGCTTGGAAAAATTTCATGAAGAGCCGTCAGAACCCGTTCCGCTCCCCCGTATTCTTTTATATAATCATGAACCAAAGCTACTTTCATAATTAAAATAAGGACATCTGCTGTTTCTGATTTTCTTCTTTTTGTTCTTTGTTATTTGTTATTTGTTTTTTGTTCTCTGTTTTCCCCATCAGTCTTGGTATCAAACTCCTGAATTCCATTTCCTCAAATTTTGCCATAATATCCGGACTATCCCACTTTCTTATTTTTGCTTTTTGAAAATTTACTTTAATCGGAGCATCGGTAATCATAGTTGCCAGCTTTTTAGACAGAGCTGCCGACTCAGAATTTTCACTTAAAATTTTTCTAATTCTCTCGTTTTTTACTTCATCTAAGTGTTTATATAAATTTTCAAGGGTGCCAAATTGAGTAAGAAGATTTTTTGCCGTTTTAGGACCTATTCCCGGTACCCCCGGATAATTATCCGATTGATCCCCTACTAATGCCTTATAATCGATCATTTGAAGAGGGGTAATGCCGAATTTATCCTTGACTTCATTCTCTCCATATACTTTTACCTGATTCAGTCCTAAAACCGGCATGCAGACTTTTACGTTCTCATTAACTAATTGCAAAATATCTCGATCGCCTGTAACAATTATCGTTTCTTGGATTTCTTTTTCGCTTTTTCGCTTAGTATCTTTTTCGCTTAGTATCTTTTTAACAATCGTTCCCATAATGTCGTCAGCTTCATATCCATCCATTTCATAGATGGATATTCCCATATATTCTAAAAGCTCGTGAACAATAGGTATCTGAGGAGAAAGTTCATTATCCATCTTAGGACGGTTTGCCTGATATCCCACATACATCTGTTTTTTGAGGGTGGGTTTTGGCCGATCAAAACAAACAATCAGATAAGAAGGTTTAAAATCCTCTACAATTTTTAGCATCATAGCAACAAACCCGTATACGGCATTCACAAGCGTTCCGTCGTGAGTCGTAAGAGGAGGCATGGCATGAAAAGCTCTATGGAGAATTGCGTGGCCATCGATGATAATAAGGCGGTTCATGATAAAAAAGATACTAGGCAAAAAAGATACTAGGATATTGTGAGAAAAAGAAAAAAATCACCTAGAAGTAGTCTCGAAACCTCCGCGTCTGCGTCATGCTGAATTCATTTCAGCATCTTCAGA
>MFJL01000040.1 GCA_001779195.1 Candidatus Gottesmanbacteria bacterium RIFCSPHIGHO2_02_FULL_39_11
CTTAAGAGACTATGGGGCGCTTGGAGGAGGACGAAAAAGTAGAATCCAGCCACCGTTTATTTAACATAAACTGTATCATCTTATGGATGGACTTAAAGTACTAGAAATAATAAAAAAGATTAATCCTTGGTTTAAAAATAACCAAGTTCCTCAAGCTCATCTAGAACCTTTTAAAAGGAGAGAATTTTCTACACTTGAAAAAGATCTAGGCCAACTTGATTTGACAACTCTTATTATTGGAGCACGTAGGGTGGGTAAGAGTGTACTTATGTATCAACTAATAGATGCTTTGTTAAAAAAAGGAGTTGAAGGCAAAAGAATATTATTTATACAAGGAGATAATACTTTATTAACAGAATTTGCTGCAAGTGGAAATTTAATTAATTTTATCTTAGAACTTTACCAAAAGCACATTCTAGAAAAAAATTTCGATGACTTGACTGATACTTTATATATTTTCCTTGATGAAGCTCAAAGTTTGGATGCTTGGGATCGAGAGATTAAAATCATCATGGACCAAAAATATAAAATTAAATTTATTGTTACAGGTTCATCAAGTTTTGAACTTAGAAGAGGGTCAGAAACTCCGTTAACTGGTAGAGTAAGTATACAGCCAATTTTTCCGTTTAGTTTTGCTGATTACACCCGTTACTATACTAAAGAGGAAGAACAAGGAATATTTGGAAGTAAATTGAGTGAATTTTCAGAAAGGTTCAAAAATTCTCTTTTAGTAGGAGACTTGGATTCTTCGTATAAAGCTGCTAGGGAAACGGAAAAATTTATTAGTAATAGTAATTTAAAAAAGAGATTTGAAAATTATTTATTTTTTGGAGGATTCCCCAGAGTTGTAGCAAATCATAACGATGACTATGCTAAATACTTGAGAGATCTTCTTACTACTACTATCTCTAAAGATATTTTGACTTATGTAGAAATTCGTGATCCTCAAGCTTTTGAAAGATTAATGGTTAATTTATGCTTAATGGCGGGAAGCATGACTAAATATAAAAAATTTGCAGAGGTATTAGGTGTAGATGAAAGATCAGTAATAAAATATATTGACTATTATATTGAATCGCATTGGGCATTTGTAAGTTCACCGTATGTGTTTTCTAATAAAATGGATTCAGTGAGTACAGAAAAAAAATTCTACGTGATAGATAGCGGAATAATTAATACACTAGCTTTTAAAGATGAAATTGAATTTAGATCTGACAGAGAACATCGAGGTCATGTGTTAGAAAATGTAATTCATAATCATTTATTAGCATTTAAACAGCTTCGTATGGGAACATTTCAAAGTTATATTCCGTTTTGGACAGAATCAAATACCAGTAAAGAAATTGATTTTATTTTTGAGGTTAAAGGAGGTGTCTTACCTATTGAGGTAAAACAAAAAATAAGTCATGATGGAAATGATGAACTTGCATTGTTGGATTTTCTTTCTAAAAGAACAACTGCTAAATTCGGTATTCTTACAACAGAAGAGACTTTAGAATTGAAAGGGAGATTATTGCTGATACCGAATTTATTATTTACATTACTGCTTTAATCCTGTAAGTCATACATTTTAAATCAATGGGAATCTTCACCTGGAGGGTGGAAATGAGTCCACACCTACTCTTTTATAAGTCTTTTAAAATTCTCAGGTGCCGTTTTTGATACACTCCTAACTTTGTCGGGGTGACTCGACTTGAACGAGCAACCGCTCGCACCCCATGCGAGTGCGCTAGCCAATTGCGCCACACCCCGAAATATTAGTCATTAGACGTTAGTCAATGAGTTGATTAAAGCGTTTAATTCTTTATCAACGATATCTGATTTTAACGTGCAATTTTATACTTCTACTGAACAACGACTAAAAGCTAACCCTTGAATTATACCAAACTCTGACAGATAATGAAGATATCTTCTGCCCCGGTTATCAACTCTCGTATTTTTTATCATAAAGGAGACTATATGAAGAATTCTCAGCCTACACATAATCCTAAAATTGAAGCGGTTCGTCTGGCAATGGAACAGATAGAAAAGACATACGGCAGAGGATCCATTATGAAACTGGGAGACCAGCCTGCAGGAAAGATGGATATAGAGGTTGTCTCAACCGGGTGTCTTCCTGTTGACATGGCGTTAGGGATAGGAGGAGTGCCAAAAGGAAGAATTATCGAGGTGTTTGGACCGGAGGCTTCGGGAAAAACAACCATTGTTTTATCGATAGTTGCAGAAGTTCAGAAAAACGGGGGAACTGCAGCATTTATTGATGCAGAGCATGCTTTAGATCCCATCTGGGCTGAAAAATTAGGAGTAAAATTGGACGATCTACTCGTTTCCCAGCCGGATACCGGAGAGCAAGCCCTAGAAATTGCTGAGGCTTTGATTAGATCAGGAGGAGTGGATGTAGTAGTTGTCGATTCAGTTGCAGCACTTGTTCCCAGAGCTGAAATCGAAGGGGATATGGGAGACTCAACTATGGGGCTTCAAGCACGTCTTATGTCTCAGGCGCTTCGCAAACTGACAGGCGTTATCTCCAAATCAAAGACGGTCATGATCTTTACTAACCAGCTTAGGCAAAAAATAGGTGTCATGTTCGGAAATCCTGAGACGACTCCGGGAGGATTGGCGATGAAGTTTTATGCATCCATCCGTATGGATACCCGGAAAATTGAAACATTAAAAGACGGAGATAAAGTAGTAGGGAGCCGTCACCGCATACGGATCGTAAAAAATAAAGTTGCGCCTCCTTTTAGAATTGCTGAATTTGACATAAATGCAAACGGAATTTCAAAAGAAGGCGGAATTTTAGATGTTGCTTTGGAGCTTGCGGTTTTAACAAAATCAGGAGCATTCATAAAACACGGAAATCAGGTGATCGGACAGGGGAGAGAAGCAGTCAAAGAGTATTTTATGGAAAATCCAAAAGCAGCAAAAGAAATTTCTGATGCAATCTGGAAAGTGTATCGGGCAGGAACGGTAAAAGAAAAAGTGATGGGAAAAGAAGAAGAGGAAGACTAAATTAAAATAGAAGCTAGAAGTTGGAAATTAGAAGCTGGATTAGGAAGTAGGAGGTGAGAAAGTGGAAGGTGATAATTTTTAAATAGTTAAATTGACATGAAAGAAGATGAACATTCCCGGCTTAAAACGTATGCTTTGCGTTTGCTTTCCCGAAAACTTCGGACTACCTTTGAGATTGAGGTGAAGCTCAGGCTGTATTGTATACGGAGTAAAATGCCTCTGGCATTTTTCCCTCCGGTTGTTCGCGAGCTGACTGAGCTGGGACTTTTAAATGACCTTAAGTATGCAGAGGCCTGGATAATTGAGAGAAGGAAGAGCAAGTACAGGGGAGATTTTGTCATCGTACGGGAGCTTGGGAACAAAGGGATTACAAAAGATATTATCGATTCAGCATTTACTCTTACACAAAAAGGTGAAGATTATTCAGAGAATGATGCGGCGGTAGCGCTTTTAAACAAGAAATTCCGTTTGTATAAAAATTTGCCTAAACTTGAGGCTAAACAAAAGCTTACAGACCTTCTCTTCCGGTATGGGTTTACGTATGATGATGCCAACCGTCTGGTTGACTCTATAATCAAAAGAGAATACAATAGTGAGAGTAGAAATTGAAGACTGAAGATCAATTGGATTTATGATATACCAGAAAAACCATAGTTCAACCGCGAAAACAGCATAAAAAATGCATAGGGTGACCTATAAATCCTCAAGGTCTTTTTCTTCATACTTATAAATTTTAATAGGTTGATCTCATTTATGAAAAGGAGTTTTGTATGTTATCAGTACTTAAAACGATTCTTAATCGGTTGGAGACCATTGAAAAAAAGTTAAGCGAACAAGAAGGTATACCGTCAAAAAACGCTTCAAGTCCCGTTCCTTCTGTAAAACCGGTTCCTGTAAAACCAAAGCCCGCAGTAATCCACACACCCGTAAACTCCAAAATTGATGTTGCTACTCTTGAACATCAGGCAAAAACAATCATTATAGAAGCCAAAGACGAGGCATATCGGATAAAAAGAGAAGCTGAGGAGGAATCCCGGAAAATTCGTCAGGAGATAGTATCTATTGAACAGAAGGTTGTCGGAAAAGAAGAGAATTTAGACCGCAAACTTAATGATCTTATTAAGCGCGAAGGTGAACTTCAAAAAAAAGAGAGTGATTTTCAAAAAAGAATTGACCAAATAGAGCAGTTAAAAACAGAACTTATCGCAAAGCTTGAAAAAGCTGCACAGCTGACCCGGGATGATGCCAAAAAACTGATTCTCTCTGCAGTTGAGGACAAATTAAAAGAAGAAATTGCCAAAAAGATTAAAGAAGCAGAAGCTACCGCAAAACAGGATGCTGATGCCAAAGCGCGTGAAATTTTGGTTGATGCCATGCAGCATGGAGCAACAGACTATGTACCTGAGTATACCGTTTCAACAATTAAAATAACAGATGAGGACTTTAAGGGAAGAATTATCGGAAAAGAAGGAAGAAATATACGTGCTTTTGAAATGGCAACCGGAGTTGATGTTGATCTGGATGAGGAAGGGGTAATCAGGCTTTCATCTTTTGATCCATTTAGGCGTGAAGTTGCCCGGGTTTCTCTTGAAAAACTTTTAAGAGACGGCAGAATTCAGCCGGTTCGGATTGAAGAGTTAGTCAAGCAAACAGAAAAGGAAATTGAAAAAGTGGTCTATGCAGAAGGGGAAAAACTCTGCCATTCGGTCGGAGTTTACAACATGCCTACAGATATTATTGCTCTATTGGGAAGATTTAAATACCGTTTTTCCTACGGACAGAATATGATAGGGCACACCCTCGAAGAGACAAAAATCGGAATTGCGCTGGCTAACGAAGTAGGAGCGGATGTAAATGTTGTCAGACTCGGATGTCTTCTTCATGATATCGGAAAAATTATTACCGGAAAGGACGGATCTCATGTACAGCTTGGGGTTGAACTTTTGAAAAAATACGGCATGCCGGAATCAGTTATCGGATGTGTTGCCGCTCATCATGAGGATATCCCGTTTCCTTCCATGGAATCCGTTCTTGTCTATATCGCTGATGCAATCTCAGGCTCACGACCCGGAGCCCGTCATGAAGATATCCAGGAATACGTAAAACGCCTAAAGACTTTGGAGGATATTACAACTTCTTTCTCCGGAGTTGAAAAAGCTTTTGCGCTTCAGGCAGGGAGAGAATTAAGGGTAATGGTTGATCCGGGCAAGCTTTCAGATGCTGAGATGACCATAACGGCAAAGAAAATCGGGGAAGAAATAGAAAAGAAGTTTCCAACGTTCCCGGGACAAATAAAAGTAACAATGATACGGGAATTTCGGGTAGTGCAAACAGTGCATTAATAAAAGATGTTTTGATGTTGGAAATGAGAAGTGAGATACTGAAGTGAGATATTTTGATTTCTTGATATATATCAAATAATCTAGACTTCTCACTTCAAGAGCACACTTCCCACATCTCACTTCAAGACATCTTTAATTTCGGATTTTCCTTTTCTAATACTCTTTGTATCATTTCGACATCGTTTTATCCCTTGACAGCAATCTAAAAATCTCTTAATGTTGGTGACGTGCTGTTGCAGCAGTCCATTATTAAGAAATTGTCTGACGGTATTAAAAAATGCCCGCCTATTCTTACCGTGCGCCTTAGTAGAATTTTCTACTGCGGCTTGCGGAGCGAATACCGGCGGGCCTAAGAAACGCTAAATTCATTTCATTCATTAAGCGTTCCTAAGGGAGGTGAATAGTATTTATGACAAAAGCAGATCTTATTGCACACGTGGCAAAGAAAGCTAGTCTTACCTCAAAAGCAGCTAAGGATTCAGTTGGCAGCGTATTTGCTGCAATTACTGATGCCCTTAAAAAAGGTGATAAAGTAGTCGTCACCGGATTTGGAACTTTCATGGTCAGATCCCGAGCCGCCCGCAAAGGCCGCAATCCGCAAACCGGAGCAGCAATTAATATTCCAGCACGGAAAACTCCAGGATTTACCGCCGGGAAGGCTTTGAAGAAGGTTGTGAGATAAATTTTTTAAATTGTTAAAAAACTCTCCCTACCTCATCGGCGGGAGAGTTTTTTGGTATAATGGAGAGATTATGAAAACCGTAGTACTAGGTATTACATCGGGGATTGCGGCATATAAAGTACCTGATCTTGCACACAGGCTTATTACCCGCGGAATTGAGGTTTATAGTATTGTCACGGAGCATGCCAAGTCGGTTATCAATGTCGGTGATTTAGAAAAAATTACGGGTCACCCGGTCTACTCTTCTCTTTTTCCCCACCATTTTGATCCTAAAAAAATACGGGAGAATCATAAAGTTGATCACATCGATCTTGCAGATCGTGCGGATTTATTTGTCATTGCTCCGGCAACGGCGAACATAATCGGAAAAATCGCACACGGAATTGCGGATGATTTTCTCACGACTTCCCTATTGGCGACCCGGGCTCCCATCATTCTGTGCCCGTCGATGAATAGTAATATGTGGGCCAATGAAATAGTACAGAAAAATTTGAAAAAACTTCAAAAAAGAAATTTTCATATTCTGCCTTCGGTAAAAGGTCCTTTGGCGTGCGGATATGAGGGGGAAGGAAAACTTCCGGACATCTCGGATATCGCAGATGAAATAGTAGCACGTCTTAAAAATGCAAAATATCTAAAAGGAAAAAAAATTTTAGTTACGGCAGGGGGAACCTATGAACCGATTGACGCAGTACGGGGAATTACCAATCGGGCAAGCGGGAAAATGGGGCGGGCAATTGCGGAAGAGGCGTATAAAGAAGGAGCCGACGTACTATTAATTCGATCCAGTACCTCAGTCAAAACTCTCTATCCAATTAAAGAAGAAGTTTTTCAAACCTTAGAGGAGTTAAAGAACATCATGGAAAAAAATATTTTTGATTATGATTACCTATTTCATTCTGCTGCTGTCTCTGACTATATTCTGGAGAAAACTTACCATGAGAAGCTGGATAGCAAAGAGGGAGTATCTTTGCATTTAGTTCCGGCAAAAAAAATAATTACACAGATAAAAAAATGGAATCCGAACATTAAATTAGTAGGATTTAAAGCAGTCTATAAGTTAAATAAAAATCAAATGATAGAAAAAGGGAAAGAAAAATTAAAAGAAGCGCATGCTGATTTTATTGCAGTTAATGATATCGCAAGAGCGGACATAGGATTTAGTGTTGATGAAAATGAAATACTCCTTATTTCAAAAGAAGGAAGTATTACAAACTTGAAAAAAGATACTAAAAAAGAAATTGCTAAAAAACTATTGTCATTGGTCATCGGTCGTTAATTATTAACTTTAAGCTACAACTTGTCATCCCGGACGAACAAAGTGAGATCCGGGATCCATCCATAGATTCCTGCCTTTGCAGGAATGACAGAAACGATTAAGAGTGTAATATTTTAAGGATTTGTCGACGGAGTAGCGGGTACTATTCCCCAATTTGCGCAGATCTGATATTTTAGCGCTGTCACCTGTGACTCTGCTAAATTTTTCGCTTCAGTTTCAACCGTTGCCATGACTGATTTTTCAACATCTTGAGCTTTTCCTGATAAATTTTCTTTTGTACTGGTAACGGTGTCATCCACAATGCCGTTTAAAAAACCAAACATGGACCGGGGTTGGCTATCTGTTTGTACCCCGAGAACCGTATTTTCCGCCGAATTTTTATTT
Organism: Candidatus Gottesmanbacteria bacterium RIFCSPHIGHO2_02_FULL_39_11; assembly: GCA_001779195.1. GTDB lineage: Bacteria > Patescibacteriota > Microgenomatia > 2-02-FULL-39-11 > 2-02-FULL-39-11 > 2-02-FULL-39-11. Next base: position 7,700 of record MFJL01000040.1, read on the forward strand.
AAAATATTTTCCTTTATAAGGATATACCCTATGACAAAAAAACACAGAAGAGCGATGGGAATAAGTACTAATCGATTGGAAGATTTCATATGTCTCTATTTTATACTTCATTAACTCAGGTTTGCAACTGATTATTTCAGTATATACCCGTTATTCATAGGAAAGTTTAGTCAGTCTTTGATTTATCTGAAAAATGGCATCTTTAAGTACAGTTTCATTATCGTACTGTCCGAGGATTGAGCGAAGTGCCTCCGGCGTTTCTTTTTTGAGAGCGGTTATTTTTTTTATAAGAATTGGCATTGAGCGGACAATGTGATCAACAATCGTGATATCCGCTTTTTGGGCGGTCCGGGATAAGGGGTTTAGATCAATAGTGATGACTTTTTTCCCCATCTTTATTAAAGCTTCCGTCCGGTCCCCATCTTCCAAAGGCACCAGTACAACATCCGCTTTTTTTTGTCCTTCCCTACTTATCATTCTCCGGTTGCTTCTAAGAAATGGGATTAAACCACCTCCGGGTGTAAGAACTTTTTTTGCTCCTAAGTATTTGAGATGTTTTGAAATTGCCCTCTCTCTTTCTTTTTCCGGATGAAATAAATTTATCTCAAGAGGAGCATCCAGAATTTCTGATAGCTCAACAAGTTCACGCCCTGCCAGTGCTGCAGTATTTCCGTTAACTGAAATAACGGGAAATTTAGACAGCAAAAGAAGAGAAGCAGCAGCATCAAGGGCAGCATGTGCAAAGAAAAATGTCTCTTCACCTAAAAGATAATCGAAGGTTTCTCCTCTTCCGTGTGCAGTAAGTCCTGCAAGAGAGGTAAGCCCGTTTTTAAATCCGGACACAACCACTTCCCGCGATAATAGAGACTTATACCGGGGATGGGATTTGGGAATGTTCATAAATTAGTTTGTAATAGTAAGCGTCTCAATATCATAAGGAACGGTAAAAGTTGGTCTTTGGGTTGTTATTACAACGTTTCCTAGTATTGCCATTGTCGCGTGTCCGTTTCTTTGTCGTATTTTGTCTATGACATCATGTACACGAGTATCTGAAATAAGTGAACTTGCTGATACAAACTCATAAGAGATATCTAAAATTTCTTCAAGAGTCACATTTTTTAAATTCTTTATTTTTTCTAAAGATATATTTGCGGCTTTTTCTATTTTATCCAGTTTTTGTTCATTTTTTATAATGGAGGAAGTCGGGAGCCGGTCAATTAAAACTGCATATAATTTTTTACCGGTAAAAGGAAGGGTATGGTAATCAAAAGGAATTCCGGCGGATGATTTGATGAGAAATCCTCCCGTTGATACCGTTCCGACGGTTCCTAAGCCCGTTCCGTTTTTTATTTCTGAAATATGGGCATACTCAATCAGTTTCTTATTTTGAATAGTAAGGTTAAGTAGTTTATTAACCGCAAATACAGATGCCAAAGCAGAAGCTCCACTTGTTCCAAATCCATATCCTAAAGGCAAAGAGGACGTAAGATAAATAGTCATCGGTATATTAGTAATCGAACGGACTGCATCATAGACGGTCGGAAAACTGATCTCTTTCCCGTTTAAAAAAACACAAAACTTCTCTGACTTCTCTACCACTGCTTTTACTTTTTTATTAATCGTGCATCCGACTCCTACTGATCCGGTTTTAAGAGTAGCCCTATTTTTAATCTTTTTAAAGATAAAACTGAGAGCTGCCGGAATTGAGAAAATAACACGTTTTTCCATAAGTGGAGTGATTATACCTGTTTTTTTCGTGTTAAAATACCCATGGATGACAGATGTCGAACTAATTAAATCAAAAATAGATATCGTAACTTTTATAGGGGAATTTATAACCCTTAAAAAATCGGGAAGAAATTATAAAGCGCTCTGTCCTTTTCACGGAGAAAAAACTCCCTCTTTTTATGTCTCGCCTGAAAGAGGAAGTTGGCATTGCTTTGGATGTAACGAAGGGGGGGACGCGATTACCTTTCTGCAAAAATGGGAGGGAATTGAATTTTTGGAGGCTCTTAAAATTTTGGCAGAACGGACCGGTGTCACATTATCCGGATTTGCCAAAACAGAGAGCTTTTCATTAAAAGAAAAAATATACGGGATAAATAATTTAGCTTCTGAGTTTTATCATTATCTGTTAACCTCTCATAAAATCGGTGAGCATGCCCTGGATTATTTAACCGCAAGACATATAAAATCTTCGGCAATTAAAACATTTAGCTTGGGATATTCTCCGAATTCATGGGATAGTTTGACGAAGTTCCTTTTAAAAAAAGGGTACACAGAAGAGGATCTTATTTTATCCGGACTGGTAGGACAATCAGAAAGAGGACGCATATATGATCGGTTTCGGGGACGTCTTATTTTTACCTTAAGAGACAGTAGGGGGAACACGATTGGATTTTCGGGGAGGATTTTGCCTCCGGGAAATGAGAAGGACATGCCAGCCCAAGTTGGAGCAAAATATATAAATTCTCCGGAAACCCCGGTATATATTAAAGGCAATACTCTGTATGGGTTGGATGTGACAAAGGAATTGATTAAGAAAGAAAAGTTTGCTGTGGTCGTAGAAGGGGAGATTGATATGATCTCATCGTTTCAGAGTGGGGTATCAAACATAGTTGCTATAAAAGGTTCCGCATTTACCCAAGAGCAGGTCATTTTACTGAAACGGTTTGTTGATGAAGTGGTTTTAGCCCTGGATGCCGATTTTGCCGGTAACGAAGCTGCCCGGCGTGGAATTGAGATTGCTGAGAGGGGAGGACTCCTGGTTAAAGTTGCCCGGCTTCCCGTGGGTAAAGATCCGGCAGAATGTATCGAAAAAGGTGCTCATTTTTGGAAGGAATCGGTTAAAAACGCTGTTCCTATCTATGATTTTATTATTGATGCGGCTTTAAAAAAATACAACCCAAAAGAGGTGAGCGGTAAAAAAAGTATTGGAAATGAGGTTCTCCCTTTTTTGGCAAAAATTACCAACTCCATTATTCTCTCTCATTACATACGAAACTTGGCAAAAAAACTGGATGTTTCAGAAAGCGCTATTGAACAACAGCTGTCAGAACAGAGGAAAAAAATAAAAAGCGGAGTAACGGAAATTCCCCCATCACCCGTGAAGGAAAACTGGGAAGAACAGCTTGAGGAATATCTTCTGACCCTCATAATTCAGTCAAAAAATCCCTACAAGACAGTTGAGGAGGTCACTGAGGTTATTTCTATCGGGACAGATTTGAAACTTCCATCTGTTTCCAAAATTTTAGCTAGGCTCTCGGCTGTCCGTGATAAATCCGCCTTTAACGTAAAGACTTTTGCTTCCTCCTTACCTCCTGAGCTTATACCGGTCTTTGATCGGGCATATCTGTCGGACATTTCAGGGATTTTTGAAAAGAAGGGCGTAAGAGATGTATTTGAAAATGAGCTAAAAAGGGTCACTTTCCAGGTTAAAAGGACCTACTTGAGAAGGAAACTTGAAACACTTACGACTGATATCCGCCATGCCGAGAGTGAGGCAAACGAAGGTAAACTGTCTCTTTTAAATGAAGAAGTTAAAACAATCACCGTAGAGCTTCATAAGCTTGAGAAATAGCCTTATGTTAAGTATACTTACCCTATGCTAAAACCTAAAACGCCAAAGTCTGTTAAAGATCTTGTCAAACAAGGCAAAGATAATGGATTTATAACCCAGGAAGATATCTTTGCGTTATATCCAAAACCGGAAGATCATCTTGAAGAAATAGATGAATTATACGCACAGCTGATTAAAGCTGGCGTTGATGTATTTGAAACACTCTCTGACCAGGATGAAAAAGATGCGCAAAAAGCAGTTTCAGATCTGGAAAAAGAACTTGAGTCTCTGGCAACCATTCATGAAGGGGGCATATCAGATCCGGTTCGTATGTATCTTAAAGAAATCGGCCGCACACCTCTTTTAAAGTTCGCAGATGAGATCTCTCTTGCTAAATCGTATGAAAAAGGGGAAAGGTGGGCCAAACAAAAACTGATTGAGTCAAACCTCCGTCTGGTGGTTTCAATTGCTAAAAAATATATAGGACGGGGACTTTCTCTTTTGGATCTGATTCAGGAAGGAAACCAAGGGCTTATACGGGCCGTTGAAAAGTATGATTGGAGAAAAGGATATAAATTTTCAACCTACGCAACCTGGTGGATTCGTCAGGCAATCACCCGCGCGATTGCAGACCAGGCACGTACTATTCGTATTCCTGTCCATATGGTTGAGACGATAAATCGGTATTTGAAAATCTCACGGAAACTCATGCAGGAGCTCGGACGGGAAGCAACTCCTGAGGAAGTTGCAAAAGAGATGGAAGTGGATGTGACAAAAGTCCGGGAAATTATGAAAGTTTCCCAGGAGCCTACATCTCTGGCAACACCGGTTGGGGATGACGAGGATTCACTCTTGGGGGATTTTATCCAGGACACGACTCAGCCCTCTCCTTATGATTCAGCTTCCCGGGAACTTCTGAAAGAACATTTGGATGAAGTTTTGCATACGTTATCAGATCGGGAAAAAAGGGTATTAATATTGCGCTTTGGACTTGAGGACGGGCGTCCCAGGACTTTAGAAGAAGTGGGAGTCGAGTTTGGAGTTACACGGGAAAGAATACGGCAGATAGAGGCAAAAGCACTCAGAAAATTAAGGCATCCCTCAAGAAGCAAAAAATTGAGAGACTACCTAGAATAATTCAAACAGACATGCCCTGGATTTTCTTTTCACTACTGAGTATTTTAGCTGTTTCAATCTCCAATATTCTGCAGAGAGTCCTCATGAAGGATGATAAAAGCGATCCTTTTCTTTACTCTATCGTATTTCAGTTTGCAGCAGCAGCAATTACCGGAACGTTTGCTCTTATCAAAGGATTTGCTTTGCCTCCTATTGGCCAATTGCCTCTTAATTTTTTCCTTGAGGCAGTTTTGTACGGGCTGGGTACCGTATTTATCTTCAAATCCCTCCAGAGCTTGGAATCGTCTGAAGTAACGATCCTTTCCTCGGCACGGCTTCTTGTCACCATTATTACAGCGGTATTTCTTCTCCATGAACCTTTTGGATTGATGAGAATTTTAGGAGCTTGTTTAATTATTTTTGCCATACTTCTAGTTACGGAACGAAAAAAAGGCTTTAAATTAAATAGAGGAATTCTGTATGCGTTTCTTATGTCTCTGTGTTACGGCTTGGCGGTAACCAATGATGCTTTTATTTTAAGACAGAATAAAGATGTGCTTTCTTATACAGCTATTGCTTTCTTTCTCCCGGGAATATTTTTATTATTTATAAAGCCCGACGCGATAAAGAAAATGCCTTCTCTCCTCAGACCCAGCGCATTTAGAAACATGCTTATTATGAGTTTTTTTTATTCCGTTGCCGCAGTCTCATTTTATACAGCGATTGGACTGGGAGGAAACGCTTCTCAAGTAGGCCCTATTAATCAGGCTTCTGTGATCGTTACTGTCATTTTAGCCATTCTCTTTCTGGGGGAGAAAAAGAATCTTATTAAAAAGATTGTATCAGCCATTATTGTTTTTGCGGGTGTGCTGGCTCTTAGATAAATTATTCCGATTTCTATTTGTATATGACTATTCCTCATAAAAAACTAAAAAACGGATTTGCACTTCCCTGTTTAGGTCTGGGAACATGGAGAATGGGAGGAGATAGAAAGAGAGATCCTCGAAGTGATGACCAAAAGTATATTAACGCAATCCAGAATGCCATTAAAAAAGGAATCACTCATATTGATACAGCCGAGATGTATGCAGAGGGACACGCAGAGGAATTAGTAGGGACTGCTATAAAAGATTTTGACAGGAGAAAACTTTTTATTACATCCAAAGTCTGGCACAGTAATCTCCATTATGAGAATGTATTAAAATCCTGCGAAAATAGCCTAAAGAGACTCGGTACTGATTATTTAGATCTCTATCTTATCCACATGCCAAATCAGCAAATACCTCTTGAGGAAACTATTAAAGCCATGGATAGATTGAAAAAAGAAAAATTAATTAAATACATCGGTCTTTCTGATTTTTCAAAAAGTACGTTTCAAAAAGCTCAAAGTTTCTCATCCAACAAAATCGTTTGCGATCAAGTCCATTACAATTTGATTTACCGGGAGCCTGAGGCAAGCGGACTTTTGGAATATTGCCAAAAAAATGATGTGATGCTTGTTGCTTGGCGGCCGGTTGAGAAAGGATTATTATCTGTCAGTCCTCCGGATGTGATGAGGCAGGTCATGGAGAAGTATGGAAAATCTGCCTCTCAGATTGCGTTAAACTGGCTTTTTTCGCAGAAAAATGTGGCGGTAATTTGTAAAATGACAGACAGCAGTCATCTGGAAGAGAATTTAGGAAGTTTGGGATGGAGTCTGGAAGATAGGGATATTGAAGATTTAAGATTGAATTTTCCGGGTCAAAAAGAAGTTTCAGGCGCGGTGCCGCTCAGATAAAAAGGCCTTTTTAGGCCTATAATATTGACAATGAATATTATTAGTATATAATGAGGACGTTTCTGCCTATTGCAAATAATAGTTAGATCCTAATATTATATGATAAATTCATATAAGAAGTAGCTATATGGCAATTCGAGAATTAGAAGTAACTACAGATCTTTCTCCCCAAGAGTTGTACCCTTCTCCTGATGTTAATAAGCTATTTAAACTTCCCTATGTTAAATTAACTATATGCCCAAAGATGCATCTGCGGAAAGACCTCAGATTAAAAAACCCTCTCCTAACAAATTTAATCCTTCTATTTTAAAAATAGCAATACCCATTCCCGCCCCGGAAGAAATACTCCTTTTGGGATTGTGCTTGTGAGAAAATAATCTACTTAATACAAACCACCAATAGTAATTTGAGTTTATGTTAAATAAACGGTGGCTGGATTCTACTTTTTCGTCCTC
>MFJL01000041.1 GCA_001779195.1 Candidatus Gottesmanbacteria bacterium RIFCSPHIGHO2_02_FULL_39_11
TTTTCTATTCTCCACCTTTATTTATTTAAAATCCTCTTGACAATTTATTTATAAAGCATATTCTTAAAATAACCATAATATATTTTTGAAAAAATAATGCAACTTCCTCAATTGCCCAACAAATTTTTTGATTCCCTTGAAATTACTCCTGCACCTTACCCGGTAAGAATCCTTCGGAAAGAGCCGTGGTATTCGTTTACGAAACATAACGGATATATTCCTTTTGCAAGACGCCTGCAAATGAAAGTAAATTCAGATATGGATGAATGTGAAAGATTATGGAATATATTTACTCCTAACCAAAGATTTTTTGAACTTTGGGAAGTGAGAAAAAAATTTTTTGATGTTTTTCAGATTGAGCCGTATTTTCTCACCTTATTCGGAGGAAATTATGAAGATGATAATGATGTGATGGGTGTCTTACCATTATGGGTGGATACTATCGATTATAACGGCAAATATGCATGGTGCGGAGGGTTCTGGCCTGAGGATAATACTTTTTTTGTAAAAGATACAGAAGCAATTCCTCTTCTTTTGATGGCGGCTCCGACTCCCATACAGCTTGACTGCATTAATCCCCATTCGGATTACCAGTTTCTAAAATCATTATACGGATACCAGGAAGATGAAAGCTGGAAATATTATTTGGATTTGACTAAATATAAAACGCTTGAAGATTATTTATCTAAATTAAAAAAGAAAAAAAGATATAATCTAAAAAGAGATCGGAAGAGAATTCTATCCCTTCGCCCTAAAATTGTTTATAATGACTCTTCTCATATCGATTATTTATTCAAACATAATATCAACCGGTTCAGAATGAAATTTCCAAATGATCCGGATAATCAGTCTATTTTTGAAGATGACAAACAGAAAAAACTTTTCAGAGATTTAATTAAGAACCCTAACTCCTATAAAGTCAGGGTTATTTCAACGGTTATAAAAGGAGAAATTGAAGCAGTAGAGTTGGGATTTGTATACAACAAAACATATTACGCCATAACTGCGGGAGTAAATGTGCAAAAGTATCACGGACTTGGAATATTTTCCAGCCTTTTAGTAATGGAGGATGCGTTAAAACAGAACTGCGATAAAATAGATTTTTTTGAAGGGGACTATAATTGGAAAGATTCGTGGAGTTTAAATAACTATCATCATCATAGGTTTGTAAAATAAAAATCCTCAGAATTTTTGTACCTGACTTCCTCATATTGTGAATGGGCCGGATTCAAAAATAAGATTTCATGGTACAATATAAGTTCTATGCTAAAGATTTTTTCCAAAATATTTGATGCGAATCACAAGGAAATTGAAAGGGTAAAACCGATTGTTTCTCAAATAAATTCTCTGGATGAAAAGATGAGAGGATTAAAAAATGATGAATTTGTGGAAAAAACAGCAGAGTTTAAAAAAAGATTAGGAATGGGAGAGACATTAAATGACCTCTTGCCTGAAGCATATGCGTTAGTGAGGGAAGCTGCGGGACGCTCAATCGGAGAAAGGCATTTTGACGTACAGCTGATTGCAGCAATTGAGCTTCACCGGGGAGCGGTCGCGGAACAAAGAACCGGAGAGGGGAAGACCCTTTCTGCGATTCCCGCTTTATATTTAAACGCGCTAACCGGAAGAGGAGTGCACTTGGTGACGGTCAATGATTACTTGGCCCGCCGTGATGCCGGATGGATGGGTCCCATTTTTCATATGCTGGGACTTTCAGTTTCAGCAATTATCCATGACCAGTCATTCATCTATGATCCGAATGTAACGGATGAATCAGCAAAAGACTGGAGACTTTTGCATCTGAGGCAATTTTCAAGAAAAGAAGCATATGCTTCTGATATTACCTATGGAATAAACAGCGAATTTGGATTTGATTATCTTCGAGATAATATGGTTTCAGATCCATCTCAGATGGTGCAGCGCGGATTTCATTATGCGGTGGTCGACGAGGTAGATTCGGTTCTAATTGATGAAGCACGTACTCCCCATATAATTTCAGCTCCGGATACGGAGCCTACACAGAAATATTTTGAATACGCAAAAATTGTTTCAGCTCTTGCGCCTCAAAAAGATTTTATTGTGGATGAAAAACTTCGTACGGCGCATCTGACTGAGGATGGAATTTTATCCGTTGAAAAAATGCTTAATGTGGAAAATTTGTACGAAAAGGATTTTCAAACGGTACACCATATCGAGGCTGCTCTTAAAGCCCGTGCGCTTTTTCATAAAGAAAAAGAATATATTGTAAGGGACAATCAGGTAGTGATTGTGGATGAATTTACTGGACGACTTTTGGCAGGCAGACGATTTTCAGAGGGGTTGCATCAGGCAATTGAAGCCAAGGAAGGAGTTCCTATTCAGCAGGAATCAAGAACGCTTGCAACCGTATCCCTCCAGAATTATTTCCGCATGTATGAAAAGCTTTCAGGGATGACAGGAACTGCGGCAACGGAAGCCGAAGAATTTCATAAAATATACAACTTGGATGTAATCGTTGTTCCGACTCATCTGCCTCTTATACGTCAGGATCTTCCTGATATGGTGTATAAGAGTGAAGAAGCAAAATATAACGCGGTTGCAACAGAGATTGAAGCCCGTCATAAAAACGGACAGCCGGTGCTTGTGGGAACAACTTCAATTGATAAGAATGAGTTTCTTTCAGAACTTCTCTGGAAAAAAGGAGTTCCTCATGAAGTTTTAAATGCCAAAAATCACGAAAAAGAGGCAGATATTATCGCAAACGCGGGTAAAAAAGGAGCGGTAACGGTTGCTACCAATATGGCAGGGCGGGGAGTTGATATTATTTTAGGAGGAGTGCCACCGAGCAAATATGAATTGGGAGATACCGAGAAAGAGAGAAAAGGGGAAAGTGAGAAAAAAAAATGGAAACAGGCACACGATGAGGTAGTAGCCCTCGGGGGGCTGTATGTTTTAGGAACCGAGAGACATGAATCCCGAAGAATTGATAACCAGCTTCGGGGCCGTTCGGGCCGTCAGGGAGATCCGGGAGCAAGTAGGTTTTTTGTGTCACTTTCTGATGAAATCATGAGACTATTTGGCGGAGATCAGGTTGCCCGTCTTATGGGAGTATTTAAACTTCCCGATGATGTTCCTTTGGAGCATGCGATGGTTTCAAGAGCCATCGAGCATGCACAGATAAAAGTGGAAGGATTTCACTTTGACACCCGCAAACATTTGGTTGAGTATGATGATGTTTTAAATAAGCAGAGAGAAATTGTTTATGGGCTAAGGAAGAAGCTAGTAAATAGTGAGAATTTGAATGACTTATTTTTAAATAAATTAGAATCTCAAGTAAACAATTTAGCTGTCTCTTTTTCATCTGAAGGAATAACAGATCAGGAAAAAGAAAAAATGGTACAGGAATTTACAGGTATTATTCCTTTTGATGCCAATTCACAAGCCCAGCTTTTAGAACAGCTTAAAAATACGAAATCACTTGATGATATCACCCGTCTGTTAAGCACGGTTGTTAAAGATACATTTGAGAGACGCGAAAAACAATTAGGACCCGAAATGATGCAGCAAATCGAAAAATGGGTAGGAATATCCGTTGTTGATCAATTTTGGATGGATCATCTGGATGCAATTGATGATCTGAGAGAGGGTATCGGTCTTCGGGGATACGGTCAGCGTGATCCGCTGGTTGAATACAAAAATGAAGCGTTTAACTTATTCGAGAGACTTGTTTCAGGAGTGGATTATGAGATGACACATAGAATATTCAAAGTCCAAGTGCAGTTGTCTCCTGATCAGATGCAGGCAATGCAGAAACTTCAGGAAACGGCGATGGTGAAGGAAGTAAGAGAAGAGCAATTAAGCGACCAAGCGATCAAGCAATCGAGTAATAAGAAAATAGGAAGAAACGATCCTTGCTGGTGCGGAAGCGGAAAAAAATGGAAAAAATGCCACTATCCGGAACTCCCTCATTGATACGATTTAACTATCCCATTTCTTCTTAAGAGAAGGTGTGGACTCAACTCCACCTGGAGGGTGTGGAGTGGGGGGTGTGGTATAATTACTTCTATGATAGAAGCACAAGAAAGACCGCAACCCCAAGTCCGCGAAATTCGTTATCCAGGTTTTGTATTTTCCATACGGGAAATCACCTCAACTCCTGGGGATGTTGACTCTATACGTTCTATTGAAAAGGCGTTGGCTTCTACTGAATACGCAGAGACCGGTTCAGGAACACCTCAAGACACACTTAATTGGCTACATGGCGGAGTAACCCGTAAATTTGACTCGTTAAATCCCGGTTCAAAACGAAAAGGTGCAGTAGGTACTGAAGAGGGTATAGTGAATGCTGCAGAATCCATGATTATTGCTGTTAGTCCCATTGGAAAAGTAGGAGAACTGGCTGGCTATACGTATATATATAATTCAGAGGATTATGATAAATTACCTCAAGATCTTCAAGAAAAATACGCGGCTAGTAAAAAAATTGATCTATCTTATGTCACTGCAACTCCTGATGAAAAGCGCAGTCCAGATGAGATAGCAGAATCTCTGATGCAGACTGCAATGCTTCTTTGGGAGAAAGTTGCGACTAAGACCATAGATCAATTAACCGGCCAATTGACACCGGAGCAAATGGAAAAAGCACAAAAAGAGTTAAGCATTTTTGCAGATTCAGGAGTAGGTGATAATGAGACTAATTATCGGGAAGGACTAAAACGTGCAGGATTTGAAGAAGTTCATCACTATATAGAGTATGATGAGGACATAGAAGGCAATGCAGACTTTATTACTCACCGTCTTTCTCTTGAGGGTCTTGCAAAAGCATTTGAGCAAAAGAGATCACAAAAGCTTCAAACTAAATAAGAGCAATAGGAAATTATTTAAGCTCCGGAATTTCCTTTATGAAGCAGACATCAATTATTGATGAGTCCTCGGACGATCTAGTATTTGTAATTCACAAACATCAAGCCACACGTCTCCATTATGATTTTCGTCTACAGGTGGGAATGACTATGCCGTCATGGGTAGTGCCTAAAGGTCCGACTTTGGATCCTTCATTAAAAAGACTAGCTATGCAAGTGAATGATCATACATTAGAATATAGGAAATTTGAAGGAGTAATTCCACCAGGTTCAGTTGGAGCCGGACCTGTGATGATTTGGGATTATGGAACCTATATTCCGGAAATAGAAACAAAAGAGGGAAGAGAGAAAATTGAAGATAAAAAATTTGCAAATGAAGTGATGAGAAAGGGAATGGAAAAAGGAGAAATAAAATTTTTTCTTAAGGGAGAAAAGTTAAAAGGCTCATTTGCTCTGGTGAGAACCAGAATGTTTGGTTCTAAACCCGCATGGCTTCTTATTAAGCACAAAGATGAATTTGTACAAATTGGATATGACGCAAAAAACTATGATTTTTCAGCAGTTTCAGGACTTTCATTGGATGAAATTATGAAAAAAAATAAAGCTACATAAAATGTATATCAGAGCTTGGAAATATTATTGTCCTATTTATACTTTATCCTCAAACCCTAATAATTAACCGAATTTTTGTTTATACTGAGATATTAATACACTTTATTATTCATGAGTATTAAAATCAGTAAGAAATTACTCTCCACGGTGTTTCCTTATTTGCTGATTATTCTTTTGTGTTCTCTTGTGCGTCTGCTCTATTGGTACCATGCTCCAGGAGTGATCATTTCCGAGGATACATATTCCTATTATCAGGTCGGACAAAACATGTTTGCCCAGCATCTCTTTTTTGATCATTATAGGGCTCCTGTTTACTCGCTTTTTTTAGTCAGTTTAGTGACCATTTTAGGAGCACCGGATGCGACTATTTTGTCCGGTCCTTTTTTTGAAAAAATCATTTATGTAATTCCCATACAAATGGCGATTGGAATCACTGGGCTTCTTATTTTCTATCACACCCTCAGACTATTAAAAATTAAGCCCTTAGTTTCTCTCTTGTTTACTCTTTTTATCGGGACTAATATTATTATTTTTTCATGGGAAAGATTGCTTTTGACGGAGTCCTTTGCCACTTTTTTTCTGATTCTGCTTTTTTATCTAAGTGTAAAAATTTTTCAAAAACCAAAATTAATTTTCTTTCTTTTATTCTTTTTACTTTCTGTTGCATCTGTAATGCTAAGGCCGTTTAATGTAGGTTTGCCAATTATTCCTTTACTTGTTGCAGTTTTGTATCACAGGAAACTAAGAATTGTGATTTATGCGGGTATTGTTCTTCTCTTGTATGCAGGTGTAATTCATATTTACTCACTTGCAAACTACAATCGATGGGGTTTCTACGGGATAAGCCGTGCAAGCGACATAAACATGCTCGGAAAAATTCTCGAGTATCGTCTTTCTGTTTCAGCAGGAATTAAGGAGAAATTTATCCATGATTTAGTAGTTGATTATCAATCAGAAGCACGCGATCCTCATCCATTTCGTTTTTTGGAATATTACAATCGGCTCCATGATGCCGATATTCCAAAACTGATTCCTTTGAAAATTTTTTCATATCAGGTAATAGGTGCTAATCTTCCTGAGTATTTGGCAAAATCAACCGTGCTTCTTCCTAGGGCGCTTTTGGATGTGTCAGAAAAACTTGTAATTATGTCTCCCAATCTTAACTTAATAAGTTTAATGTTTAACTTAAATCTAACAGTTGTAAGATATGCCCAAATTGTTTTTTTTCTTATTTTTATTTTTAGCTTTGTATCATTTATTCAGTTTCTCAAATCACGTACATTATTGTATGCAGTTTTAATATTAGCTTCTCTTACATCACTCTATCAGATCATTTTTTCAGTTTTTATAGGTCATGCGGAATACGGGAGACTTATTGTGCCTGTACAGCCTATTATGTATTTCTTTTCTTTCTATTGGTTGAAAAAAATCCTTGAATGGGGGAATAAAATATTGAGAAAATGTATCCTTAGATTTAATTAAGATTATGACTTATGCAGTAAGTCGTTATCCTGAAGTTGATCAGGATCTAGTATTAAAATAATGGATTCCCGCCTGCGCGGGAATGACAAGCCGTAAAGATATGAGAGTTAGGTATAAAATTCTTGTTGTTCTGACATTTCTTTTATTGGCTCTTGTTGCGTATTTTCGACTCCGGGTTGGGTTGGTCCGCTACTTTGATACGGATGAGTTTCCATACCTTAACTGGTCGTATCATATGGCAATAGGCTACAGGCCTTATGTTGATTTTTTCTTTCTTATCAGTCCTCTTTATCTTCTTTTTCATATCCCAACCATGATGCTTTTCCAGGGGATGTCATCTGCAATAGCCGCACGGGTCAGTGCCTGGATATTAACTCTTACTCTGTCCGCACTTCTGGGAACGTTTTTTTATCTCTGGAAAAAAAATCTGTTAGGAGCTCTGCTATGCGCTCTTATTCTTCTAGTACTTCCCATGCCTTCGGACAAATTCTTTGAAATCAGGCCCGATCCGCTGGCAATGGTTTTTTTCTTATCAGGACTTTTGCTCCTTTTTATTTCTTTTAAATCAAAGAAAAAAATAGTTTTCTTTTTTACCGGACTCTTCTTTGCTCTTTCACTTCTCACTCTTCAAAAAGTACTCCCTTTTATTTTTCTTTGTGCTTTTGCGGTTATTCTGAAAAATTTTCGTGAAATCGGAAAAGAGAGGTTTTTCCGTTCTTCCATTTTACTTTTTCTTTTTGGACTTTCTATTCCTCTGGGAGTATTTACTGTCTGGGCTTTTTCAACGGGATCACCCGATGTTGTTTTTTATTCTCTTATTAAGCTTCCAGTAGAACTTGCAGAGTGGTACAGATACTCGAGACTTCCTGTCACTTTTTACTTTTGGCCGAATAATACATACTACGGAACTGATGGGACTACACTAGGAAACGTATTTAACAGCATTCTATGGATATTCGGAAGCGGTATTGCATTACTTAGATTAATCCAAAGCACTATCTCTAAAATACCTATACGCCCGTTTGAGCATTTGCGATTATCGTCGCCTCCAGAGTTTACTGTTTTACTCGCTTGTCTTCTTTTTCTTTCGTACGGAATATATTATGTATCTCTTATCCGTTTTCCTCAGTATCTGATTCCATCAGCAATCTTTCTTTCTTTTTTTATAGCTGACGGGCTAATTTTTATCGCAGGCAGGCTTTCAGGATCATGGATCAGCTCTATATTCTTTGTCAGCCTGTTAATTCTATTTGGAAAATCATTTTTTTACGTCCATCTTCCTAAAATGTATCCAAATCGTCTCAACACATCTTACTTTACCAGGGCGGAAAAGATTTCCTCACAAATTCCCCGCGGTGAATATGTATTGGATCTAGATGGTATTACTTTATATTATCCCTACCCCTATTATTTCTGTTGTCTGCCGTGGCCGCTTACACGATATCCCACTCACACTTTTCCGTCTCTTAAAGATGCTCTTATTAAAACTCATACCAAATATATCTATGAAGGGCCTACTGACTGGGTAGGACATTTTAATCCAGATGACTTAGACTATCTTAAAGCAAATTATGAACAGGAACCGGGGAAAGAATACTGGGTGAGAAAAAAAACTTGATATACTTATATAATGATTGCCGGAGTTGATTATATTTGCGTTACTACACCTTTTTACTGTAATGACGGAAAAGGTAATTTTGTTATTCATAAAAGAAGCAATAATACCCGTGATGAGAAAGGAAGATGGGATTTTGGAGGAGGACGGGTGGAGTTTGGAGAAGAATTGGAGAGTGCAGCGTTTCGGGAAGTGAGAGAAGAATATGGTGTCGATGGAGTAATCCAGGAACAACTTCCAGCTCACTCATTGTTAAGAGAAGTTAATGGAGTTAAAACACACTGGATAGTTGTTGCTTTTTTCATAAAAGTTGATATTTCAAAAGTAAAAAACAAAGAGACAAAAAAAATTGAAGAGATCAGAATTTCTACATTAGATAATCTCCCAAAGCCTCTCCACTCAGGATTAAAATATTCATTAAAAAGATATAAGAAGTATTTTGAAAAATACAAAAAATAATGGAAATAAAACACGCACAGATTCATGATATTGAGAGATTTCACTTTTTAGAAAGCAGCGAGTTCTGATATACTGTAGTCATGATTAATAACATATCTTCAGTTCTTATCTGGTCGGAAGATTATAAGAAACTGGCAGACTGGTATATAGAGAAACTCGGTCTTCACGTACTTGAAGAAGTGAAACATAAAAAAGATACCGGGATCGGTTTTCAGGTAGGAAACGTATATCTCTGGATAGGGCAGCATTCAAAAGTGAAAGGAAAAAATAAGGATATGCATCGGCATATGTTTAATTTTGTGGTTGATTCAGTGTCTAAATCTTATGAAGAGCTTAAACTACGAGGAGTAAAATTTTTAGCAAAACCTTTTAAAGCCCCGACATTTGATAAGTACTTTGCTACTTTTTATGATTTGGATAATAATCTTGTTCAGCTTATCGGAAATAAATAAGCACTTTAGATACCACGAAAAATCGTATAAGACACGATCGTTGTAGTAGATGTTTTAAATATTATGAATAATAAGATAATTAACAAACTTGATGATTTTTTTGAGAAATTCAGTTTCTGCCGGTATAAAAAAGGACAAATACTTATTAACGCAGGTGAAGAGCCTTCCGGAATATTTTATCTGAAAAACGGGACCGTCCGACAATACTCTCTTTCCAAAAATGGGGATGAACAGACGCTTACCATTTATAAGCCCTACTCTTTTTTTCCTCTCATGCATGCTATCAACAATATAAGAAATACATATTTTTTTCAGGCAACAAGTGATGCGGAATTATACAAAGCTCCCCAGAGAGAAACCATACGGTTTCTTAAAGAGGAACCCGAGGTTATGTATGATTTAATTAGCCGCTTGTATCAGGGAATAGAAGGATTGCTTTCCAGAATTGAATACTTAATGTTCGGGAGCGCCTACGAAAAGGTCATTTTTACCCTTTTAAATCTTTCCTATCGTTTCGGAGAAGAAAACATGTCAAATTTAGACGTAAATCTTCATATAACCCATAAAGATATAGGTTCCTTTTCAGGACTTCGAAAAGAAACGATCAGCCGCGAGATGGCAAAACTTCAAAGGAAAAAAATCCTAGAGAATAAAAACCATCTGATAATTATTAAAGATATGGAAAGACTTCAAGGCGAGCTGGAAGGCCGAGTAATCTGAAATGAAGAAAAAAAATATCTATCTTTATATCAGGATTCTGTCACTCTTGGGTATTCTTCTTGCAATATATTTGCTGTGGGAACAATTATTTCACCCTGCATTTCAGCCGTGTAAAATTAACAGCACTGTTAATTGTGACGCAATTATCTCAGGGGCAGTTTCAAAAACACTCGGACTGCCTACCCCCATATACGGACTTGTCGGATACACAATTATTTTCTTTTCTACAATTTTTTACAAAAAGAAATTAATGCTGGGCATGGCCGCATTCGGTCTCGTGTTTTGCCTGTGGATTGCATATAGGGAACTGTTTGAACTTCGCGTAGTTTGCCCCGTATGTATTGGATGCCAGCTTATTATGATAACCGTTTTTATTCTCTCCCTTTTGGTAAATAAAAAAGAAAAATGATTCAGTTGGTCCCTCTTCAGTTAGGAAAGGAAAAAATATCCATTCCCGTCTGCATCATAAAAGGGAAAAATCCCGGCAAAAGGATTTTAATTACGGGAGGATTAGACGGGGATGAATATGCAAGTATTGATGCTTGCTATAAGCTGATTGAAGAATTGTCTCCTGAAAAAATTAACGGAGCAGTAACGATCATTCCCATTGTAAATATTCCCGGCTTTGAATCTCTGAGAAGTTTTAATCCCGAGGATAATAAATATCCTAAGAATATATATCCCGGAAAGAAAAACGGAACATCTTCTGAACAGCTGGTGTATTTTCTGGATCAGAATTATATTTCCCGTTCGGATGTATGGATTGATCTTCACGGAGGAGCCCTGACTGAAAATCTTGAGCCGTTTGCGTATTTCTATGAAACAAAAAATAAAATATTAAATGAAACAATTGAAAAGATTATTTCATCTATTCCACTTGATAGGCTTGTTTATAGAAAAGCGGGAGCATGGGATAAAACAGACAGGCTGGGAAAGAAAGGAGTTGTCTATACACTTATTGAATCCGGCTCTTCTTCAAATCGGGAAAGCAAATGGGCGGATATTCATGTTAGCACAGTAAAAAACATTCTGGGAACGCTGAAAGTATTAAGTCTTACCAATGAGAAGTACGAAAAGAGAATTTACAAAAAAACTTCTTTTTATTTGTCAAAAAAATCAGGACTGTGGTATCCGAATTTTCCTAAAGAGGGAAATGTCAAAAAGGGAGAGATATTGGGGGAACTTAGGTCTCTGCATCAGATCCGATTAGGCATGATAAAAGCAGGAGAGGATGGGGAAGTATTATGGCATATAGAAGGCTTATCTGTAAAAAAAGGAGATTTTCTTTGCGAAATAGCACATGAAAAAATTAGTTAATATATCATTCTGAACCCCGCCCTGGCGGGGAAAGAATCTCGTTGATTTTTGATCAGGATGACATCACTTCGCAGAATACATCTTTAATTCGTTCTATTTCTTCCATGCATTCTGTTCCGGCGGAAATCCGTATAAACGGATCTCCGAATTCACTGTTAAGCGCCGTTATATAAACCCGGGTTATGTTTAACCCGAAACTGCTTCCGGCAACCAACTGAACTTTTCTCCTCCTAGCTACAGAGATTGTTTTATGCAGGAAAGATTTAAAAAATTTCTGATTTTGATATTTTTTGTCTATTTCAAAAGTGAAATAACTTCCCGTAAAAGGAAGCGTTTTGCTCCAATTAAAGCTGGGATGATGCGACAGGGAGGGATGCACGATTGATTTGATTTTTCTTAATTTTTTTATTGTGATGTGTTCCTGCAGCGATTTGGCGAGATAATAAGCATTCCGTGAAAGTTTCAGAAGTCTTTTTTCAAGAAATTTCCGGTTTGGGGTAGGAATTGCGTAAACTGAGTTGTCGGGTAAAATGGTTCCTAAGTGTTCCCGGTATCTAAGCAGCTTACCGATATTTCTGCCGTACGCAGTTATCATTCCTCCGGTTACCCGGTCCATTCCAAATTGTGTATATTTATTTAAACTCTCGTACGAGAAAAGTGTAATGTTATTTTTACTCGAAACCAGATAGGGAAGCGGCTGAAAAGAAAGAGACATTCCGGTATTATCCAGAACTACCGTTATTTTTTCCCGATACTTTTCTTTTAAAAAATTAAAAATGGTTTTCAGATCCGGAAGGGGAATCGTGCAGGAGTTGGCAAGGGAATCTATAAACAGTACTTCCGGCCTGTATTTTTTGATTCTATAAATAATATTTTCCGTGTCATTTTCCACAAACTCGATAACTCTTGTGCCAAATAATTTAGTTATAAGTATTTTGGATTCAAAATAAGTAGATTTTCCCATTAGAGCGTATGTTTTTATGCTATTCTCCATTGCCAAAAAATTGAGTACGGTTGTGAATGCTGCCATGCCGCTTGAAACTGCATATGTTTTTACGAAAATGTTATAAGGGAAAGGACAGTCAATGTATTCTTTTTTATATTTTCTTTCCAACCCGATTCCGTCTAAATGAACATCCCGTTTATAATCGTTTTCGTTTGCTAAAATGCGGTTTAAGTCCAGTCCTGCTTGGGCAGAAACAGAGTGTAAAAAAGAAGGGGACTGATAGTTTAAAGAGGTAAAAAAAGAGGCGGAGATTAACTGAATGCTTCTGAGTGCTTCATAAGAGGAGTTTTTTATCCGAATTAAATCTGCAATATTATTTTTTTTCACGTTAAGCCTCTTGTAATTCCTGTTGAGGGCTCCCGTTATTTTTTCCCCTATCGGGATAAGGGAATCATATGTATTTTTATTTTGATACAGATTTTTATCTCTAATTTTTTTCAGGAATTTGTCAAAAGCGGCAAGGCGGTCTTCGTATAAATATCTAAGTTCGCTCAAATCCTCACAGAGGTCTGAAAGTGAATCATTAGCAGCAAGATTATACGGCATGCAAACATTCTAGCGGCAATACTTGTATTTGACAATAAAAGATACTAGTCTCACTATTTAGATATGATTTCAAAAGTAGGCCGCATATTTTTTTTTCTGACTTTGATTATCGTACTTCTTGCCGTATTTTCAAGCGATTTTCGAAACGTTCCATACGCAATCCGCTTCAAACCAATTTTGATTCCGATATCAGGGACCGGCTCCATGGCCCCTTCTTTTCCCAAAGGGACCGGTTCAACGGATGCCGAGCGGTCAGATGAAATTGTTGCCTACGCAGAGATGTACCCGTATCCCGGAGGCATCTTACTGGGTGCCAAACGGTTTTTTGCGTATCAAATAAAACACGGAGATATAGTTGAAATTAAAAATAATAAGACCGATCAGATTACAAAAGAAAAATACGGAGAATCATCCGGATTTGTCAAACGGGTCATCGGGCTTCCCGGGGATACTGTAGAATTTAGAGACGGATTTGTATACAGAAACGGTTCCCTATTGGATGAACCGTATATTGCCAAACCTCGTTCAACATACGGAGGAGATATTATTTCTGAATGTGAAAAAGTTGTAATTCCATCTGAGGATACTTTGGTTTTGGGGGATAACCGGAAGGCAAGTCTTGACTCACGCTATGATCTGGGGCTTATCAGGATATCTGATATTCATTATGTACTGCCTTACGAAAATCAAACAGAGTACCGTGCAGTTTGGAGGGATTCATCCGAAGACTCAGACCTTGCAGATACTCCCGCACTGGATTCAAAAGAGTTTGTCCGTCTCTTAAACGATAAAAGAAAAGAGAAGAATTTATCTTCTCTTAAACCGGATGTAAACTTAGCCAGATCCAGTAAAATTCGGGGAGAGGCCATGATTACATCCAATGATTTCTCAATCGAAGCAACCAAAAGCGGGGAAAGTCTTAAAAAATCCCTTTCTGACGCTAACTACAAAAATATTACTTTTGCTGAAGTTTATAGCAAAGGATACTATCAAGCTTCTGAGCTAATCGATAATCTGTTTGAGTTTCCCAATACTACTAAACTTTTGCTCTCAGAAGAGTATCAGGATGTGGGGGTAGATACCGCAATCGGAAAAATTAACGGATGTCCATCTCAAGTAGTAGTTGTCCATCTGGGAGGGTATATTCCTCCTAATTATACAAAAGATGAGATAGACAGTTGGTATAAACTCATGAATCAATTGGATGAAGTTTTACCATCCTGGGAAAATGTATTAAATGCAGACGGAGTTGACAAAGATAAAGTGAATCAGATTATTTCTCTTATAAAGGACAGAAGGGATGCTGCGGAAAAAATATATAACCGTATGAAAGAAAACGAATATTTGACTGATGAGGAGCGCATACTTCTACAGGAGGATACTAATAAAGGAAAACAATTACAAAGTCTTATTTCCGAGATGATTCACTAGGTATAGAAACGATAAATTCGATGCGCTTCATTATTAAAATTTTTCCATTTTTTGTCATTTTTCTTGTTTCTTTTCTTCTCCTGTATCCTGTTCTTTTTGTGGGAAAGGATCAAATTATATACGGTGGGGATCTTGCTCTTCAATTTTACTATTGGAAAGGATTTCTTGCCGAATCAATAAAACATGGAGTAATTCCTTTTTGGAATCCGTACCTTTTTTCTGGGACTCCTTTTCTTGCACATCCCGGTGTTGCGCCTTTTTCTCTTAGTACTTTATTTTTTTTGCTTCTCGGGTTAAATTCCTCTTTTTCATGGGTTTACCTTATCCATTTTATTATCGCAGGTATCGGTATGTATTATTTTGCACGGATATACACAGAACGGGCAACCTCTATTATTTCTTCCTTAGTCTTTATATGCAGCGGATATTTTGCAGCACGTATTTATGCCGGACACGTGGATCTTTTTACAACAGCAGTATGGATACCGTGGGTTTTTGCATTCTTTATAAGAAGAAAAATAGTCCCAACGATTATCTCACTTATATTTTTAATTGTTTCCGGATACAGCGCATATTTTATTTTTACCGTTGAATTTTTGGCTTTATATACGTGTTTTATGTGTTTAAAGGATAAAGATACTATTTTAAAGAATGTAAGGAATTTATTTATCCCTATTATTTTGGCAGTATTAATTACGAGTGTTGCCTGGATGCCCACTTACGAACTTGCTAAAAACTCCATTCGGGGAAGCGGACTTCCGTATGATATTTCTTCGTGGGGCTCACTTCCCCTATCCGGAGTAAAGTTATTTTTAAGTCCCCTGGATAGAGTCGAGCTTAATAAAATCTCTTTTAATCTGGGGGGAGGTCCCAGAGAAAATCCGTTTGATCATTTTGCAGGAGTTACTCCTATTTTAGTTGTAACTGGCGGGATATTAATAAGTTTCTTAAGTCGCTTAAGTTTCTTGAGTGGAGAAATAAAAAAAACATCTTTTCCTTCTGATTTTTGGTTTTTTATAATTATTTCTTTTTTCTCTTTATGGGTGTCATTTGGGTATTTTGCACCGGTAAATATTCACGGATTTCTTTACGATTTACTCCCTATGTATCGAATGATCAGAATTCCACTTCAACATTTGATATTAGTTGTTGTATTGGTTCCGGTACTTACCGGGATTGTTATAAATGCATTTCCTTTTTTTGTCAGAATCGGAATCGGTTTATTAATGATTTTAGAGCTTGTATGGTGGGGGAAACCTTTTATTTTTATAACATCAATTCCGGATCATACCTTCGATCAAAAATTAATTTCAAATGTAGTTACCAACCCGTCAGGATCTCGAGTATTGCCTTATTATCGCGTCGTGTCTCCGGTTTTATCAGATATGGATTTAAATGCATTCTTAAAATACCGTATTTTTTCAACAAGCGGATATGATCCGGTAATTTTAAAAAACTATTTTCATTTTATTGAAAACTCTGCCGGCATTTCCGATGCAGTGCATAACTATAATGTAGAAATTCCGCCGGTTCCTCTTAAAAAAGACCTAGTCAGCTTTTTGGGGATTAAAAAGATTATCACAGAAAAAAATGAGGAGGTGGAAAAAAACTTACCGGATTTTCATTTGGAAGAGGAAGGAAAAACATATAAACTATATAAAACATCACAAGATTATAAATATTTTACTCTCATAGAAAGCTTGGATAATTCCGTATGCAAAAAAAAAGCAGAAGAAATAAAAACGGACACCAATTCATATGTTTTTAAAACAGAAAGCCCATGTAATGCAACTCTTTCTACCAGTATTCCATACTATCCGGGATTTAAGGTATTTGTAGACGGGGAAGAAAAGCCGTTTCATTTTGTAAACTCCGGGTTTGACGGAGTGGATATTTCTTCAGGATCTCACCGTGTTGAAATAAAATATATACCGCGTATTTATTATATAGGAGGAGTTATAAGTTTAATCGGAATAACGGGACTAATCGGATGGTTCTACTATGAAAGAAAACCATAGGCATTATTTATTCGGATTTATTTTTTTTGTCTGCTACTTATTGCTTCAGTTATTTTTGATGAAAGACTATGGTTTTTCGTGGGACTATCACTATCATTATTATGCAGGAAGATATCACTTGGGACTGCCGGTTCCTAAAATGAATGACCCTGCCCCGGTTCCGTTTTCTTCCCCTGATCCGAGACTCACAACAGAGGATCCATTCGGACCTTATACCCAGATTGTGCCTGCGCTCTCTTCATATATTTTTTATGAAAAATTAAACATTCTTCCATATGACGCAGCATACAATTTACCGAGTGTTGTCATTGGATCATTGGGAATATTCCTGATTTTTGTAATTGCAACGGATGTATGGAATAAAAAAGCCGGATGGATAAGTGCTATTTTTCTGGCTCTTTTGCCGAATTACTTCGGATATCTTCATATAAACATGAAGGATATTCCCAACGCGTTTTTTTTCTCGCTCTCTCTTTATCTTTTTTATAAACTCACACAAAAACAAACCGTTAGACGGCTTATCTGGGCGGCAATTTCTTTTGCAGTTGCTTTTAATACGAAGATAAATTCCATTTTTATTCCGGTTATTTGTGTAGTTTACTTTCTTTTAAGTCACTTACAGAAGATAGGGGAAATGAGGGGGATATTGGGAATATGGGAGAAGAATAAAAAGGTAATTTTATATTTTGTTCTTGCACCTCTTGTCGCTTTTCTTCTGTGGCTTCCTTTCTGGAAAAATCCTATTTCTAAACTCGCTGAGATTCCCCGGTTTTATTCCAATAATACGTATAGAATGCCTGTTTTATTTTTTGGAAAAGTTTACCACTCAGGAGTTAATATTCCTTTTGGGTATCCTTTTATTTATATAGCAATTACAACACCTCCAGTTATCTTAATAGGGTTTTTAATCGGACTGATGGTATTAGTTAAATCTGTTATTAAAGGTGAAAAGAGGGTCGAAAGCCTTTTTTTAATAGTATGGTTCTTTCTTCCCCTTATCCGTTATTTCAGTCCCACAGCCGGTGCAATTGACGGAGTAAGACACTTTATGGAAGTAGTCTATCCTCTCTCTTGTATCGCGGGAATAGGAGTTGAATCGGCAATAAGTTACCTAAGCGTCTTAGGTAACTTAAAAAAATTGGGAATAATAGGACTCATTCTGATCTGTCTTTTTGTTCCCATCATTCATTATCATCCATACGAAACAAGCTACTTTAATTTTCTCATCGGGGGAGTCAGAGGCGCATCTCTCCAATTTGACATAGATTTCTGGGGAACTCCCCAAAAAGAAGCAATGGAATGGTTGAATAAAAACGCCGCACCTAATTCAAAAGTTCATATTGTCATGGCTCAGAGTTCTGCTGCGGTATACCTTCGGAGTGATATGTTAACATATGCCAATACACTGCCCTTTGGTCAAAGTGATTATGTTGTACTTCTAAACCGAGAATCATTTTTTTCTCTTTATGGAATTAATTCTTTTAAAGATAAAAAAATTAAAGATAATAAAGTTGTATTTAAAAAAGAAATAGACGGTATTCCTCTTGTATGGATTTTCAAAAAATAAAAGGAATCCTCGGCAGGAAAAAAAAGTAATCCTTAAACGTTCTGATTTTATTCATTTTACTTTTTCCCCAAACCCGGGGGGTATAGATAATAGGAATCTCGGAAATTCTAAATCCGCTTTTGTGGGAAATTAAAATAAATTCCAGATACGCAGGATATCCTTTTTCTTTTAACATCTTGCGGATGGCAGATATCGTTTCTGATTTTATCAACCGGTATCCTGAGGTAGCATCAGATATCGGAAGATCTAAAATCACTTTTAGAAATAAGTTAATGCATCTGCTTATTACCCGTTTCCAAAGACGCTTATCATAAAATGCTCCTTTTTCAATAAACCGCGAACCGACTACGATATCTGATTTTTTTTCTTTCATATTCTTAAAAAAACTCTGGATTATCTTAGGATCATGGTTAAGATCAGCATCCATAGTCAAAACATGGGTTGTCGATTTATTTATTTTTTCAAAACCGGTCTTATAAGCCATTCCAATTCCCAAAGGCCTAGTGAAATAATCTGCTTTGATTTTTTTAGGATATTTTTTTTGAAGCTTTCTAATTTCCATTTTGCTTTTATCATTTCCCTGAATAATAAAAAAAAGCCGGTAAGAGCTGGTTATCTTTTTCAGATTTTGAATAAGGTGTGTGGTAAGAGGTTTTAGGTTACCTGCTTCGTTGTATGCTGGGATGACGCACAGTATTTTTATTTTATCCATAAAAGTATAGCGTTTATGATAATATAGCGATACCGATCTGGCAAATATACTATGAATATAGGAATGATTTCTTACTGGTCTTCTCCTCTTGCCAGAGTCGGGGTGTGGGAAGCGGGAGGGATGAATGTATATATTTCAGGACTTTCTCAGGGGTTAATTGATCTTGGTCATAAGGTTGATATATACACCAAATCTCCCAATTGCAAGGAAATAAAAATAACAAATGTTGTAAAAAATCTTCGAGTCATTCATATTCCCATATACGGGAATTTATACGCAGGAGTACCAACTTTTACTCATAAAATTGAAGAACTGATCCAAAAAGAAAATATATCCTACGATGTGTTTCATTCTCATTATTTTTACTCAGGTCTGATAGTCGAAAATTTAAAAAAAGACCATATTCCCTGGGTACATAATTCTCATTCATACGGAATTCTGAAAGCCAAAACTATAGGAATAATAGATAAAAAAAGAATTAAGTATGAAAAAGAGATATTTCAAAGAGCAGACGCACTCATTGTATCTACCTATGCAGAAAGAGAAGTAGTATTGGAAGAATATCCTAAGGCATCGGAAAAGATTTATCTCATATCTCCGGGAATTGACCATAACATATTTAAGCCTTTAGACAAATACAAATCCCGCCAAAAGCTGAACTTATCCAGAAATAAAATATATATATTATTTGTAGGTAGAATTGATCCGGTAAAGGGAATACCCTCTCTTATAACCGCAGTACAAAAACTATTGCAAAGTGAGCCAAATTTAAAAAGTAACCTGGAAGTCTTACTAATTGGCGGAGATATATCTTCTAAAAAATTCTGGAAGCAAAAAGAAGTAAAAATGATAAAAGATCTTATCCAAAAAGTAAATCTTTCTGGCAACATCAGATTTTTGGGAAGCAGATCAAACACGGTTCTACCTTATTACTACAGCGCCTGTGATATAGTAGTTCTTCCTTCTGTTTATGAATCCTTTGGGCTTGTTGTTCTGGAAGCTATGGCCTGCCGCGCATGTGTCGTTGCTTCAAAAGCTGGAGGTCCCGAGTATCTGATACAGGACGGAAAAAACGGACTGTTATTTGACCGCGAAAATACAGCCCAGCTAAATAGGATTTTAAAAGATCTTATACATAATCCCGGCAAAAGAGAGAAAATAGGCAAAAATGCAGTTACCAGAAGCTTTGATTTCTGCTGGAGTACCCAAGCTGAAAAAGTGGTGTCTTTGTATGGAAAAATGATGAAACGAACTTCTTATTAAGAATTACCATATTGATAGGTAATCTATGAAATCGACAAAACTAATTCTGCTTAGACATGGACAAGTACATAATCCGAAAAGTATTTTATATGGAAGACTTCCCGGGTTTGGTTTATCTGCTAAAGGCCGCGAAGATGTACTGAAAGCATACGAAAAATTGAAGAACGAATCTATTGACACAATTTTTATGAGTCCTCTTCTTCGTACCCGCCAGACAGCCAGTATTTTTGCTAAAAATTTGGGACTTGCGGTCCATACTGATAAAAGACTTATTGAAGTCAAATTATATTGTGAAGGAGTAAGTTTAACTGAGTTTAAATCTGATTTACAGCCTGATTTATACTCGGAAGAAAACTATAAAAAAGGACAGGAAAGTGTAGAAGAAATCTCACAGCGCATGAACAGATTCCTATCTTTTATTAAAGAAAAATACCCCGGAAAAACGGTTCTTGCTGTTTCTCACGGGGATCCGATTATCATTCTCGAGTCTCAAGTTTTAAAGACTCCTTTTACCTGGGAATTTAAAAGAGACAACTATGTAAATACTGCCTACTATCGTATAATTGAAACAGGAAGGCATGATAAAAAATGGCACGTACGCATCTAGCAAAGTCTGTACTTTTTTTTCTAATTTTTCTTTTTTTAAGCTTTATTACCACCTGGGGAATTTTTGACCGGTTTGACTATTTCTCAATGATTTTTTTACAAAGGATAATTCCGCCGCTTTTTGATATTCCGTTTGCTCTTTTATCCTTCAGCGGATCAACTGAGATAACGGCTCTTCTTCTTCTGGTATTTTCTTATATTTTTTTCGCAAAGAGAAAAAAAATTCCATTCGGAATTATTCTTTTTGCCCTGATATTTTTAATTGAGGTAGCCGGAAAGATATTTATTTTCCAGGAACCACCTCCTATCTATCTTCAGAAAAAAGTGATTCCCTTTATCTTTCCAAGCAGCTCTTTTGTCTTTACACCTTTTTCCTACCCTTCCGGACACATGGCACGGATATGCTTTCTTGCAACTCTTTATTTGACTTACGCAGTGAAATTTATCCGTGAAAAAAAGAAAATGAAAATTATTTTAGTAGTCGGTATATTCTACCTTTTTATTATGACTGTCAGCCGGATTTATCTGGGGGCGCACTGGTTTTCGGATGTTTTGGGAGGTGCGATACTGGGCATTTCTTTGGGACTTCTGGCAAATGACCTAATATATGAAAAAAACATCGGATAAATTCAACAATTGTATTAACTCATACCTATACATGGATATTTTGGGAGTTAGTATTAACTGCCCCTACTGGGCAAATCGGATGGAAAATGGAGTTGTAACCGTCCGGGGGTTTGAAGAGGGAAAAGGGGAGGCGAGTACTATTCAAAATGAAATAATGCGACTTGCAAGCGGGAGTAAAAAAGATAAACCTGAAGGAAAATTGGATTTTGAAAATATTACTTTTTTGGCAAGAAAAAACAGAATAGGAATTGACTGCTCAGGACTTATTTTCCGTATTATGGAGGCGGTTCTTGAAAAAAAAGATATGGACATGATATTTCCTTTAGGAATCAGGAAAACGAATGCGGATATGCTTACCCGTAATTTATATTCACAAAAGATTGACTCTATAAAAGAAATCGCTGTTGGCGATCTTATACGGCTTAGTTCAGGACATCATGCAGTAATTATTACTCACATAGAAGGTGAGACCGTTAAGTATGTACATTCGTCCTCCCGTACGCAAATATCAGGAGTACATACGGGAGAAATGGTTATTAATAAAGGAAGTGAAACAATTGAAAGCCAGGTATGGAAGGAAAAAACTTTTCGGGGCCAGAACTGGAAGGATAAATATTTTCACGGAGAAGAAGATGGAGTATACCGGAATAAATTCTTATACACTGCCTTAAACCCATGATGAAAAAACCTTTTTCACTTGCCGAATTTAGGAATAAATCCGTTCATATTGTAGGAGTCACCGGGTCTGAAGGAAGTGCAATCCTGAGATTATTAACACAGGAAAAGTTTAAAAATATTACGGTACATGATTACAGTCCTTTGGAATATTCGGAGAGAAGCTTTAAAGTGTGGCACAAGGGTATACCATTGCGTGATCGGAATAACGCATTTAAAATATTTGCACAAGATATAAAAACAGTTAACAAAAACTTTGGAAATGATTATTTAAAGGAAATTGAATCCGGTGATATTATTTTTGCTCCTCAGTCGTGGAGACTGTATAAAAGGCAAAATGTCCCGTTGTTAGAAGCACATCAAAAAGGGATTCTATTTTGTTCATTAACTTCCCTGTATCTGGATTTGTCACCTGCAAAAGTTATTGCCGTTTGCGGAACCGTAGGCAAGGGAAGCGTATCCCACCTAATTTATGATGTTTTAAAAGGAAGTGGCAAGTCTGTGTACTATGGAGGAAATGACACGTGGAATATACAGTCTCTTGAGAATATTACTTCCCTTAGCAGAGAAGATTATTTAGTTCTTGAAGTTTCTCACCGGCAGCTTCAGGAAGGACTACAGAAGGGTCCCTTTATCGGCGTTCTTACCAATATTTATCCGAATCATTTGGATGAAACAGGCTTGGAGGAATACAAAAAACTGAAATATTCACTTTTTACCTCTCAACTATCTTCTGATTTTGCCGTACTCAACAATGACTATAAAGATATAAGTGATCTGGCAAAAGAAATAAAATCACAAGCAGTTTTTTTCAGCACTAAGGATTTAAAATTGAACACAAAATATGTTCAAATTATTTATGATTATTTTATGAGGAATAAAAGTAATCATTTAATTGAAAATATAATAGCGACAGGCGCAGTACTTGAGTTATTGAACATTTCTGTTGAACAGACAATTAAAGAAATTTCCAGCTCAAAATCATTACAGGCAAGAATGCAAAAAATTGCAGAAAATGGAGAGATTGAATGGTATGACGATGTCAAAAGCACAACCCCGTGGGCAACACTAGCGCTTATTAATAAATTGGGTAATAATCTTATCCTTATTATGGGGGGGAAAACTAAGGGTATTGATTACAAAGATGCACTAAAAGAAATACAGAAAAGAGTTTTAAAATTAATTATTTTAGAAAGCGAGTTAAGGAGCGAAGCTTCAAAGTATTTAATGCCGGGAAGCTACATGATTGCCGGTACGTTAAAAGATGCATTAGCCCTATCTTATAAAGAAGCAAAAAAGGGAACAAAAATTGCCGTATCTCCCGGAGCTGCTTTTTTTTATACCGATTTTATAAAAGGTAAAAGTTCAATAAGACAGATCTTATATAACTTGTAAAGGACCGTCCCTTACTTTTCTTCTTCAATCGGGGTGATGGTGAGAGGATCTAAATCTACAACTTCTGATTCACTGGCACATTTCTGACACTCATAAATTGTCCCAACTTTAATGGGATTTTGGATAACCATAGAGGAATTACACATCGGACATGCGATAATGATTGCGCTGGTAGAGTTTTTTTGAATATCGGCGATCATAGGGTAAAATTAAACCACATTTCTATCTATGAAGCAACATAACATTACTATCGGTAATACTCAACTTGCAAATATTGAATCTGTCTATTTCAAATGCGAGTTTGAAAATCCGACCGGATCGGTAAAAGACAGATCCATAATAAATCAGGTATTAAATGCTAAAAAGAGAGGATTTAAACTAGCCGTAATTTCCTCATCCGGAAATGCGGCAATTTCAGCCTCTAACTATTGTAAGGAAGCAAATATCAATTTAACCGCATTTGTTTCGTATCACATAAACTTGGGCAAACTTGAGAAACTTAAAGAATCAGGGACAGACATTATTCAAAGCCAAAAACCCATAAGTGATGCGGCATCATTTTCTTTAAAAAATAATGCATATAATCTCAGACAGTCCCTTGATTCTGAGGCAGTATCAGGATATCAAAATATTTCTTATGAACTTTTAAAACAAATCCCAAATGCAGATGCCATCTTTATTCCGGTAAGTAGCGGGACAATGTTTGTAGGAATTGCCCGGGGATATATGGGATATGAAGGGCCAGCGTTACATGCGACGCAGACAGAAGCAGTTCACCCCATTTCTCAACAGTTCGATCGTGAGTTTTCTCCCAGTTCTGAAAGTATTGCTGATGGAATTGTTGCAAAAGTTACCACACGTGAGAGTGAAGTAATTGATCTTATTGAAAAGTCTGACGGGTTTGGATGGGTTATTGGGGATGATCAAATAAAAAAAGCACACCAGTATTTAAGAGCTTATGGTATTAGAACTTCCTACGAAGGTGCGATGGCTTTAGCAGCAGTTTGGAAAGCAAAAGAAAAAGGATATAGGTATAAAAGTCCGGTATGCATATTATCAGGAAGTTTTTATGGATAATGAATTTAATGAATAACAAAACATATATCCAATACCTTTTTAAAGATGATGATTTTTTTTATGTTACAACAGATGTAAAACGTGCATTAGGGCTTGAAGACATACTCCCTAATTTTCACGTTATTACATCTGTTTATGATCCTCTTATTCCGCTTCTTCGGAATAAAAATATACACGTTTTTTGTTTGGAAGAAGAAGTTGAAAAAGAGAATATGTCGGTTAAAAGTGCAAGGCAACTTTTTTTCCATCCTAAAGCCCAAAATTATATTCATAACCAGTCCAGTCGACCTAATATTCTTACTTTTAAGCCGGTTGAAGGAATGGGGGAAGAAAAGGGAGAGGATGGATATGAGTATATAGGAAACGGAAGAGAGCTTAATGAACAGTTTGAGGACAAGATAAACTTTTACCAGATATTAAAAGACAATTTTAAAGAGAATATGGTTCCCTCTATTATTGGACAGCTTGCAGAACTGACATACGGTAATATTAGAGATCAGTTAGGAGAGTCTCTCGTTATCCAATTCGGAAAAGGGTGGGCAGGAAATACCAGTTTCGATGTAGAAAATGAAAGTGATTTTGAAAATTTGAAAAAAAGGTTTCCTCAAACGCATGTTCGAGTGAGCAAAAGAATTAACGGTAATACATTTTTGAATAATTGCTGTATTTATAAAAATACAATATTTCACAGTTCTCCTGCAATTCAGATAAACGGAATTTCATGGCTAAATAAAAATCCTTTGGCAACTTCAGGAAGAGAATGGGGAAATAAGTTTTTAAGTTCAAAAGAGACAGAAGAAATAAGATTTCTTACCGAAAAAATGGGAAGGCTGCTTATTAAATCCACATACCGGGGATACTTTGGACTGGATTTTATTGTGGATTCTGTAACCGGAAAGGTATACGTCTCAGAAATAAATGCACGCTTTACCGCTTCTTGCCCTTTCTATACAAAACTGGAATTAGGGAGTGAGATTCTGCCGTTATACGTCTATCATTTAGCTGAGTTTTTAGGAAAAGACATTAAAAAAGAATACAGAAGGTATGAGGGCATTGAGGGATGTGAGGTAAATGGAGAGTTAGACAAAATGTCAAATTTAAGAGTTGGAACATATAAAATAGAAGATGACGGGACATTTGATTTTGAAAATGACTCTTATGATCCAGCAAAAATATTAAAAGACGAGGTAGTCTTAATTACAGACCCAAAAAATTCAGTGAAGATCCAAACTAATTATCCACTCCTTGCAAGTCCAGGGAAATTTCAGGAAAAGTTTGAGAAAATCATCAAAAAGGAGATTATAACGGGATAATACTGTATCTGGTATAATTGTAAACTTATTAACAAGCACTATGGAAGAACTTAAAAAAAGATTAACTGAACTTACCTCAAAGCTGGATATTCCGGGCAAAAAGAAGAAGGTAGAGGAAATTGAGACTCAGTCCTCAGACCCTGCATTTTGGCAGGAGCAGGAAAAGTCAACCCGGATAATGAAGGAATTATCCCGACTTAATAAGCAGATAAAGCAGATTGAAAACTTAGAAATTTTGATCGAACTCGGAGATTTTAAGGAAGCAGAGAGCCAGATAGGACAACTTGAATTTGATCTCTATTTCTCAGGACCCCATGATGAACTCGGATGTATTCTCTCCATCCATGCAGGTCAGGGAGGGACTGAAGCTATGGACTGGGCATCCATGCTTTTTCGCATGTATCTGAGATTTTGTGAGATACAGGGATGGAAGTATGAAATGGTTGATGAAGTCGCGGGCGATGAGGCGGGAATTAAAAGTGCTGTTTTATCAATTGACGAGCCTTTGGCATATGGGTATTTAAAGGCGGAAAGGGGAGTGCACCGTCTCGTCCGTCAGTCACCTTTTAATGCAGATAAGCTTCGCCAAACTTCTTTTGCACTTATCGAGGTTTTGCCTATTTTTGAAGATACGGAAGAAGTTGAAATAAAAGACGGAGATGTGGAATGGGAGTTTTTCAGAAGCGGGGGAAAAGGAGGACAGAATGTAAATAAAGTAGCAACGGCGGTTCGCCTTAAACATAAAGCAACCGGGCTAATTGTTGAGTGTCAGGAGCAAAGATATCAGGGGCAAAATAGAGAGACAGCACTGAAAATTCTGCGGGGGAAACTATGGCAGATGATGGAAGAGCAAAAAGTAAAAGATATATCGGAGTTAAAAGGAGAGCATAAAATGGCTTCCTGGGGGAATCAGATCCGCTCTTATGTACTCCACCCCTATCATTTGGTAAAAGATTTAAGAACGGGTTATGAGACAAGCGATACGAAGTCGGTCTTAGACGGTAACATTGAACCGTTTATCCTTGCCTACTTGAAAAAATTTTCATCCGGCGTATAGTTATAGGTATGGAAAATAACCGTCAAAAAACATCAGTTAACCACCCCGCTGACGAGGAAAAAATGCTTCACGATCTGGAAAGCAGGAAAAATCCCGGAAAACAGGTGCTACTTGGAATTATTTTAATTGTTGTGGTGGGAATCGGAAGCGGATATGCCCTTTTTAAAGTAGTCGGAGCAAATAACTTAGAGAGCGGTATTTCCGGAAGTGCTTCCTCAGGATCAGTCAAAAAAGTGGTAGTGGGGGCAAAAGATCCCAGCAGTTTAAAAGACAGTGCACAAGGCGAGCTTCAAGAGGGAGGGATTGACGGAGAGGGCACTCATAAACTTCTTCGTCCCGGAGGAGAAAGTCAAACGGTCTATTTAAATTCATCAACACTTGATCTAACTCCCTTTGTAGGTAAAAAGGTCAAAGTATACGGTGAGACATTTGCAGGCAAAAAAGCAGGATGGCTTATGGATGTCGGTAAAGTAGAAGTTTTGCAATAATAAATTTTTTCCCTCAAAAATACGCGTTATGATTCGTTTTGTTGGTATTTCAAAAACATATCCAAGCGGCAACATTGCTTTAAAAGATATTAACCTTTCAATTGCGGACGGAGAATTTGTTTTTTTGATCGGATCATCCGGGGCCGGTAAGACAACCTTGCTTCGACTTTTAGACCGGGAACTTGCTCCTACCTCGGGG
This sequence comes from Candidatus Gottesmanbacteria bacterium RIFCSPHIGHO2_02_FULL_39_11, assembly GCA_001779195.1. Lineage (GTDB taxonomy): Bacteria > Patescibacteriota > Microgenomatia > 2-02-FULL-39-11 > 2-02-FULL-39-11 > 2-02-FULL-39-11. Next base: position 27,479 of record MFJL01000041.1, read on the forward strand.
CATGTGTATATAGATGATGTCAATATTTCATCACTTTCTAAGAATCGGGTGTATGAGTTTAGACGGAAGATGGGATTTGTGTTTCAGGACTTTAAACTTCTTTCCGACCGGACTGCTGCTGAAAATATAGGAGTGGTCCTTGAGATTATGGGCAGGAATAGGGGCGAGATTGAAAAAAAAGTAAAAGAAACGCTTCAATTTGTAGGTCTGACTGATAAAATGGATTATTTTCCGGTACAGTTATCTTTAGGTGAACAGCAGAGAGTAGCAATAGCCCGGGCAATTATAGGAGGAGCCAAAATTTTACTTACGGATGAGCCTACCGGAAATCTGGACCCTAAAACATCTTGGGAAATTCTTAAGATTATCTCTGATATAAATAAATCTGGGACAACGGTTATAATGGCAACCCATAACGCAGATATTGTAAACAGCATGAGAAAACGGGTCATCACCCTTAAAAAAGGTGAAGTTATAAAAGATGAAAAGAAAAGCAGATACGGGTAACCTATGACATCATCAGTTTCTTTTTTTAAGAGAATCAGGCGTACTCCATATCAGGCTTTGGCTGCTATTTTTATGATTTTTGTGACCCTTCTTGTGACCGGCGTATTTATTGTACTTGCGCTAGGATCCTCATCTCTTATTTCTTATTTTGAATCCAAACCTCAACTGACAGTATTTTTTAAAGATGAGAAAGATAAGGAAAGCATAGACAGTCTTACTCAAAAGCTTAAAAATACGCAAAAAGTATCCACTGTACAATTTATTTCAAAAGAACAGGCGCTTGAAGTATATAAAGAACAGAATAAGAACGACCCTTTGCTTCTTGAGATGGTGACGGCGGAGATACTGCCTGCATCTTTGGAAATTTCGGCAACCAGCCCTGAATATTTAAGTGAATTAAATGACATGGTAAAAAAAGAACCGGGAGTAGATGATGTCGTTTTTCAAAAAGATGTAGTCGATACTCTCATCACATGGACAACTATTCTTCGGAAAGTTGGAATTGTATTTATCATTTTTCTTCTTGTTGCAACACTTTTTATACTCCTGACAACAATCGGAATGAAAATTGCTTTGAGAAAAGAGGAAATCGAAGTTTTAAATCTAATTGGGGCTAGCAACTGGTATATAAGAAAACCTTTTATCAAAGAAGGACTTGTGTACGGACTGGGAGGAAGTATCGGTGCGTCTTTGGTAATCACCCTTTTTCTTCTCTATTTTGAGCCTTTTGCACAGTCTTTTTTAAGAGGCATACCGGATCTGACACTATTTAAATTAAACGAAGTCACGGTTTCCATATGGCCTCCTAATATGTATTTTTATATTTTAATTTGGGCAGTAATCATGATAAGCGGAATGGTCATCGGTCTTTTGGGAAGCAGTATCGCATTGTCGAGGTATCTAAAAGACTAAATCCGAAATAACTATTTAAATCCGAAACTCGAGATCCGATGCGAATTATAAATCTTAAATTTTAATATAGTTTCGAATTTCGTTTACCCTGGAAATTTCTTAAGAAATTTTCATGGGATATTCGAATTTAGAATTTTTTTACTGTATGTATGAAGTCAATAAGATCCCTGCTTTTAAGCATATTATTTATAATTTTTCTTCTCACCCCCGCTTATGTAATTTCTGCTTCCTGTCCGACAGATGATCCGTGTCGAGATCTTGGAAGCGCCTTTGAAAAAGTCTCCTGTTATACAGATACGGTCAATCGGTGTGCCAACGAACGGGAGAGTATGCAGGCGCAGATTGTGTATCTCTCAACCCGGATTGAACTTACTAAATCAAAAATTGATTCCGCCAAACAAAAAGTAGAACAGCTTGAAAAAGAGATAACAACACTGGATGGCAAGATAACCAATCTTGAAAACTCTCTGACGAAAACTACCAACCTTTTTATAGACAGAACCGCCGCCTCCTATAAATACGGAGGGGTGTCCTACCTCAGCTTAATTCTTTCGACACAAAAATTTTCTGATTTTTTTAATAGATTCAAATATATTCAAACGGTCCAGACACATGACAGGCAAATCCTTTTTCAACTCCAAAACAGTAAAGAGAACTTTAAAGAACAGAAAACCCTGCGGGAAGAAAAAAAAGTTGAATTGGAACAAACTCAGGCACAACTCGTAAAAGACCAGGCAACCTTAGATCTGCAAAAAAGAGATAAAGAAGTTTTTCTCTCCGTCACTAAAAATAGTGAGAAAATTTATCGTCAGAATCTGGAGGCAGCAGCGCGTGAAGCGGCTACCATTCAACAGGCAGCTTCTATATTATCAGCTGCCGGAGTACCTAAGAAAGTTTCAAAAGGAGATGTGATTGGGCTTATGGGTAATACCGGGTTTTCAACCGGATCGCATCTGCACTTTTCCGTATATAATTTAAATGAATCAGACCTGAATAAATTTAATTTTGATGTGGGATATGAAAATCCCTTTAATTTACTGACGTCCCGGGATATGCCGTTTAACAAAAACTCCTGTGATGATGTAGGCAACGATCTGACAAAAAATATAGGTTCCGGATCCTGGGAGTGGCCGATGGCAAACCCCAAAATTTCTCAATGTTTCGGACATACTCCTTTTTCCTCAGCCTATTATAAATCAGGGATTCATAACGGGGTTGATATGTATGATGATAAAAATTTAGCGATTAAAGCAGTTGATGAAGGGAATGCATATTTTTACCGGGGAGGGCAAAGTAAAGGAAACGGAGTATTTATTTTTCATGGTAACGGGAAGATGACTCTATATTGGCATCTGCAGTGAAATTTCACAATTTAACAATTTTACAATGATACAATTAAAATTCATTAAAAGAATTTTTGTTTTATTTTTATTAATTTTTTTTACACAGTATTCTTCAGTTTCTGCAGCGCCGTCCTCCATAACTCTTTCTGATTTTTCGCCAAGCAGTATTACTGATGCCAATCAGGAAGTAAGTGTAAAAGTAAATCTATCAATTAATTCAGATGATGGGACGGTGTACTATTTTCAGGGAGTTTTTTCAAAAGATAATACGATCAATTATTGCGGGTATACCTGGAATGGAACTGACTGGTTTTCCGGTCCCTCAACGGATGAAAGATGGAAGGAGTTTCTTTCCGTGACCATTTCCTCATCCTCAGCAACCACAACACTCAAGGCAAAGCTTGATACATCAGATTCCGGATGCAGGGAATCCGGAAGTTATAAATTTAAAGTTCGAAGATTTACTGCAGGCGGTTCGCCTAATTTCGATGATCAAAATATTCAAACGGTGTCTGTTACGCTTCCTACTCTTACTCCTACTCCTAACCCTACCAATACTCCCGCTCCTACGTCCTCTCCTTCCTTAACTCCGAATCCTACAAATACTCCTAAGGTACCCACAAATACTCCTAAACCTACCGTGAAAATATTACCCACGTCCCGCCCAACTATTTATTCAGATGGGGAAGGATTGGATAAGAGCTCAAGCTCAAGCTCTGAAGAGTTAAAAAGCGATACAAAAGTATTGGGAGAATCAACTAAGAATGATGAAAATGGATCAGGTTTATCAAAAAGCTCTCCTTATTTTTTCGTGTGGATTTTGATAGGACTCGGGACTGTATGTTTTGCAGTCAGCGGGATCAGTATTTATAAGACGGTGAAGAAAGAGAAAAAGATATAGATTGATATTGTTATCCTGACATGATAGGCTAAAACCTTAAATCTTATGAAAACGATACTAACCGAAACAGCAGGCCAGACCCGAAAATTAGGGGTAAAAATAGGGGAGTCGATAAAGGGGGGAGAGGTGATTTTACTTTTCGGGCCCTTGGGAAGCGGAAAAACTACATTTGCGGGAGGTCTTGTCACATACCTTAGCGGAATAAAACGAGTCCTCTCCCCTACATATAATATTGTGCGACAATATAATCCTAAAAATAACAACTCACTTCTTAGCCATATTTTTCATCTGGATTTATACCGGATCGACTCCCCTTCCCAAGTTCTCAATTTGGGAATATGGGATTTATTAGGTCAAAAAAATATACTTATCGTTATTGAGTGGCCTGAGATTATCATTGATTTATTGCCCAAGAGAAGGATTGATATTAAGTTTAAAACGATTGATGACGGAAAAAGAGAGATTAAAATTGAAGACTACCAAATTAAATAAAATGCGGACCGAGTTATAAACTCGCTCCGGCAAAAATTTGTCATCCTGAGCTAAAGCGAAGGATCCCGTTGGCTCTACTTAAACCGATCGGGATTCTTCACTTCGTTCAGAATGACGCATGCGAGTTTAAGTTATGAACCTTCATATTGACACTACACACCATAATGGAATTTTTATAAAAGTCTCAGATTCTGAAAAAGAATATTCCTTAAAAAAAGAAACAACGTCATGGGCTTCTCAGATACTTCTTCCCGCAATTGAGGAGTTGTTAAAAGCTCACTGTTTAACTTTTAAGGATATTTCATCCGTTACAGTTGGAACCGGACCGGGATCATATACGGGAATTAGAGTCGGAATTGCAGTTGCCCAGACGATTGCCTGGATATTGGATATTCCCTTAAACGGAAAGAAAAATAATACAGTTTCTCCTGTGTATGGAGAGAATGATAAGTTTGGAGAGTTAAATGGTTAAATTGTTTTATTGTTATATGGTTGGAATATGCGGTCCGATCAGAGAAGAAGATTTTCTTTTAAAAATAGCACTGACTCGGTCTTCATACAGCAGTTCCCATCTGTTTTCGTTTACTAATGCCAACATTCTTTTGTAGATAGGTTTATGTGTAGAAATGTAAACTGTATCATAGGGGGATTTATTAATATCCAGAATGTTCTGTTCCAGATAAAAATTATTTTCAAATGCGCTGTAGTCTTTATTATCTCTCCAGAAGGACATGCGTCCGTCAACTGAGGGTTTAATCTTGGGATAATTCCATATAAGCCATCCTCCCCAGTCATAAAAAGTATAGAGATTTTTATACGGAACTTTTTTTAAAAATTCAGCCGATGCAAATGAACAGCTTGTATATCTGCAGTAATTTTCCCAACTTAAATTTCTTATTCCATAGGGAGTTACTAGTTTTAGATAAAGTGAGTAGATAATAATTCCAGAAAAAACAAGAAAGTAAATGATTTTTATGGTTTTTTGTGAAATGACGGAGATAATATTATCCAGATATTTAATAATGGGAATGGATAATAAAAGAAGAGTCCATGTATATCTGCGGGCGCTAAATGAGAGGAAAAATATTAAAACAAGGGGTAGGATTTCAGGAAGATACTCTCTGAGTTTTTTATTCTTAAAAAGAATAAAAATGGAAACTCCTATATAAAGCCCCCAGGAGAGAAGCCTCCACCAATAGATAGTATAGGCATCAAATGAGGTCCACTCGACGATATATTGAGAAAGAGGATTTCCGAAGTGGTGAAGGGCTTCTCCGTAGATAGATATTCCGAAGGGATTTATGAGAGTTACAAATACTGAAACTAATAACGCAAGTAAAGGTAATAAGTAATAAAAAATTTTGTGTTTAATATTGGAAAAATATGAAGATGCTGAAACTAGTTCAGCATGACGAGGCAGTAAATTAATTACCAGATAAAATATAGACCAAAGAAAGAAAAGTCCTAGTCCTTGGATAAATCCTCCGTGAAAGTTGACCCAAATAAGGAAAAGAAGCGGGAGGAAAAAAAGATATTTGACACTCCCCTTTTTAAATTTGCTGAAAATTAAATAGGCACAGCAGGTAAACATCAGAGTGACCAGTTGCGCGCGGAATGAGACTTTATTAAGAAGCTCCATAAAGTAGAGAGTAAGAGGAAAGAGAAAACTCTTTTGCCACCAGGTAAGGGATGCCGATTTTGATATAAAAAAAAGCGTTCCCACAACCGTTAGTGCTCCCAAGAGGGAAACTCCTAAAAATCCAAGATCGCGATATGCAAAATATGTCACACTATCTGAAAGCCAGGAGTGGTTTATCCAATGATAAGAATTCATTTCAGAGGAAAAAATATTGTCTCTTAATATTTTTCCGTGAGTAAAGAAGTATTCTCCGTACTTTAAGTGCCACCCCAGATCAGAATCTATAGGCTGATAGAGAGAAAAAAGAAAGACAGAAATGTAGGGGAGAATATTAAGAATAATAGGGAAAAGCCGTTTCATGGAAAGAGAGTATACAGGAAAAAATCCTAAAGTCCAAAGTATGTTTTATAACTGCCTCTTGACACACGGTTAAAAAAATTCCTATAGTGATATAGATCATTAATAATTTCATTTGCTGGCCGCAACCGGAGGCAATCACCTAAATAAAGGGATTGCTTTTTTTATAAGTTTTTTGTGATTCATCTGCCCGATGAAGTTTTGTTGTCGACTATTGAATTTATAATGAAAATCTGCCCACTGCCCAATTCTGGCACTTTAGCCTTTTTTAAAAGGGAGAGTGTCTTTTTTTGTGCAGATCTTGTCGAGCTTGCGAGACATAGAGATGCATACCCTGAAAATTTTTTTAAATTGCAAAGCAATTTGGAAAAATTTACACAGTAAATTTTTAAAAAATTTTTAGGGTAAGAAATACTGAGACTCACTTTGTTCGTCAAGTATTTCTAACGAAAGGAGGTGAAAATTTATGAAAAAAAATATATTAGGAGTTATGTTGGGTACCGGTATGCTTTTTGTTTCTGTTCTTCCTGTATTTGCAGCAACTGACAGTTTCAACATAGCAACCGGATATCGCAGTACTAATAAAAGTAGGATTTTGAATAAAACCACAGCCGATGTTGATGTATTTAATCATGCACATGTGACAAATAACATCACAACCAAAAGTGAGAGTGGTAAGAATGATCAAAATTACAACACGTTAGTTTTAGGAACCGGAATTGTTACAGATCCTGCGAGTTCTTCCACAACTCTAACCAATGGAGTCAATTCTACAGGAGTTTTGGTTGATCAAACCTCTCCTGAGTGCGGATGTGATTTATCTGCCGGAAATAGTTTAACCGGAGCTAAATCTCACAATTATGCCAGTGTGAAAAATATTAAAGACGCGGATGTCACTGTTATAAACAGCGCATACGTTTCAAATACAGTATACACTGCTTCTGACACAGGACATAACGACTCAAACGGCAATACAGTTGGCGGCAGTATCTCAACAGGCACAGCAACCTCAAGGACAAATGTGACAAATGATGTAAATACGACAACTGTTGTTGTAGCTCAATAATTCGTTTCATCAAGAAAGAAACGGGTTACAAAAAGGCGTGAGTATAAAAAACTTACGCCTTTTTTGCGGCTAATATGCTCCGTATGAATTAATTGATATAGTTTGTTATCTTGACATACATTAATTAGGATTGTAATATCGCTGTCACATTCATGAGTATTAATTAGCGCATTATATATGGATAAAAACGCAGCCGAAAATGATTTAAATTCTACTGGTGTTAATATAACCAAACCTGTGCACAAAAGAAGACTCTCTTTATTTTTAAAGGCATATAAAAAATTTTTAATAGTAATTGTTATAGTAATAATAGGACTATTTCTTATTTCAAAAATTTCAACCCCCAAAAATTCCACCAATTCACCTTCTTCTGTTCGTTCGGTTACTACAAGAGTTGATAGAAGCTATGACTTTAGTGCATTAAATAATCAGGGGAAGCCAATTCCGACGACTACTGCGAGTCCCAGCCGGATAAAGCTCACCATTACCAATGCTGAAAAAACAAGCCAGGTGCTGGTAGGTGATAAAACATTCAGCGCTAAAAACAATAAATTGTTTTTAATTCTAAATTTGGAACTTAGAAACGACAGAGCAACTCCTGCAAATATCATTCCGGGCGATCTTATTCGTATGACATACGGAGGTGATGAGAGCCGCAAATTTGCGCCTGACCTTCATAATAATTTGGTGCCTGTGGCTGCTATATCAACCAAAATTGATCGGGTGGGTTTTGTAGTACCGGATAATGAAAAGATGTTTAAAATATACATAGGAGAATTGGAAGGAAAGAAAGATATTGTCACAATAGCATTTGGGTCTTGACAATATATTTTAAAATTAGTTATAGTGAAATGAGACTGCCTCGTTTTGTTTATGCGTTAACTTCTGCCCCCGCATAAATTAATCATATTTTCTGTCCAAATTTATATTTAAAATATAATGGCTGATTACCAGTCATCTATGAATACTCAACTTCTTCTTGATGAGCTGAAAAAAGCTTTGGCAAATGTACGTCCCTACGGATCTATCGAAATTATTGTACAAAATAATCAAATCACCCAGATAACAGCACGAAATATAAGGAAGACAACAGGAATTGCAATTGACCAGTTATAGAAAAAACGTTCTTCGTTTTTCGTGATTCGTATTTCGTTAGGACGAAGAACGAACAACGATAAACGAATAACGGCATAAAATTTGTTGCTGACCGCAAGCGGAGGCAAGAATCTTTATAAAAAGATTCTTGCCTTTTTTTGTGGGAGGAGAATAAAAAAATCATTCTTCGATTATAAGAGGACGTAAGAATTTGTATTTCCTCATTAAATAATTCGAAAACAAATTCTAACGAAAGGAGGTGAAAATAATTAAATATATGAAAAAATTCGCAACAATAGTTGGAACTGCTGCTCTTTTTGGAGCCGCAATGCTTCCAGCTTTAGCAACAGGTAATAACTGTTCAAACGATACCACCGGTCCTTTCTCAAACAACACATGTACAGTAAACAACACAAGTAATGTGCAAGTGAGTAACTACAATGACGCTAAAATAACAAATGATGTTGAATCAAACGTCAATACCGGGCACAATAGCGCAAGCTATAACACTCTCGGAGGTGATATCGTCACAGGAAACGCTACTTCTAATACCGTCGTATCAACCGTTGCCAATATTAATACTACTAACGTAGTAGGTGGTGCAGCAGCAGGTCCAAACACCGGCTCAAACCACATTACTGGTCCCGGTTCTATATGGGGAGGAAGTGACGGAAACAATGCAGTATATATCAACAATGACCAAAACGTTAACGTTGATAATCAAAACACCGCCGTCGTTTATAACGACGTCGATGCATCTTCCAACACTGGATATAACAGAGCTAAAGCTAACACTGGTCCTGCATTTATCAAAAGCGGTAATGGAGTACTCGGCGTAACCGTCGGGACCCACGTCAATGATAACTGGACACAGGTTACAACTGGAGCTGGTTCAACTGGAGGAAATACAGCAGGAAACAGTATCACCGGACCTTTCTCAGACAATATCGTCACATTAAATAACAGCAGCGATATCAGTGTAAGAAATTACAATGATATGTTCGTTAAAAATGATGTTGACGCAAGTGTTGAGACCGGAGATAACAAAGCTTCTTACAACACTCTCGGAGGCGACATCGTCACCGGGGGCGCACGTGGGATAGTTGGAGTAAATACAGAAGGAAATATAAATACTACTTCTGTACAACAAGCTCTAGGAGGATTTGCCAACAACGGCAATAACTCAACCACCGGACCTGGATCAGAAAATAATACCTATGTTAACAACGATCAGATCATAAGTGTAGACAACGCAAATAATAAGTGTTGGTCTCATAATGCTGACAGTATTAATTGGGGTAGAAATTGCTATCCGTGGGATCTAGGGGTCGAAAATTTTGTTGACGCATCTTCCGAAACCGGAGACAATCGAGCCAACGGTAATACCGCTGGTGGATTTGTCAACGCAACTTTGGCAGATTTGTGGCAGAGTGTCGTGACTCATATCAACGATACTATGACTACAGTCACACAGTAACCGTTTTCTTTCTTGGCAGGCCCCGACTATCAAGTCGAGGGCCTCCAAGAAGGAACGAGATTAACAAAAGCTCAAAGCTAAAAGTTTAAAAAATGACGACAAAATCACCCATAAATAAATTACACAGACTTATTAGCAGTTTTCTTATTGCTATTCTTCTTTTTGAAAGAATGTTTTCTTTTACTACCCTTTCTGCATATGCGGATGATCCCTCACCGACAAGTGCTCCTCAAGAACAGAATGCTCCGCCTCCGCCTCCGTCAGTACCGACAGCTCCTCCTCCGGCTCCTACTGTGCCTCCGGTAGATGCAGTACCCACCGTTCCTCCTCCGGGCGGATCAGATGAACCTCCTTCCAATCAGTCTCCTCCGGTTCCAACATCAGCACCTACTGGTGAGGCCCAACCGACTATTTCTCCTAATGATCCGGTTCCGACTATTGTACCGGTAGGATATGTATCTCCGACGGGTAATCCTACTACTACTACATCGAGCGGAGCCTTGGCGGATTCAATGGCAACGGGCGATGCGCAAGAAGGGAACGGAAGTACCTACTCGAAAGACGAATCCGTAAACGATCCAGCCAATACCAATACCGGTGCTTTTTCACAAAATCAGGCAACAGAAGATCTAAATAAAAATTTAGAACAGGTTTCTAAAAACCTGGCAGATCTTAATAATAAAATTAATCAGTTATCCAATACCGGATTTAATGTAGCAACCCTTAATACATTATCCGGAAATGTTTTTACGGGAGATGCCAATGCCTCAACAAATCTTTTTAACAAACTAAACAGCAATGTCACGGGTGAGGGAGGATTTGTCACTCAAAATATATACGGAAATCAGAGCGGGGACATCGTATTTCAACTAGCTGAGAGTAGTGCAACTGGAACATTTGACAGTGTCAGTCCAACAGTTACCAAAAATGCAACAACGGGAGCGGAATCTGACAATACTGCTACAACTAGCAACGGATTTACCGTCAAAGAAGCAAACGGAAATGACGCAACGATAAATAATGATATAACTTTAAATGCCATTTCCGGAGAAAATAAAGCAGTATTAAATACCGGAAACGGTGTTGTAAAAACAGGAGATGCAAATGCACTCGCAAATATAATTAACCTTGCCAACACCAATCTGAATGTAGCAGAGTGGCTTTTCGGAGTAATTAATATTTATGGCACCCTAACCGGGAATATTATACTTCCCGATGGAACATCTGTTCTTGCCTCATCAATTACATCAAATTCACCTGTTTCAACCACAAGTAATTCACAAACCGGAGCCGGATCTGACAACACAGCTGTCTACCAAACTTCAGATACGTCCGAATTTAAAAACGTAAATACGGCAACGGTGGCAACCAATGTTGATGTAACCTCCAATACCGGAAATAACGCCAGTAACGGAAATACAAGTGGAGGAAGTGTAACCACCGGGGATGCAAATTCAGATGTAAACAGTACAACTGTTGCCAATACAAATGTAGATGATCCTGAGGGAACCGTATGGATTGTCATGGTAAACGAGTTGGGGAAATGGATAGGAAAAATTATCGGAGCGCCATCTGAGGCTACCACGGCATCAAGTCTTCCCGCAACTATAACAACTGGAGGAGAAGGACAGGCAACATATACCGACAGCACAACTAATTCACAAACCGGTGCAGGGTCATCAAATGACGCGCAAAATTCACAAAGTGCTAAAGAGACAACAGAGAACACAAACACTGCAGATATTAAGAATAACATAACCGTAAATGCAGATTCCGGAAACAATGCCGCAAACTACAATACCGGGGCAGGAATAGTTGAAACCGGGGATGCAAATGCGGGAGTAAATATATTAAATCTTTCAAACCTTAACGTAAAAGCCAAGAAAGTAGTGGTGTTATTTATAAACGTCTTGGGAGATTTTATAGGAAACGTGGTAACTCCCGGACAGCCGAATGAACACGTAATAGCTGATAATTCTCAGCCGCAGACTACACCTACTCCTGATACAAGGATTGGGGGTGCTGTATCTTCTGATCCGACACCAACTCCCACTGATGAGGTTGCAGTAAATTATGTTATTAACCAAACTGTTGTGAATATAAATCCGGTACAGACGGTTGTCAGTTACCTTACAAACAGCACGGATCAAACCGGAGAAGAGGCGTATGGAAATTCAGGCAGGATATTTACATATGCAACGGACGCTATCTACTTTGCTGAGGTAAACCCGAATATTATTCCTACCAAGTCGCCACTTCGGGGCGTGTATCTTTCCCCTTCTTTTCTGAAAGCAACCGAGTCCACCCTCCCTGGTATGCTTCTGGGGGGAGTGTCTCTGAAAGTAAATGAACGATGGCTTTCTGTACTTCCGGTTGCAGTACTCTTGGTTATCTTAAGACGCAGACGAAAAATCGACTTTTCAAAATATCTAAACATGCTTTTTGACATTGTACTGTAATCTGCTTTTGCCCACTATCTGTCGTTATTAAACTGCCATTTTCATAAGGAGGGTTATGAAAAAAATAATTGCAGTTCTATCTGCATTCTTTTTATTTTTCTTCTTCTGGGGACTTTTTACTCAAACTGTGTCACAAACAGAAGCTGACTGGTGGGTGCGTCCGACTGAACGGGAAGCACAGCCCACACGTGAGCCGCGGGTTAGTTTGGCACCCCGGACTCCCAGTCCTACTGATTCTCCTACACCCAAGCCTACAGGCAGTTCTCCGTCCGACCAGAATCCCTGTGCGCCGGGACAATCATTTACCGGTACCAACTGCGGATGGTCACCGGGAATTTCTGAATACAAACATGATCCGGAAGGAAGCAGTAGCCAGGCAGTCGGATATGGAATCGGAGGACCGGATGTACTAGGACTTTCCTATACGGGAAGCGTGAGTTCAAATAAGATTAGCAGTTCTGATGTAATCTTTCTCTTAGGAGTTCTATGTCTACTCGTATACACAAAGTCAAAACTCAGGGCAAAGATAAGGTAAAAAAAGCCCGCCTGACCTTTTTAATTATAGGAATTGTACTTCTTGTTCTGGGATTTTTGATACAAAATAGTTCTTTTATTTTTTCAAAACCTCGCGCCATCGTAGCCAAGTCAAATGGTTATACGCCTCTCTTATCCTATAATCCGGTCAAAATAGACCCTCTTTTTATCCAGTCTCAGACTTTGCCAAAGTTAATTCGGGATATTCCTACAAAAATTATTATTCCCTCAGTTGGGATTGATGTAGGAGTTAAAAAAGCAAAAATTATAAACGGTTACTGGGAAGTTTTTGAAGATACTGCCGGATGGGGAGAAGGATCAGCTGCACCCGATGAAGCAGGAAACGTTGTAATGTTTGCTCACGCACGGGAAGGGTTATTTTTACCCCTTAGAAACGTAAAATCAGGGCAAAAAGTTTATATTCTGACTGGTAATATATTTTATACGTATGAAATTAAAGAGGTTCAGGAAGTAAATCCGACAGATACGGAGGTTATTAAACCGACACAAGATGCAATTTTAACCCTGTATACTTGTTCGGGATTTGCAGACAGCAAAAGGCTTATCGTAAAGGCAAAAAAGATTATCTGAATCTTTCCACTATTCCCCCGGCCGGATTCCACCATTCTGGCCGCATTCATTTACCACAGTGGTCGTACGGATTATACTATATTTTTCCCTTGCATGACTTCGTTCTTTCTGACACAATAAATATACTAAAAAACTCAAGTTTATGTGTTGTTTTTCAGTATATCCCCCTCTAATCCTTCCCGATTGAATCGGGATCGGAAAGAGGGGTAAAAAAGTCTATGAACCGGTTTATTTTTCCTATCCAGCATTATTTTTTTCCGCATCATTCAAACAACTACAAGGCAAAATCGCTCCATCTTTCTTCTTTGCTTTTTTATGTCGCTTTGCTTCTTCTGGTACAGTTTACTGTCAAAACATTTAGAAAAGATTATCCTGAGATTTTGGGATACGCAAAAGATGTAAATATTAACAGGATATTAACCCTCGTTAATCAAAAGAGACAGGAGGCGGGACTTTCTCCCCTTGCTCTCTCACCGCTTCTAACAACATCAGCAACCAATAAGGGGAATGATATGTTTGGCAATAATTACTGGGCTCATATATCTCCCTCCGGCAAAACTCCGTGGGAGTTTATAAGGGAGACAGGATATGATTATGACTATGCCGGGGAGAATTTAGCTAAAAGCTTTGATAGTTCAGATCAGGTGGTTGATGCCTGGATGAATTCTCCGACACATCGGACAAATCTACTTAAACCTGAGTATACCGAGATGGGACTTGCTGTTATCAACGGCAAGCTTCTGGGTGAGGAGACAACTCTTGTAGTTCAGGAATTCGGAACACGAACTTTATCTGATACCGTTGCCCAAATTACACCTGAGGCGATTGTGCCTACACAAGCGGTTGCAGTTGTCCTGCCTCCGAACAGCTTCTCCGCAACGACCATTAATACGGTTCCAAAAGTTGTCGTCTATACTCCTCTTAAGTCAATCTCCATCCTCACAGCCGAGTTTCTCCTAGTCGTTCTTTTCTTAGACGGGATTTATATGTGGAAATTTAAGCCTCATAGGCTTTCTTCACGGACTCTTGCCCATATTATATTTATAGGTGCTTTAATTGGTGCAATGGGAGCAACCGGAATAGGAGCCATACTATGAAAGTCCACAAACATACTCCCGATTACCTCATACTTCTTCTGGTAGTTTTAATCAGTCTCGTGTTTTTTATCGCAAATATTTCAAATCCAATGAGACAGTATGAGATTATTATCTCTTTAAGCTTTCTTTATATTGCTTGGGGAATTTTCCACCACGCCCGAAATCATGATTTGCACCTGAAAGTTGTGGTAGAATACGTTGTCATAGCAGTTATTGGCATACTCTTACTAAGAGGAGCCATTTTTCATTAAATTCGAAACACGAAATCCGAAACAATATTATTAAAATCTGAGATACGAACCAGTTAATTTAATGTTTAAATTTGTTTCGTATTTTTGATATTTAGGATTTCGGATTTATTTACATAATTATGAAAGGTGTAATTTTAGCTGGGGGACTTGCAACCCGACTTTATCCGCTTACTTACGCTACAAACAAGCATCTTCTGCCAATTTTTGATCGGCCGATGATTTTTTATCCTATAAACACTCTGGTTAAAGCAGGAATTACGGAGGTTCTTATTGTGACAAGCGGTCCTCATGCGGGTCATTTTTTACGGGTCTTAAAAAACGGGAAAGAGTTAGGAGTTACGCACCTTGAGTATGCATATCAGGAAAGGGCAAACGGAGGTATTGCCGATGCTCTAAAACTTGCTGAGGATTTTGCGGATAACGACCCCATCACCGTAATTTTAGGAGATAACACAACGGATGCGGATATAAAAAAAAGCGTTGATAATTTTAAAGACGGGGCCTTAATTTTCCTGAAAAAAATTGAGAATAAAAAAGAACTGTCACGCTTTGGAGTTCCCGAATTTGGAGAGCCGGATAAGTCAAAAGTAATTTCGCTTGAAGAAAAACCAAAAAATCCTAAGAGCAAATTTGCAGTGTGCGGGTTGTATATGTATGACAAACATGTTTTTGATCTCATACGTAAATGCACGCCCTCAGCCCGGGATGAGCTTGAAATTACGGATGTAAATAATTTGTATATTAAAGAGGGCAAACTCTCCTGGGAAGAATTAAAAGGATTTTGGTCTGATACCGGTACATTTGATACGCTTTATGCAGCAAATAAATATTGGGCAAAGAAAGCGGGGATATGAAACTTCTGGTTACAGGCGGTGCCGGTTTTATAGGAAGCAATTTTATCCTCTACTGGATTTCTCACTATCCGAATGATGCGATCGTTAACCTGGATAAATTGACGTACGCGGGAAATTTAGAAAACCTCAAAAGTATTGAAAAAAATCAAAATTATACGTTTATCCGGGGGGATATTTGTGACTGCGATGTTGTTGAAAAAGCGATGCAGGGAGTTGATACGATTGTCCATTTTGCGGCTGAGAGCCATGTGGACCGGTCAATTACAGAACCAAGTGATTTTATCAAAACAAATATCACCGGTACTTATACTCTTTTGGAATCTGCATTAAAAAACCATGTTAAACGCTTCCACCATATCTCAACAGATGAAGTATTCGGATCTTTAGAATTAGATTCCCTGGAAAAATTTGATGAAAATACCCCTTATGATCCGAGCTCTCCATACTCAGCATCAAAAGCATCATCTGATCATTTAGTAAGAGCGTATTTTAGAACGTATCAATTGCCTATTACCATTTCAAACTGCTCAAATAACTTTGGCCCTTTTCAGTATCCTGAAAAATTGATTCCCCTTACCATTACCAATTTGATGGAGGGTAAGAAAGTGCCGGTATACGGAGACGGGAAAAACGTAAGGGACTGGTTATATGTAGAGGATCACTGCCGGGCAATTGACCTTATTTTGCAAAAAGGAAAAGTCGGGGAGACATACACAATCGGAGGAATGACACAGGATGTTTCAAATATCGAAATTGTCGGAAAAATAATAACCCTTATGGATGAGGATAAGGGTAAAATTGAATTTGTCACAGACAGAAAAGGACATGACAGAAGGTATGCAGTAGACTGGAAAAAAATTGAGGGTGAACTGGGATGGAAACCCGTTTCCGATTTTGACACATGGCTTGCCAAAACTATTGATTGGTACAGAAAAAACGAAAATTGGTGGCAACCACTTAAAAATCAAAAATGGATAAATCAATCTTGACAACCGGTTTTAACGGGATGGTGGGGTCCCGTTTCTTGGAGCTATTTCCGGATTATACCGTTCTCAATCTCGGTAAATCGGATGGAGTTGATATCACCGATTATGAAAAAATCATTAACTATTTTGAAGAGTCAAAAGCTCCTACGGTTGTCCATATGGCCGGAAAAACGGATGTTGATTCCTGTGAGGATGATAAATTGTTTGGGGAGGGTGGCGAAGCATGGAGAGTAAATGTGGAAGGTACTCGAAATATTGTCAAAGCCTCTCAAAAAACAGGGAAACGTCTCATCTATATCTCAACAGACTTTGTTTTTAACGGAACAAAAGATTTTTATACAGAAGAAGACGTACCTGATCCGGTGAACTGGTACGGATACACAAAATACGAAGGAGAGCTCTCTGTCGCATCATCCGGAATTGGCTATTCTATTTTGCGCATATCATATCCGTACCGGGCGTATTATCCGAAGAAAAAAGACTTTGTCAGAAGAATTTTGGAAAAAATGACGAACAAGGAAAAAATTTACGCTCTTTCTGATCATATATACACTCCCACCTTTATTGACGATATCGCACAGGGTATCAACCTGTTTCTGGAAAAAAACATAGAGGGAACCTATCACTTAGTAGGAAGGGAAAGTTTATCGGTTATAGAGGGAATAACCACAATTGGGGGTGTGTTTGGTCTAAATCCACAGCTTGTTCCCATTACCCGGGAACAGTACTTTAAAGACCGGGCATACCGTCCATTTAAGTTGGGACTTAAAAGTGATAAAATAAGAAATCTTGATTTAAAGATGAATTCATTTAGCGAGGGGCTGGAAAAAGTTAAAAAACAGTTATCCATTTAAAATATATGAAAATAGGTTTTATCGGACACGGATACGTGGGACTGGTTACTGCTTCTGTATTTGCGGATTTAGGAAATACTGTTTATGTTGCCGGCAGAACAAAGGAAAAAATTGAGAAACTCAAAAAAGGAATAAGCCCTTTTTATGAGCCGGGACTGGATGAAATGGTTAAAAGAAACGTAAATGCCGGGCGTATTAAATTTACTCTGGATATTTCCGAAGTTGTAAAATCCTCTAAAATTATTTTTATTTGCGTCGGGACTCCTCCTAAGGAGACGGGTGAGGCTGATCTTTCATCCGTTTTTAAAGTAGCGGAGGATATCGGAAAGTCACTGGATCACTATGCCGTTATCGTAACCAAAAGTACGGTTCCGGTTGGCACAAATAGAAAAGTAGCTGAAATTTTAAGAAAAAATCTAAAGCCGGGAGTAAGTTTTGATATTGCCTCCTGTCCTGAATTTCTGCGGGAAGGAACCGCAATTTCAGATACAACCAGTCCCGATAGAATTGTAATAGGCAGCGATTCTTCCAAAGCTCGGGATTTGCTTCTGGATCTTCACAAAGCGATTCCGGGGCATAGGATTACCTCGACAATTGAAACTGCAGAAATGATTAAATATGCATCCAACTCCCTTCTTGCAACCAAAATTTCGTTTGCCAATGCGATGTCATTTCTCTGTGATGCAGTTCATGCGGATGTGGAAGCAGTTCTGGATGGAATGGGACTGGATAAACGCTTAGGCCGCCAGTTTTTATATCCGGGAGTAGGATTTGGAGGAAGCTGTTTTCCTAAAGATGTCAAAGCACTTGTTGCCATTGCCCGAGAGCACGGGTACGACTTTGAGCTTTTACGTGCAGTTAACCACATCAATACCTATGCCAAGAAAAAATTTGTGGATACTATCATTGAAAAGCTTGGTGGAGTTAAAGGAAAAACGATTGGAATTTGGGGCCTTTCTTTTAAAGCCAACACGGATGATATGAGAGAAGCATCCAGTATCGACATTATAAACGGACTTTTGGAGAAGGGCGCTAAAATAAAAGCATTTGATCCAATTGCGACTGAAACGGCCAAAAAAGTGCTTCCCGAAAAAGTGCAGTTTTGTTCAAGTCCCACTGAGGCTGCCAAAGATGTAGATGGGCTTGCCCTTATCACCGAGTGGAACGAATTTAAACAAATCGATTTATCTGAAGTAAAAAAAGTAATGAAGGGGAATTTTATTTTTGACGGACGAAACATATATGATCCGGAAAAAGTTAAAGCTCTTGGATTTAATTATAAAGGAATTGGAAGGGAATAATCATGAAAGATGATCCTATTATGAAACAAAATAAAAAAATTGCACTTATTACCGGAATTACCGGATTTGCGGGAAGCCATCTGGCTGAACTTCTATTAAAAGAGGATGTAGAAGTGCACGGCATTCAGAGATGGAGAAGTAAAAGCGATAATATTGAAGCTATAAAAGATAAAATTCAGTTTCATGAAGCAGATTTGCTCGATGCTCATTCGCTCTATACGGTGATTGATGAGGTAAAACCGAACTATATCTTCCATCTGGCAGCCCAGTCCTATGTACAGTCTTCATGGGCATCTCCTTCCAATACGCTGGAAGTTAACATTATCGGCACGGTCCATCTATTTGAAGCCGTTCGAAAAAGCGGACTTCCTCTTGCTATCCAAATTGCGTGCAGTAGCGAAGAATACGGAAAAGTGATGCCTGATGAAGTTCCCATTTCAGAGGGTAATCCTTTGCGTCCTCTTTCTCCCTACGCAGTTTCCAAACTTGCAATGGATTATTTGGGCTATCAGTATTTTGAAAGCTACGGAATTAAAATAATCAGGACCCGGGGATTTAATCATACCGGTCCAAGGCGGGGCGATGTTTTTGCTGAATCGACATTTGCCAAACAGATTGCGGAAATTGAAAAAGGAAAGAAAGAGCCGGTTGTGTATGTAGGAAATCTGGATGCAAAGCGTGATTATACCGATGTTCGGGATATGGTGCGGGCATATTATTTATCGGTTGAAAAATGCAAACCCGGAGAAGTATATAATATTGCAACCGGAAAAGCGTGGAAAATTGGAGAAGTGCTAAATCTGCTTTTATCGAAAAGCCTCGTTAAAATAGCAATTAAAGAAGATCCGACACGTATGCGTCCCTCGGATGTTGAAGTGCTTGTGGGGGATTCAACCAAATTCAGAAACGCAACCGGTTGGAAGCCGGTTATTCCTTTTGAAAAAACAATGGAAGATCTTCTTAATTATTGGAGAGAGAAGGTATAATAATTATCCAATTAACCAATTTCTAATTATCCAATTAACCAAAAAAACATTTGTTTAATTTTAAATTGGTTTATTGGGTAATTGGTATTTATTGGATAATTGGATAATTATCAAATGAATACCTTACCTATTTCTATCGTTACTGGAGGAGCTGGATTTATAGGCTCTAACTTGTGTTCAGAGCTTTTAAGGCGCGGGCATTTTGTATACTGTGTCGATAATCTTATAACCGGAAGTGAGAAGAATATAAAACCGCTTCTTTTAAATCCCAACTTTGCGTTTTTAAAGCATGATGTTATAAATCCACTTCCGGACTCCTTTAAAAAAAAACTTAACCCCCCCTTATTTATTTTTCATTTAGCATCTCCTGCATCTCCTCCTAAATATAAAAAATGGTCTATAGAAACCATGCGCGTCAATTCCGTAGGAACGTATAATATGCTCAATTTAGCAAGCGATTATCTGTACTCCCGGTTTTTGCTGGCTTCAACTTCTGAGGTTTACGGAAATCCGGAGGTGCATCCCCAGAAGGAAAACTACAACGGAAACGTAAATCCCCTTGGTACCAGAGCTTGTTACGATGAAAGCAAAAGATTTGCGGAAAGTCTGACCATGGAATTTTTAAGAAAGAAAAATACGGCAGTCCGCATTGTCAGAATTTTTAATACATACGGGCCGAACATGGAGAAAAGTGACGGGAGAGTAGTTTCAAATTTTATTAATCAGGCACTTTCCGGACAGAGTTTAACCCTATATGGGGACGGTTCTCAGACACGGTCTTTGTGCTATGTCTCTGATTTAGTAGAAGGAATTATTAAGATGATCCAGAAAGATAATATTAATGGGGAAGTAATTAATTTAGGAAATCCGAATGAAATGAAAGTCCGCGAAATTGCTGAAATAATATTAAAACTTACCAAGTCAAATTCCCAAATCATTAAATCAGGTGAGAAAGATGCAGATGATCCAAAGAGGAGAAAACCTGATATTTCAAAAGCAAAAAAGATATTAGGATGGGAACCGCATGTCAGCGTGGAGGAAGGACTGCTAAAAACAATTGAGTATTTTAAGAATATATGAAAATAGTACACATCATTCCTACATTTAACGAAAAAGAAAATATAGAACGCATGGTTACGGTTCTTACTGAAGTTGCCAAAAAAACTCCTCAAGATATCCATGAAATTTTATTTGTGGATGACTATTCTCCGGACGGAAGCGGCGAGCTGGTGAAAAAACTGCAGAAAAAAAACAGCAAAGTTCATCTCATTGAGAAGAAAAAAGAAGGCTTGGGGAAAGCTCTTATCATGGGATACGATTATGCCATACGAAAACTTCACGCGGATATTGTAATTCCAAACGATGCTGATTTTCAGTGGGATCCGGAGGATATTCCTTCCCTTATTAAAAAATTGAATGAAGGATATGATGTAGTAGTTGCTTCCCGGCATGTTGCGGGAGGAAAAGTGGTCGGATGGAATTGGTTTAGGAATCTAAATCATCAACTTTCAAATTCACTCCTTGCATGGTGGGTAGCAGGAGTAAAAGAGGTGCATGATCATGCGGGAAACTTCAAAGCAATCCGGGTAAAAGGAATTTTGGATAAGATTTCACTTCATAAAATGCAGAATGCCGGTTTTTCATTTCAGCTTCATATTCTATATGAGCTTTCAAAAACGGGAGCAAAATTTACGGAGGTACCGGTAATTTTTCATGAAAGAAGATTCGGTAAATCAAAGATCGGATTTAACCGGTATTACGTACGGGATGTTTTTGAATATATAAAAAGCAGCATCAGCATCCGGTATGATAGGTCTGCAAGTTTTTTTAAATACTGCATGGTCGGTGGAACCGGATTTTTGGTACAAACATTTATTTCCCATTTTTTGATTTTAACCGGTCTTCCTGCAGGAGCATCCGTTGCACTCGGGGCTGAAGGCTCTATTATTTCAAATTTTCTCTTTAATAATTTTTGGACGTTTAAACATGCCAAAATTGAAGAGGGAAAACTGTTTAAAAAATTTCTTCATTTTAACGGAGTCTCACTGGGTGCCATTCTTATACAATCGGTTGTAGTAACGGTGGGCACACATTTTTTTGGGACATCATCCTGGTTTATCTTTATGGTTTTGTCCATTGTACTTATTGTTATTCCATACAGTTACCTTATGTATAATTTTTTTATATGGAAGACAAAAAAAGTTCCGGATTTCAAAAAATACTTTTTGAATAATTGACCCGCAATTTTTTTACTATGCGCTTATCCTCTCTACTTATCTTAATTATTCTGATATTATCCGCATTCCTCAGGCTTTACCATATTCGGGAGTATATGACTTTTTTAGGAGACGAAGGACGGGATATGCTGGTTGTTAAACGGATGATTGTAAATGGCGAATTTACACTTTTAGGTCCCATCACATCGATCGGAAGAATGTATATGGGACCGGTGTATTACTACATGATTTCTCCATTTTTAGCTCTGTGGAACTTTGATCCCGTCGGGCCCTCTATTATGGTTGCGGTTCTTTCCATAGCAACCGTGTACCTGATATATTTTTTTTGTAAAAAATTTTTCTCCGCGCGAAGTGCCCTTATTGCCGCACTTTTCTATGCGATCTCGCCTCTTACTGTACTTTACGGACGCGCTTCCTGGAATCCGAATGTGGTCCCCTTTTTTTCCATGCTTTTTATTCTTTCCCTCTCAATCGCTTCCATAAAGAAGAAATATCCTCTTTTAATACTGGCAGGCTTCTCTTTAGGAATTCTCATTCAGCTTCATTATGTCACTCTCCTTTTGGGTCTTACCCTGATTTTAACTTTTCTCTTATTAATCCGTCCCTGGCCTCCTCTAAAATATCTGATTGCTTTGGCCCTGTCTTTTATTTTGGGATATTCTCCTTTTTTGCTTTTTGAACTTCGGCACAAGTTTGTAAATACCCAAAATACAGTACGGTTTATTCTGGAGAATAAAAAAGAAGATGTTTCCATTCCCTTATATATATCAATTACGGCAATCGTGCAGGATGTAACTGTGCGCCTTTTTTGGAGGCTTTTAATTGTTCAAAGCGCTGAGCTCTCCAAAGTATTTATTTTATCTATAGGAGGAATTATTTTTTGGATATTTAAAACAAAAAAAATCGGGAAAAACAGCAGGACGGCACTTTTGATAATTCTTATTTGGTTTCTTTCAGGTCTTATTTTATTCAGTCTTTACCGGGGGATAACCTATGACTATTATTTTGGTTCCTTATTTCCGATTCCTTTTATCATCTTGGGAATCTCCATATCTTTTTTATGGAAGCTTAAAAATAGTGCCCTTAAGATAGTCTGTTTCGGATTTCTTCTGTACCTTATTATTGTAAATACTCTTCACTCTCCTCTTCAGAGTAAACCTAATAATATTCTCACAACAACGGAAAAAGTTTCCCAATTTGTTTTTAACCGGGTAAACAACCGTCCATATAATTTTGCTCTTATGGCCCTTCATAATTCCGATCATGCCTATCGTTATTTTTTTGATTTATGGGGAAATCCTCCGATTACGATCCAAAATCCCGCTCTGGATCCGGAAAGAAAAAGTGTTGCTCCGGAATTATGGGTGATATGCGAGGATAAGGATTGTAAGCCATTGGGAAATCCTCTATGGGAAATAGCGGGATTTGGGCCGGCTGAGATTGAAGAGGAATGGAAAATTGCGCAGGTTACTGTTTTTAAATTAGTTCACTTATGAGAAAAATAGAACTTAGTATTATTGTTCCCTGTTATAACGAGGAAAGAAATATCCGTCTGGGAGTTCTGGACCATATAGATGCCTATTTAAGAAAAGTAAAATATTCATATGAAGTTATTATTGTTGATGATGGATCAACAGATGAAACTCTTCACTTACTTACCGATTTTATTTCCGAACATCCGAAATTTAAGGTTATTAAATCCCGTCACGGAGGAAAAGCACTGGCGGTTATTTCAGGAATGAATGAGGGAAAGGGAGATTATCTTCTTTTTTGCGATATGGATCAGGCTACCCCTCTTCCGGAATGGGAGAAACTGCATCCGTTTTTCGAGAAGAATTATGATGTAGTAATCGGCTCCCGAAGAGATATCCGGCAAGGGGCACCGCGGTTTCGCGTAATCATGGCAAAGGGTTTTATGATATTAAGAAACATTATTCTAGACTTAGGGATCACAGATACCCAGTGTGGTTTTAAGGCATTTAAGAGTGATGCTGCAAGAACTATACTCAATCGGCTGGTTTATTATAAAGGGGAGAGAAGCGTGAGGGGCTCAACGGTAACTGCTGGATTTGATGTAGAACTTCTTTTTATCGCAAAAGAGTTAGGGTATAAGATTAGTGAGGTACCGATTGACTGGCATTATCAGGAGACGAGACGCGTAAGTCCCGTTAAGGATTCTTTAGAGGGGTTTGCCGCTCTTCTTCGGATAAAATTTAACAGTCTGAGGGGGTATTATAGTAAAAAAACTCAGATCTAATCGGCTCCCGACTAAATAGGGAGCGGAAAGATGGGTATATAAAGTAAATGAAAAAAGATATTCTGTTTTATATTATTACCTTGTTTTACTCTGTTTCTCTTGTCCTTTTTTCCGTTTATTCCTATTCTCAAATTGATTTAAATCTGACGCTTTGGGGAAATCCCGTGTATCAGAGTTTTCAGAACCACATGATTTATTTGGGTTATTTTAACCGCCCGCTTTCATTCTGGATTTTTATCTCTTTAGTTGTCTGCTTTTTTGCATGCTACATTTTTTTTCTAAAACTGGCACTTGGGAAAAAAATATCAGAAGGAAAAGTTCTATTTCTTATTCTGTTTTCCAGCGGTCTTCTCTTTTTTTCATATCCGGCATTTTCTTCTGATATTTTTAATTACATGTTTGATGCGCGTATTGTAACTAAATATCATCTAAATCCTTATGAGTACAAGCCCTTGGATTTTTCATCTGATTTATGGCTTCGGTTTATGAGATGGACACACAGGACTTATCCCTATGGACCTCTCTGGCTTATTCTCACGGTTCCTCTCTCACTCTTAGGAATGGAAAAATTTGTGCTGACACTTTTACTATTTAAATTTTCTTTTTTTCTTTTGCATCTCTCAAATACATTTCTTATATATAAAATCGTTAAGGGAATGAAAAAGGATTTGGCATTTTTTTCATCTTTATTTTATGCTCTTAATCCCTTAATTCTAATTGAATCTGTTACCAGTCCTCATAATGATTCCATAATGCTGACTCTTCTTTTACTCTCTTTTTATTTTATAAATAAAAAAAAGAATATAATTTCCTTGGCATTTTTGTTTTTATCAGGAGCTGTCAAATTCAGTACGTGGATTTTGGCACCGTTATTTATTTTTAAACTATTCAGAAAAAACCTGGTTTATATTTCGGCGCTGGCCTTAATCATTCCTCTTATTGTTCAAATTGTTAACCGAGAACCCTATCCGTGGTACTTTGTTCCCCTGTTGGGAATTATTAGTTTATTCACCAATTATTTTTATCTGCAGGTTGCGGCAATTGTTTTTTCTTTTATGGAAGTTTTTCAGTATGCTCCGTATCTTCTCTTAGGGGTATATACTACGGAAGTTGCTGAGATTAAAACATATATTTTTTACATATCTTTATACATTATTTTTATATGCGTATTTTTGTATAAAATAAAAACCAGAAGGTAACTATGATAAAAAAAATCATTCAAAATAATAATTTTTTGTTCATTTTTATACTCAGCGGGTTAACTTTTATTACCCGCATAATTAATTTACTTAACATACCTATATTTACTGATGAAGCGATATACATTCGCTGGGCGCAAATTGGACTTGCAGACCGTGCACAATGGTTTATTTCCCTTACAGATGGTAAACAGCCTCTTTTGACATGGCTTATGTATCCGACCCTTTTATTTTTTAAGGATCCTCTTGTTGCAGGAAGGCTTGTATCCGTATTGTCGGGATCTGTCTCTGTTGTTGCTCTCTATTTGATCGGAAAAGAGATTTTTAACCGGAGGGTAGGTATTATTTCAAGTTTTATTTATATCTTTTCTCCCTTTACTATGGTTTATGACAGACTTGCCGTAATGGATAGCTTGCTTGCATGCTGTATAGTGTGGGCGCTTTATTTTCAAATAAAACTGGTTAAAAAACCCGATATTAAAAATGCTCTTATTGCAGGAATTGTATCCGGATTAGGTTTAATTACCAAATCTTCTGCCATGTTTACACTATATCTCTTGCCTGCCGGTTTAATTCTATATCCGTTTGGAAACAAAAAATTTTTTAAAAATACGTTCCGGTGGGTTCTATTTGCTGGTATTGTTTTTGTCATAGGAGAGGTAATTTATAATTCTCTTCGGGTGTCTCCCTGGTTTTATATCATAAAACTTAAAAATTATTCATTTATTTATACAGTTAAAGAATTTATCTCCTCGCCCTTTCAGTTTTTTATCCCTAATCTAAACGGACTGGTTGGATGGTTTTTAGAATATGCAACACTTCCCATAATTGGCGCCATAATTTTAGGAATAATTTTCGGAATATTTTCCCGTAAAAAAGAAATTTTACTGTTATTTCTCTGGTTTATATTCCCATTTTTATCTCTGGGCGCATTCGGGAAAGTTATTTTCCCCCGGTTTATTTTGTTCATGACACTTCCATTATTTGTTATCGCCGCATACGGATTAACTAAAGTAATTCAATTATTCAAAACTACAATGATACAAATCATTGTAGTATTTCTTTTTCTTGTGTATCCTCTATATCAATCAATTGTATTGATGGTTGACCCGGTGTATGCCTCTATTCCCCAAACTGACCGCAATCAATTTTTTGATGACTGGCCCTCAGGATACGGGGTAACGGAAGTTATTTCATTTTTGGAAAGCAAAGCTAAAAGTGAAAAAGTTGTTATTGGAACCGAAGGAACATTCGGGCTCTTCCCGGCAGTTTTTGAAATATATCTTCAGAATAATCCCAATGTAGAGATACACGGATTCTGGCCGGTAAGTGAAGTGCCTCCGCTTCTTATAGAAAAGGCAAAAACAACATCTACTTATTTAGTTTTTAAAGATACTCAAAAGGTTCCCGATACCTGGTCTTTGAAGCTTGTCTCCAAATACAGAAGGGGAATCGGAAATACGTATCTGCTTTTTTATCAGGTAATTCCCAAACAAGCGGTATGAAGCAACATGCTTTTTTTCTTTCTTTTATAGTTATAGCCTGTTTTTTAATAACGCAGCCCTTTTTTAAGGAAGGGTACTTCCCAACAGATGACGGTGAGTGGGCAATTGTCCGATTGGCTGAAATGAAAAGTGAGATAAAAGATCTCCAAATTCCTCCCCGGTGGTCCGGGTTTTTAAATCACGGGTACGGGTATCCCCTTTTTAATTTTGTTTATCCTTTTCCTTATTATTTAGGACTTATTCCAAATCTTCTGGGATTTAATCTGACAGAAAGCATCAAAATTTTGTTTGTTTTAAGCATTTTTTTATCCGGAACGGGCATGTATCTTTTAGGAAAATATTTGAAAGATGAATGGACGGGAATTATTGCCTCAATTTTTTATCTGGTCATTCCCTACCGGATTGCAAATCTATACGAGCGTGGTTCACTCGGAGAAGTATTAAGCGGGGGAATTTTTCCCTTTTTAGTTTTATTTTCTATTTTATTTATTAGGAAGGGAAGTAACATATTTTATTTGTTAAGTTCTTTATTTTTATTTTTTATTTTGCTGAGCCATAATGTTTCTGCGTTATTTTTTATACCTGTTTTAATCATCATATCCGCTCTTGAATTATTTGGGGGTAAAAAGGAAAAATATGTGATAATAAGAAGAACTTTTTTTATTTTAGTTTCAGGCTTTACCCTTTCATCTTATTTTATTATTCCCGCCATTCTTGAAAAGAAAAATATTTTATTGTCTGTAATTCCCCTTACCCATATTTCAGAATATTTTTTATCTTTTTCTTCAATCGTAGGAGTAACCGTTTCAAAAGAGAGACCTCTTTTTCAGATAGGTATTTTTCATGCTCTTTCCTTTTGCCTCGTATTATTAGTCGGCAAGGTTAATAAAAAACTATACTCGATTAGCATTCTTTCAATTCTTCTTTTCTTCTATATTCTTATGATGACCCCTATTTTACGGCCTCTGTGGAATCTTCCGTTTCTATCATCCATTGATTTTCCATGGAGACTTTTAGGTCCAATTTCATTTCTTATATCATTTATTCTTATTTTTTTGGCTGAATCAAAACAGATAAAAATTGTTTTAACTGTTCTTGCAGTTTTCTCTTTATTATGGGTTTTGCCGTATGTAAAAATAAATACTTTATTTGTCAAAAATGATACGTACTATACAAGTAATGATGCAACAACTACTTCAACTGATGAACTGATGCCTGTGTGGGTTTTAGAAAAACCTACGGAAAGATACCAGAATAAAATAGAATTTCTGAAGGGTTTGGGAAACATTCATCTTAGGGATCAGAAATCAAACTACTTAAAAGCAACCATAGATACAAGTATGAATTCCCAGGTCCAGGTAAATACCATTTATTACCCCGGGTGGGAATATAAAATAAACGGAGTTATTATCAAACCTATACTTACTAATAAGAACGGAACTGTAATATTTAATCTATCCCGGGGATATAATATGCTGGAGGGAACATTTAAGGAGACACCGTTACGATTGGTTTCCGACTTAATAAGTATATTTTCTGCTATTGGTATATTATTAACAGTCATTTGGTTAAGCAGGAAAAACGTTGTGAGAAAATATTCTAAGCAGTAACGTATGAAAATTCTTTTGTCTCTTACTATTATTCTAGTTATTTCCTTCTTTTCAATCCGTCCCTTATTAATTGAGGGGTATTTTCCCATGCATGATGATACCCAGCCCTCCCGCGTCTATGAAATGTCACAGCAGTTAAAAGAGAGACAATTTCCGGTTCGGTGGGTTGCCGATCTGGGATACGGATACGGGTATCCTCTTTTTAATTTTTACGCACCTCTTCCTTACTACATCGGTTCACTGTTTAATCTATCCGGATTTAATTCGATAGATTCAGCAAAAATTATGATGGGGATCGGGATGCTTCTTGCGGGGACTACCATGTTTTTTCTGGCAAAAGAGCTGGGTGGATATATATTAGGAATAACCGCATCACTTTTGTATCAGTTTGCGCCGTATCATGCATTGGATTTATACGTCAGAGGTGCAGTAGGAGAGGTATATGCTTATGCGCTTTTGCCTATAGCTGTACTTGGAGCAGTTCTTATTTTCAAATCAAAATATAAGAAAGGAATGATTATATACGCGTTGGGTACTTTTCTTGTATTGACATCGCATAATATTCTCGGAATGATTTTTCTTTATTTTTCATTTTTTGTTTTAGTTTTCTCATTCATTTTTTTTCTAGCAAAAAAAGTATCAAAAAAAATGGTAATAAGCTTATTAAAAGGACTGTTACTGGGCGTTGGTCTTTCTTCGTTTTTTATTCTTCCTGCATTTTTGGAAAAAGATCTTACAAAAGTTTCGTCTCTTACAATGAAAGGAAGTAATTTTTCCGATCACTTTGTATACCTTAATCAGTTATGGGATTTTCCCTGGGGATACGGAGGATCAGCACCGGGACTTGACGATGGTTTATCTTTTAAAATAGGAAAGATAAATATTCTTATTTCTTTATTTGCAGTAATGATCTTTATCCATTTCGTTTTAAATAATAAAAGGAAAAAAGAAAACAAATTAAATGTAGTATTCTATATATTAGTGTTATTAACTTTCATCTCCATATTCCTCACTGTTGATATATCGCAAACTCTTTGGGAAGTTCTTCCTAACTTTTTTTATATTCAATATCCCTGGAGATTTTTAAATTTTATTTTGCTTTTTTTATGCATGATTACTTCTTTGGGATTATCCGAATCTACACGACTATTAAAGCTCTCAATATTAATAATTGCCGTGATCGCAATAATTACAACTCATTTTAAATACTTTCAGCCGCAGTATATATATCCTCTGGATGAGCAAAAATATATTTCCCAAAAATCACTAAACTGGGATATTTCTAAAATTTCAGATGAATACCTACCTTCCTCCTTTATTCCTCCTAAATCATACAGTGAATTATTAAATGACCCACGTACAACAGATATTACAAATAACCCGGGACAAAAAATTAATTCTCCCATCCGTTCCGTTTCAAATGCTATTTCACTTTTATCGTTTGTTTTGCTGACACTGATAGCCGGCTGGAGTAGAAAGAAGGATATTGTTAGTATTGACTAAATGTGTTATTTTCTGAGCATCGGTATAAATAAGAATGCTCCGTATATAAAAAATAATGAAGAAATCAGTTGAAATAGTTATTCCGGCATATAACGAAGAAAAACAGCTTAGAGAAAGCGTTCTAAAACTGGCAACATTTTTAAATACTGAGCTTAGAAAATTTATTTGGAAAATTACTATTGCAGATAATGCTTCAACAGATGGGACACTGGGTGTTGCCAAAGAGTTGACAAAGGAAAATAAAAATATACACGTTCTTCATTTGGATTTAAAAGGAAGAGGTCGGGCTGTAAAAAAAGCATGGAAAGAGAGCAGTGCCGACTATGTCGGGTATACTGATGTTGACCTTTCAACGGATTTAAAAAGTCTTCTTAATTTATTAGACGGACTTGAAAAAGGGTATGATATTTCAATCGGATCCCGATTATTGCCTGGTGCAAAAGTAGTCGGGAGAACTCTAAGACGCGAAATTATGTCGAGGGTTTATAATATCATAATTAAGATTTTTTTCCAGACTCATTTCTCAGATGCGCAATGCGGGTTTAAGTTTGTAAATAAAAGAGTAATGAAAGAACTGTTGCCGTATATCCGGGATGATGCATGGTTTTTTGACAGCGAGATGCTCATTGTCGGAGAGAAACTGGGATTTAAAATTTATGAAAAAGCAGTGCACTGGGTGGATGATCCGGGTTCAACGGTGAGAGTCATGGGGACAGTAAAAGGAGATCTTTTAGGATTGTGGCGGCTTTTTAAAGATAGACCGTGGAATCAAATTAGAAAAATTGCACCAGAGGTCTGATTTTTTATGAATAAAAAAATTTTAATCATAGGAGGTGCAGGATTTATAGGATCTAATGCCTCTCACTATTTTTCCAAAAAAGGGTATGAAGTTACGGTTTTTGATAATTTATATCGGATAGGAACAGATAAAAATTTAAACTGGCTTAAAGAAACTCATCCCCAAATAAAATTTATTAAAGGGGACATCCGTAAATATGCTGATCTTAAAGATGCTGTCAAAGGGTTTGATGTGGTTATCCATCTGGCTGCTCAAGTTGCGGTAACTACTTCCGTTGTTGATCCCCGAACTGATTTTGAAATAAATGCGTTGGGAGCTTTTAATGTTTTAGAAGCCGTTCGGGAAAACGGAGAAAAGCCTTTTGTCATTTTCTCATCGACAAATAAAGTATACGGCGGAATGGAAGAAATAAAAATTGTGGAAAAAAACGGACAGTACGCGTATAAGGATTTTCCAGGGGGAATTTCAGAAAAAAGTACTATAGATTTTCACTCTCCTTACGGATGTTCAAAAGGATGTGCGGATCAGTACGTTAGAGATTACTTCAGAATCTATGATATTCCGACGGTTGTTTTTCGTCAGTCATGTATATACGGTCCTCGTCAGTTTGGGATAGAAGATCAGGGATGGTTAGCATGGTTTATTATCGCAACCACTCTCTCGAAATTCATTTCCGTTTACGGGGATGGAAAACAGGTTCGGGATGTTTTATATGTTGATGATTTGGTGCGAGCATATGATTTGGCAATTGAAAATATGAGAAATGTGAAAGGAAAAATATATAATATAGGAGGAGGACCCGGCAATACCCTTTCTGTCTGGAAGCAGTTCGGAGGAATTCTTGAAAAATTATTTGGAAAAAAACTAAATCCAAAATGGGGACCCTCCCGGCCGGGAGATCAAAAAGTATATATAAGCGATATCTCAAAAATAAAAAAAGAATTAAATTGGACTCCACAAGTGAAAGTGGAAGAAGGGATAGAAAAACTTTTCAACTGGGTGCAGGAAAATAAAGAATTGTTTAAAGACTTTATATAATTCATTTGTCATCCCGGGCTTGACCCGGGATCCATGATAGATTCCCGCCTTCGCGGGAATGACAAAAAAACAACAGTATGAAGTATAAAAAAATATTAGTTACCGGAGGCGCAGGATTTATCGGCTCTCATCTAGTTGACGGGCTTATTAAAAAAGGATATAGAGTTCGTGTCATGGATAATCTGTTTAAGCAAATTCATCCGAGTGGAAAACTTCCCGATTATTTCAACAAAAAAGCGGAATTTTTTAAAGGGGATGTCACGAAACGTGAAGGCTGGAAAACGGCATTGAAAGAGATTGATGTGGTGTATCATCTGGCATCGGCTGTAGGGGTGGGGCAGAGCATGTATGAAGTTGAGCATTACGTAAAAGTAAATAGTCTGGGTACTGCATTGTTTTTGGATATTTTAGCAAATGAAAACCATTCTGTACAAAAAATAATTGTAGCCGCTTCTATGAGTTCTTACGGGGAAGGGACATACCATTTCGAAGGAAAAGGATTATTCCAGCCGCCTCTTCGAAATGAAAAAGATTTAAAAAAAGGAGACTATAATGTTTATTATCCGGGCACACGCATTATGGGAGAGCCCCGGGCAACATCTGAGGACGTCAAGCAAAATTCAAACTCCATCTATGCAATCGGGAAGAAAAATCAGGAAGAAATGATTCTTGTCTTCGGAAAAGCATATGGCATTCCTTCTGTTGCCATGAGATATTTTAATGTATACGGACCCCGCCAGAGTCTCTCAAATCCGTATAACGGTGTCGTTGCCATATTTCAAAGCAGGGTAAAAAATAACAAGCTGCCCATAATTAATGAAGACGGGACGCAGACGCGGGATTTTATTCATGTAACAGACGTCACAGCGGCAAATATCAAAGCGATGGAAGAAGATAGTGCAAATTACGAAGTTTTTAATGTGGGATCGGGAAATCCGATTTCAATTTCCGAAGTTGCCCGGATTTTAATACAGTTAAACGGTAAGAAATTTAAATCCGATATTACGGGTAAAATAAGAAAGCTGGATGTCAAACACTGTTTTGCGGATATAACAAAAATCAAAAAACTTTTAGGATGGAATCCTACAATCCGTTTTGAAGAAGGACTTAAAGAAGTATTAAAATGGAGTGAGGGCGAGAAGGCCGAAGATAAATTAGATTTTGCACTTTCGCAGCTTGAAAAACGCGGACTTAGATGAAAATCTCCTTTATTATACCTTTCCATAACGAAGAAAAGAACTGTATCCTCATGCTTAAACGGGTCTCTGAATATGCGGATAAAACCGGATTAAATTATGAAATTGTCCCCATAGATGATAGAAGCGCGGATAAAACTACTGAACTTATTAAATCATTTTCCGAAAAAAATAACTGTGTATTTCCCCTATTTAGAAAAATAGATTCAGAGGAAAAAGGAAATACCATGGGAAAATCTCTTATTGAAGCAACCAAAAAATCAAAAGGAGACATTATTATTTGGACCATGGGAGATATGGCTGATGATACCAAAACATACAGAGAGATTATAGAGAAAATTGAAAAAGGGTATGATATGGTATTCGGATCCCGGTATATGCCGGGAGGGTCGCGGGGAAATTTAGATCCATTTAAGGCCTTTTTCAGTTCATGGGGAACTATGCTTGCGCGGGTTTTATTTTCAGTTCCGGTTCATGATATTACAAATGCTTTTCGGGGATTTAGACGAAGTGTATTTGATTCGATAACGCTTACCTCTTCCGGGTTTGCCATCTCTCCTGAATTTGCAATAAAAGCTCATCTCTCAGGATTTAAGTTAGGCGAAATTCCGACGGTTTATACCAATCGGGTGGAAGGAGTCTCAAGCTTTAAGCTTTTTAAAATGATTAGAAGCTACTTATCTTTATTTTTAAATTTATTTTATCAATACAAAATCAGAAGAATTAAATACGCGTTATCATGAGATTTTAAAGAAACTTAATAATATCATTTATATATGGAAAAAAAAAGGAGCTTGAGCAAAGAATCAGACAGATAGAGGAGAGAAATAAAGGTGTGGAATTAAATAAAGCCTGGGAAACAAGTTATACACGGAGAGTTTTAGTTGCGCTTTTTACATACTTGGTAATTGTTTTGTATCTAAAGTTTATCGTTGGTATTGATCCATGGATTAATGCTATTGTTCCGACTGTCGGTTTTCTGCTTTCAACACTTACCCTACGTTTTTTTAAAGAAATGTGGAAACAATTCCTATATAAAAAAAATAAATAAGTTTATATTTTTATTTTTTAATCCACTCTTTTTTCAATTTTAAAAAGTTATTTTCTTCAATTGAATTTCTGATTTCTTCCATCACACTCCCAAAAAATGAAAGATTGTGAATTGTTGCCAGACGGTATCCCAATAGTTCACGGGACTTAAATAAGTGATGAATATATGAGCGGGTAAAATTACTGCATGTATAGCATCTGCAGCCCCGGCTTAAAATATTATTATCCAGTTTAAATTCTGACTTAGTTATGTCATATCGATACTTTTTTGAAAGTCCCATTTCTTTTGAAAAAATATACCCAAGCCGTCCCATACGGGTGGGGATTACGCAGTCCAATGTGTCAATTCCGCGCTGTATGCTTTCAAATATATCTTCGATTTCTCCGATGCCCAAAAAATGAACGGGTCTTTCAGAGTAATTCAGTATCGGAAGTGTCCAGTCCAGAACTTTAAATACAAATTCGCGGGGCTCTTTTGCATTTGCAACGCTTCCAATTGCGA
The DNA here is from genome assembly GCA_001779195.1 of Candidatus Gottesmanbacteria bacterium RIFCSPHIGHO2_02_FULL_39_11. Taxonomy (GTDB): domain Bacteria; phylum Patescibacteriota; class Microgenomatia; order 2-02-FULL-39-11; family 2-02-FULL-39-11; genus 2-02-FULL-39-11. Next base: position 62,077 of record MFJL01000041.1, read on the forward strand.
ATCCTTCAACATCTTTTGATTTGATAAAACGGGCAGACTCCATCCTTAAATCTTCAAATATTGAACCCTGAACAACTCCGTATAAAGCCTGAGAGAGATTTATTTTATTTTTATTATTTTTGTGCTGCTCTATGCATACCTCAAGCCAGGCATGCGTTCTTTTTAAAGCCTCTTTGGCATAATTGTGTTTTATCGGATAAAACGTACATTCGTCAAATGACATCATGATGTCAGACCCTAATTCCTGTTGAGCTTCAATTGATTCTTTGGGACCTAAAAATATTTTTTTTCCGTCCCAGGCCGAGGTAAATTCAATTCCATCTTCCAAAATTTTTACCAGAGTCTTCTCATTGAATTGGGTTTTCTCATTACCCGCTTTGGTTTGCTTTCTCGGTCCATTTTCTCCGAGTGAAAATGCCTGAAATCCTCCCGAGTCTGTCATCACAGATCCTTCCCAGTTCATAAATTTATGCACGCCTCCTGCATTTTTCACCACATCAATACCCGGACGAAACATCATGTGATACGTATTTACAAAAAAGACATCAATTGAGCATGCCTTAATTTCCTCAGGGGTTAGAGACTTGATAGTTGCCGCAGTTCCGCAGGAAACAAATCCCGGGGTTCTTATTTTCCCATGTGATGTAGTTATGATTCCAGTTCGTGCGTTTGAGTTTTTGTCGCGGTGGTGAATTTTGAAATTGAATTTGTCCATAACTGCTATGGATTCCCGCTTTGCGGGAATGACAACACGTATGTTGGAATTTTACATGATCGGGCTTATAATTACTAATATGGGAACTTTTCAAAAAATCAATGATATAGTTGCCAAAATTCCTCAGGGAAAAGTAGCAACATACGGGCAAATCGCAAAGCTTGCAGGAGTTTCAAGTCCGAAAATTGTCGGATTTGCACTTCACGTAAACAAAGATCCGATCGCTGTCCCCTGTCACAGAGTAGTAAACCGGTTTGGGCACTTAGCATCAGGATACGCAATGGGAGGAAAGGACAAACAGAAGAAACGTTTGGAAGATGAAGGCGTTAAAATAGATTCGGATAATAAAGTTGATTTAGATAAATACCTCTGGGTACCATGAAAACCTTCACCATAAAAGGGAAAGAATTTATCCCGGCAAGCCATGAAGATGCAACTCTTGTTTGTCCCGACTCACATTTGCAGATGGTTAATTGGGCAAAAATTCCTGCCGGGAAACATTTCAATCTCATTGTCATGAAGATATGGATGAGATTTTATAATAATTGAAGGGGAATGCGAGATAGATATTGGGCGCGAGAAGAAGGTAATGGGAAAAGGAGACGGGGTAGTCGTACCGTTAAAATCAATTGTTTTTATTTAGCAATGGGGTTTAGTCTTGGTAAAGGCGGAAAGACGGTAAATGTTAAATAAATCATTGCTCAGGGCAAACAAGTCCGGGATGATAGAGAGTAATATGAATAAGAAAATTATTCTCATTCTTTTTTTAATCAATTCTCTACTTGTACTCTTTCTGTATCGCAACTCTTTTTCTTCCTATTTTTTTCAGGACGACTGGTTTACACTAAAAATCAGTTCGGCAAAAAATATCGGTGACTTCTTAAATTTTTTTATCCCAAGAACTGATGTTATCTATTACCGTCCTTTAGGAATGCAGGTTTATTTTTTCATTCTTCAATTGTTATTCGGCCTGAAATCATTCCCTTTTCATGCCACTGCTTTTATTACCCATATTGCTAATTCCGGTTTAATTTTTCTGATTTCTTTATTTCTTACTAAGAATAAAATTCAATCTGTTCTAATTTCTATCCTGTATGCGTCATCCGCTGTTCACTTTACTCCTTTTTACTGGGCTTCTACATATCCGTTTATTTTAGGACCGGGACTTACTTTTCTGTCTTTCTATTCTTTCTTAATCTATGACAAAGCTGGTCATAACAAGTGGCTTCTACTCTCAGGTATGGCTTATGTATCGGCAATTTTTACAAATGAGATGGCAATTGTTTTTCCAGTGTTAGCGTTTTTATATGCGTTGTTATTTTCACCAAAAAGAATAAAAAGTACATTTATTTTTTTTATTATTTCACTTTTATTTTTAGGAAGACTTATTTTTTTCCGTCCTCCAACGGTGGGGACGTATGCATTTGCTGTAAACAGAACCAGTTTTTACAACCTCCTGGGATTTGGCATGTGGACTTTCAATTGGCCGGAGGATATGAAAGCTCAGATGGTAAGTCTCGGGAAGTTTAACCCTGTTTTTATTTCCGAGTTTTATTCTTATTACACGCGGTTTATGACAAGTTTTGGAATACTCTTTATCTCTCTTTTTATCATTCCTTTTATTTATACGATTATTAAAAAAACAAAAAATAATACTATGGTTAAAATTATTATTTTTGGTTCTCTGTGGTACTTCGCCGGACTTTTTCCCGTATTGTTTTTTCCGAATCATACATTCAGCTACTATTTACCCATTTCTCTATTCGGATTTCTGATTTTATCAACTTCATTTCTATTTAAAGCAATTAAATCATCACAATTAAAAATTGCATTATCATCAGTTGTACTGGGGGCCTGGCTTATCTCATCTGAGGCATCAACCGATTTTAATCAAAAAATTCACTGGGCGCCAAGAAGGGCTAAACGATCACAGGAACTTACACTAACAATTGCTGAGAAAAAAAGACAGCAGCCTGACAGAGAATATTTTTATATTTTTCCGGCTTCTGAGAATAAATTAGCCTTAAACGACCAGGATGGCTTACAGGTATATTTTAAGGATAAAAACATGAAAACGATATATGCATACGGGGAAAATTGACGTAATGGCTATATTCTGGTATTCATCCGTTAACCTGCAATAAATAGTATAATTAGGAGATGGAAAAGGTGGACGTTTCAGAAATCAAAAGAAAGATATTAAGCGGAGTTTTTGCCCTCACCTCACGAACCCTTATTCTTCAAGTTGTCTCCGTTATATCCCAGACTCTCCTTACAGTCATCCTGACTCCTGCTGTTTTTGGAACGTATTATATTGCTACAGCATTTACTGACTTTTTTAACTATTTCGCAGACATCGGCCTTGCCGCAGCCCTTATTCAAAAAAAGGATGAACCGACTTTAAAAGACCTCAGAACTGTTTTTACCGTTCAGCAGATGCTGATTACCGTTTTGGTTGTTTTAGGTCTTATTTTTTCAGATACAGTAGGAAATTTTTATCATTTGGATGCGGGAGGAATATTTTTAGTGAGAGCTCTTTTAATCTCATTTTTTCTTTCATCACTTAAAACCATTCCCTCAATTCTTCTGGAAAGAAGGCTTAATTTTAATCTACTTGTGGTTCCTCAACTTTTTGAAAGTATTGTGTTTAATATTTTAGTTATCCTGTTTGCCCTAAACGGAATGGGAGTATACAGTTTTGCGTGGGCCGCAATTGCCCGGGGAATTGTCGGAGTTGTTACCATATATATAATCAGTCCCTGGAGTATCGGGTTTGATTTGTCAATAAAAGAATTAAAAAAGCTTCTTTCATACGGAGTTCCGATTCAAGCAAATTCATTTTTGGCCCTTATTAAAGATAATTTGATGACATTATTCTTAGGAAGGGTATTAAATCTCACTCAAGTGGGATACATCGGCTGGGCAAAAAAAACGTCAGAACTCGTTCTGAGGCTCTTTATGGACAATGTTATACGGGTCACCTTCCCGGCATATTCGCGCCTTCAAGAGCACCTGGAAATTCTGGCAAAAGCAGTTGAGAGGTCATTTTTTTTCCTTGCATTTTTTATTTTTCCTACATCGGCAGCCCTCATCCTCTTTATGCATCCTCTTATGGAAATTGTTCCCCGGTATTCCAAATGGGAGCCGGCGCTTTTATCCTTTTATCTTTTCAGCTTCGCGAGCCTTTGGGCAGCATTTTCAACAGCCGCTATTAATGCCCTTAATGCAATCGGAAAAATAAAATGGACACTTATACTTATGGTGTTATGGACGGCAATTACCTGGATAGGAATTCCAATACTTATTCATCTGGTTGGGTTTAACGGTGCTGCCATAACTGCTGCAATTATTGCAGCAACAGGGATACTTCCCATAATTCTTCTTAAAAGGAAAATTAATTATGATGCGCTTGGTCCCCTTCTAAAACCGTTAACTGCTACTTTTCTTATGATAGTTCTTATTTCGTTCTTTTTATCCCAGATTCATTCAGTTATATCATTTGGAACTTTGCTTGTAGTGTTTATTTTAGGGTATGCTTTAATTAGCTTTATCTGGATGAAGAGTGATATTAAACCCTATGTACTTCCTATACTAAATAAAATAATTAAAAATAAATAATTTTATGATCTCAGCGGTTATAAACACATACAACGAAGAGAAAAATATCAAAAAATGCCTTTCTTCCTTATTGTGGGCGGATGAGATTATTGTTGTTGACATGGGATCAACTGATAAAACAAGGGAAATTGCAGAAGAGTTCGGAGCAAAGGTTTACGAACATAACTATGTAGGATTTGTAGAGCCTGCACGGAATTTCGGTATTGAAAAAGCTCACGGAGAATGGGTATTTATTTTAGACGCCGATGAAAGAGTTTCTCAAATTCTTTCTAAACTCCTTTTGGAAAAAAGCAGGCAAAAAGATATAAATTATTTTCGGGTGGCGAGGAAAAACATCATTTTTGACAAGTGGATAAAACATGCCGGTTGGTGGCCGGACTATCAAATCAGGTTTTTCAGAAAAGGAAGTGTGAGTTGGGTTGAGAAAATTCACGGTATTCCCTTTACGGTAGGAAACGGATTTGATATGGAGGCAAGTGAAGATCTCTCCATTATTCATAATAATTATCAAAGCATCACTCAGTATCTTACCCGGATGGATAGATACACTTCCATAATGGCAAAAGAATTGTCAGATTCCGGTTATTACTTCTCAGTATCAGATGTTTTCGGCAAACCCGTTTCCGAATTTTTAAACCGCTTTTTTGCCCAGGAGGGATACAAAGATGGGCTTCACGGGCTCTCTCTTTCTCTTTTGCAAGCTTTCTCAGAGCTTATTGTTTATCTTAAAGTCTGGGAAAGTATCGGATTTAAGCCGCATACATTTTCAATTGATGATTTAGGCAGAAAAGGCAGGTCAATTGCTGAAAGCATGAATTACTGGCTCATTAATGAACAGCTCAAAAAAGATCCCTCATATCCCCGTAAATTTATCATAAAACTTAAAAATAAACTTAGAATATGAACAGAATTGCACTTATCATTCCTCATTACGCCAATGTGTCAGACACGTATGAGTGTCTGGAATCGCTTAAAAAGCAAAGTATATATTCTCAATTTAAAATATATCTGACTTTTATATCGGAAGAAGAATTTGAAAGTGATAATTTTATAAAACAGAATCCTCATGTAGTTCCCGTAAAGCTTTCCTCAAATTTAGGATTTGCCGGCTCCTGTAATGTTGGCCTTAAAAAAGCTCTTGAGGGAAACTCGGATATTTTTATTACGTTAAACAACGATATTATTCTTGATAAATACTGTATTGACAGTCTTGTCATGCATGCCGCTTCACTTTCAAACGGAGCGATAATATCTCCCAAAATTTATTTTTATACAGGCCAGGAATATCATAAGGACAGGTACCAAGAGAAAGATTTGGGAAAGGTGATTTGGTATGCAGGAGGAAAACTGGATGTTAAAAACGTATACGCATCCCACCGCGGAGTTGATGAGCCTGATTGCGGCCAATTTGATATTCCCGAGGAAACTGATTTTGCAACCGGCTGCTGTATGGTAATTACAAAAAAAGTCATCGAAACGGTGGGTTTTTTTGATGAGAAATATTTTTTATATTACGAAGATGTAGATTACTCTATGCGCTGTAAAGATAGAGATTTAGGAGTGCTATACTATCCTAAAGCACGTCTCTGGCACAAAAACGCAAGCGCAAGCGGAAAGCCGGGGTCGGCACTTCATGAATATTACCTTACCCGAAACCGGCTTTATTTTGGAAACAAATATGCTCCCACACGGACAAAACTGGCATTATTCCGGGAAAGCGTTCAGATGCTCGCGAGTGCTGGTGTAAAAGCAAAGGCTGTGAAAGATTATTACTTCGGATATATGGGGAAAAGGGAAATCATATGAAAAAAAATCTAAGCGCAGTTATTATTACGAGAAATGATAGCGATGATTTAGAAGACTGCATAAAAGAGTTATCCTTCGCCGATGAAATAATTGTTATTGACAATAACTCAACCGATGATACGGCAAAAATAGCCAAATCGTTAAAAGCTATGGTTTACAATGTTGGAGGACTTGATTTTTCGTATTTGCGAAATATCGGAAAAGAAAAATCGGAAGGGGAGTGGATTTTATATATTGATACGGATGAAAGGATCACAAAAGAGCTGAAAAATGAAATTGTATCATTCCTTAAAAAACCTGGCGATTATATGGCAGGGCTTTTTATCAGGAAAAATTTCTTTTTCGGAAGTCCCTGGAATCATTCGGACCGGATGACCAGACTCATGAAAAAAGAAGCCCTTATCGGATGGCACGGGCAGCTTCATGAAACTCCTCATGTAAGGGGCAATGTCTATACATTTAAAAATCCGCTCTTACACTATACTCATGATAATTTAACCCAAATGGTTAGTAAGACAAATGAGTGGTCTGAAATTGAAGCACAACTTAGGTATCAGAATAATCATCCTCATATCGTCGGGTGGCGCTTAATACGAGTTATGATTACGGCATTCTTTCAATCCTATATTCGGGAGGGAGGATGGAAGTGCAAAACGGTGGGGGTGGTAGAAAGTATTTATCAATCTTTTAGTATGTTTATTACTTATGCAAAATTATGGGAAAAACAAAATCGCGCGCTGATTGAAGAAAAAGACTATGATAAGCCGAACTCCTAAACCTCTTAAAATCGGCATGTACAGTCCCTATCTTTCTATTTTAGGAGGTGGGGAACGTTACTTTCTCTCAATTGCTGAAATTTTATCCCAAAAAGAGAACGTCACCATTTTTTTTGATAAAAGTATTTCCCCGAAAGTTAAAGACACCCTCGGAATTAATCTGGACAAAGTATCTTTTGAATCAGAGAAAAAAATTTCTTCATCTTCTGCGATATCAAAATTTAAGCTTCTGTTAAAAATGGACGCATTTTTCTACATGACGGATGGGAGCGTTTTTTTGCCCGGTGCCAAACGGAATTTTCTTATTATCCAGTCTCCTGGTCATATGCCGGGGATTACCATTTCCCAAACGATTAAAACAGCCGGATGGAAAGTGTTGTGCTACTCGCAATTTATGAAAAGTATTCTTGAGAATCGTCTTAAAAAACCGGCAACCATACTCTCTCCGGGAATTGATACTCTGGTGTATCACACGACTACGAAAACGAAACAGCCGATTATTCTCACAGTCGGCAGATTTTTTTCCTACCCCCATGACAAAAAACAAAAAATACTCATAGAAACTTTTAAAGAACACTCTCTTACTCTTTTTAAAGGATGGAGACTTATAGTTGCCGGAGGACTTACGGAAAAAAGCGGTGAGAAGGTTTTGGAAGATCTACAAGAATGTGCCTCCGGGTATCCCATCGATTTTAAAGTAAATGTATCTTTTCTGGAGCTAATCAAAATTTATAAAAAGTCAACCATTTATTGGCATGCAGCCGGGTACGGAGAGGATCTGTACAGCCATCCGGAGAGGGCAGAGCATTTTGGAATTACAACGCTTGAGGCGATGGCGGCAGGATGTGTGCCGGTTGTATATGACGGGGGTGGACAGAGGGATATCGTAGAAAATGGGGTAAACGGGTATCTCTGGCGAGAACCTCTTGATCTTGTCAAACACACGATGCATATTTTAGACCATGAGGAAACGTATCTAAGTCTTGTGGGAAACGCGTTTAAAAAAGCAGAAGAATATTCACAGCCGAATTTTTATGAAAAAGTTGTCAAGCTTCTTCACAGATAGAAAGATATTTTTGTTTTTGGTGGGTTTAGGAGGAATATTTTTTTATCCATTTTTTATTTTCGGAAAAATTCCCATTCCCTCAGATGCCTTGGTGGGATTATATTATCCCTTCCGGGATACTCTAAATACCCGGTACCCGAACGGTTATCCGTATAAAAATCCGCTAATTACTGATCCTGTCCGTCAACAATATGTCTGGAGGGAGCTCTCAGTTGATGCGTTTAGAAAGGGGAAACTTCCCCTGTGGAATCCCTATTCATTCGCAGGTACTCCGCTTCTTGCCAATTTTCAGTCTGCTTCTTTTTATCCCTTAAATATATTATTTTTTATTTTTTCATTTCCTTTTGCCTGGGGAATTCTAGTTTCCCTTCAGCCAACCCTCTCATTGATTTTTATGTATTTTTATCTTCGGGAGTTAAAAATTACAAAAGCAGCATCCGTTGTCGGGAGTCTGGCTTTTTCATTTTCAGGCTTTTCCATTTCATGGCTTACGTGGAACACCGTGGGCCATACCGTTCTTTGGCTTCCCCTTATACTTCTCTCTGGTGAAAAAATTATTAAAAACACTTCCCTGAAATGGTCTCTTGTTCTTCTTTTTTCTCTGTGCTCATCTTTTTTTGCCGGTCATCTGCAGACGTTTTTCTATATAGGAGTTTTTTCACTGATTTACTTTGTTGCTAAATTAATTAATGGTATTCGTCATCCTGGATTTATTTACCCGGAAAATCCTTATGACGTACGGAAAAAATTAATAGTCTTTTTTATTTTTGTAATTCTTTTCACTGCCATCACCTCCGTCCAATGGATTCCGACTCTTGGTTTTATTTCACAAAGTGCCAGAAATGCAGATCAGGCTAACTGGCAGAAGGAAGGATGGTTTGTGCCTCCTCAAAATCTGTTGCAGTTTTTTGCTCCTGATTTTTTCGGAAACCCAGCAACCGGTAATTATTACGGAGTCTGGAATTACGGTGAATTTATCGGATATATAGGAATGATTCCACTATTCTTTGCCCTGTATGCTGCTCTGAAATTAAAAGATAAAAAATCTATTTTCTTTGTATCCATTATTATGGTATCCATTGTTTTAATCACCGATAATCCTGTTTCTGAAATTCCTTACCGGTTAAATATCCCATATATTGGGACAAGTCAGCCCACACGGCTTATGTCTCTTATTGATTTTTCCCTCGCTGTTCTTGCCTCTTTAGGAGTAGACCAGCTCAGGAGCAACACAAAGCAGAAAAGATCTGTCTTATTCTCAATTGCAATAATACTAATGCTATTAGGAATTTGGACATTTTCCAGAAATCCGGTTGCCCGGAATAATTTATATCTCTCCATTTTCCTGGGGCTTATTATCATTCTTACCACACAGGCATATCGTATACGGCCCTCCAAAATAGTATTGCCCGTATATTTACTGGTTACCGTTTTTGATCTTTTTCGTTTTGGGTGGAAGTTTACACCATTCACAAGTACCGATCTTTTGTATCCTCAAAGTTCCCTATTAAGTTATTTAGAGGATAACTCACACAATTACCGGGTTATGGCAAATGACAGAAGGATTTTGCCTCCCAATGTATCCTCCCATTACAAAATTCAGGATGTTTCAGGATATGATCCTCTGTATTTACTCTCATACAATAAGTTTGTTTCTTCCTGGAACAGCAACAGCCTGAATTTGAAGCCAAGCGCATTTAACCGGATCGTAACTCCTCAAAATTACGAGTCGCCCGTAAGCGATCTTTTAGGCATTAAATATCTTCTCAGTCTTACACCGGTTCAGTCTTTAAAATGGGAGTATGTTATGAGGGACGGGGAGACATATCTTTATCAAAATAAAGATGTATTGCCCCGGGCGTATTTGGCACAAACCGTTTTCCAAAAAGAGACGGATCAGGATGTAATGAGAGAAGTTTTAAATAATAAAAATTCAGATTCTGCTTTCTCAACCGAAAATATTACACTCGGGTCAAAATCTCTTACACCCAGTGAGTCAGCAGTAATTGAAAATTATGAAGAAAACGATATTCGTATTAAAGTTATATCAGGTGATACGCGAATGTTGGTATTAACTGATCCCTACTACAAAACGTGGAAAGCTTTCGTAGATGAAAAAGAAACACAAATATTCAAAGTAAACTTTTTATTCAGAGGCGTTGTAATTCCATCAGGTGAACATATAATAGAATTTAAAAATTATTTGTTCTAGTTTTTTTGTTATCTGTCAAATATTATTTGTTCATATGGATCTAAGTATCATTATCCCCAACTTTAACGGAAAAAAACTTTTAGAAAATAATCTTCCGAAAGTTTTAGAAGCAGGAAAAGATTGTGAAATAATTATTGTTGATGATGCATCAACAGATGGAAGCGTAGAATTTCTCAAAAAAGAATTTCCTCAAATAAAAGTTTTACAAACATCTTATCATCCTGAACTTGTTTACTCGGAAAATTCGTTAGAATTGTTCCGAGATTCAGGATCTTCTTCAAACAAGGGCTTTTCTGCCTCCGTTAATCTTGGCGTTAGCCATGCCAAGTCTGACTTTGTTTTTCTCCTAAACAGTGACTGCTATCCTGAAAAAGGGAGTATTGAGAAAGTGATAAAGTTATTTGAAGATCGCAATTTATTTGCTGTGGGATTTGCACAGAAAAATTTAGAAGATGGAAAAACAGTCATTCGGGGAAGGGCCTTAGGGAAATTTGAAAAAGGATTTTTTGTTCATTCATACGGAAGTCCTGATAAAACAACCACTCAATGGGTGGGAGGTGGGGCGGGAGTTTTCAAAAAATCACTATGGGATCGTTTAGGAGGAATGGATGAAATTTATAATCCTTTTTATTGGGAGGATATAGATCTCTCATACCGTGCGTTAAAATCAGGGTATTCCATCCGGTTTGTTCCGGATGCATATGTTGTCCACGAGCAAAGTAAAGGAACCATACGCAGCCATTATTCAGATTCCTATATTAAGTCCATTTCTTATAGAAATCAGATCTTATTTGTGTGGCTGAATATATCAGATCCCTACCTTTTATTAAGTCATTTCTTTTATTATCCCTATGAAGTCATTAAATCCTGGGTTAGGTTAGTGTGGTATGTCGTAAGTCGTAGGAAGAACAAAATCAGATCTTCTTCAGATCTTTCTTTTATAAAAGCTGATATCGCCTCAGAACTGAAATTCTTTTTGGCACTCGGAAAAAGATTTCAAAGAAAAAAAATGTGGAAGAAAAAAGATAAAGAATGTTTTGTGAAGAACTAGAAGTCATCCCAAAACCTCTTTTGCGAACTCGAGCGGGATTGCTTCGCTACGCTCGCAATGGCGGGTATTGAGATGAGTTCTAGATCAAATTTATTATCTAAGGAATTTGTACACAACTCAGAGGGGATATCAGAAATAGTATATCCATAGCTGTGGTCATTTTCTACGCGAACTTATACCTCTGGAATAAAATTCCACTCTGTCATACTGTTATATCAGTGTTGTTCCCGCGCAGGCCTGCCTGCGCAGACAGGCGGGAATCCATCGTTAAATTTTGTTACCCTATTTTATTTTTGTCATCCTGAGGTCTCCCGAAGGATCCCGTCCGATACCAGAAGCCTTTAAAAGAAATAGTTAGGAAATATAAAATCTCTTGTATACACTAAATATCTGATATACTCAAATTATGACTCAGCTTTTCACCACCGGTTATCAAGGGGAAACCATACATGAATTTATTCAAAAAATCACTACAAAAAATATAGAAGCAATTATTGATATCAGAGAAAATCCCACAAGCAGAAAACCAGGGTTTAGTAAAAACGCGCTTCAGAGACGACTTGATTCTGTTGGTATAGATTACTATCATTTTCAGGAATTAGGAACCCCAAAACCCCTTCGTAATCTTTTAGCACATAGTCAAAACTATAATCAGTTTTTTGAAGAATATAAACAATTTTTACCGGAGTTTCAGGATGCTCTTGATGATATTATCGAGATAGGCAGTAATAAAAGAATTTGTCTATTGTGTTTTGAAAAAGATCCACATTATTGTCATCGAAAAATTGTCGCGAATCTTATCTCTTTCTACACCGGCAGAGATATTTCAGTCGTTCATATATAATGTCTCCATGGAATGGAGAGACGAAGAAATATTAATGCTTGTAAAAGTCTATCCCACACCAAGTAAGAAATATGGTGAAACCGTTTGTTCAGCAGGCATAACCCGTCATGGAAAATGGATAAGAGTTTATCCTGTTCCATATCGTGATCTTCCTCCCAGTCAACAGTTTGTTAAATTTCAATGGATTAGGGCTAGGATTACACAAGCTAAAGAAAAACTTAGCAGACCGGAAAGTCACAAAATAGATCTTAATAGTATAAAGTTATTAGAAAAAATTCCGGCAGGTGATAAATGGGGTGAGAGAGAAAACTATTTCTTACCTTATGTCAGTAAATCTTTAGAGGTACTTTTTGAAAATCAAAAAATCCACAACGTATCTCTTGGCGCATTTAAACCTAAGAAAGTAAAAGATTTTATTATCGAACCCTCTGAAGATGAATGGGACTTAGGTCAAAAGGGAATACTCAGCCAAACAAGTCTCTTTAACGACAGACGTGCGACTTTAGAAAAAACACCTTACCGTTTTAGATATAAATTTACCTGTAATGACGATCGCTGTGTGGGACATAACATGATAATTCTTGACTGGGAAGTCTTTGAAAGCTACCGGAGATGGAAAAGAATTTATAAGGATGGGAAATTGACATTGGAAAAACTTAAGGAAAAATGGTTGACCTACTTTTTTCAAAAAAGAGAATCTTATTTTGTTGTCGGTACCGAATCTGAGTTCGGAAAATTCATGATTCTTTCCATAATCAGTCCAAAACGCAAAGAGTCACAACTCAGATTTGGTTTTTAGTAGGGTAAACAACGACATAATAGTATCTGAATTTCTTGTGGATAAGTACTATAATCCACGTATAAGGTTTTTTTATTTATGGATGAAAGAGTTGATGAGTGAATTTACAAGTTTAGCTGAAGAGGCGCGCAAACTAGAAAAGAAAATAGTTGAGGGTTGGAAAAGTATTTAATCATGGCAAATTCGCCATAATTAAATATTAATATCTTAGCTAAAAATATGAAAAACTCACAGCCTCAATCTCAAATAATTATCTATAAAGCAGAAACTGGCGAGACTAAAATCGACGTGCGTTTTGATGGGGACACGGTCTGGTTGAGTCAGGATGAAATGGCTCGATTGTTTGACAAAGGCCGTTCAACTATTGCAGAACATATTGCTAAAGTATTTAAGGAAAAAGAACTAGTCGAGGGATCAGTATGTCGGGAATTCCGACGTACTGGCGCTGATGAAAAAGAATATCAGGTAAAATATTACAATCTCGATGTTATTATCTCCGTTGGTTACCGAGTCAAGTCACTCCGTGGTACTCAATTTCGTATTTGGGCAACCAAGCGTCTGCGCGAATATATCGTCAAAGGTTTTGTGATGGATGATGAGAGACTGAAAAACCCCGATCTGCCGTTTGATTATTTTGAAGAACTCACTCGTCGTATTGCTGATATCCGCACTTCAGAAAAAAGATTTTATAGAAAAATTACAGACATCTATGCTACCAGTGTCGATTATGACCCGACAGACAAACAGAGTATTCTCTTTTTCAAAACGGTCCAAAACAAAATGCATTATGCAATTACCGGAAGTACTGCGGCGGAGATAGTAGCCAGTAGAGTGGATAGTAAAAAACCAAATGTGGGACTGACAAACTTCAGGGGTAATAAACCAACAAAAGAAGAAGTAGTGATCGCCAAAAATTATTTGAGTGAACAAGAGCTTCTTGTTTTAAATAATCTTGTCGAGCAATATCTCGTATTTGCGCAAGGACAGGCCATACAAAGAGTGCCAATGTATATGAAAGACTGGATTGGTAAACTCCATGCATTTTTACAGATTAATAATAAAGATATTTTGAAAGATGCAGGAAGAATCTCTCACGAGTTGGCTACAGAAATAGCCGAAAGGAATTTTGATGAATACAAGAGAAATGAAGTAAAAAAATTAGATAATAATTTTGATTTGGCTGCTTTACACGCGCTTGAAATTGCAAAGAAAAAGAAAGGGGAGGATAAAAAATGACTATGCAATTTTAAAAAATGCAAAATTACTTCATGGAAATAGGCCTGTCAAGAAAACTCTTCTGTCATCCTGAAATCGTCTACCCTGAGTCTTATCGAAGGGTTTCAGGATCTTCTTTTTGTCATTCTAGCTTGTCCAGAATCTGTGTTGTTTCCATGTCATCCTGAATTTGCTTGTACTGAGCTTGTCGAACGTATCCAGAATCTGTCTTTCCTTTTTCTTTCTCTCTTCTTTTGCTTTCCTCCTCTAAACCTCTAAACCTTTCTCCATAAAGAAAAATTGAATACGTATCGGAATTTCTTGTGAATAAGCAGTATAATCCACGTATACAAGTTAGGAGCCTTCAACCAATTAAGAAGATAAAACAAACAAATTAGTATTTTGCTGACTTATAATAAATATATGAATACACACAGTAGTCAACTTCAGGAACAATTGTGGGCAGCAGCTGAGCACATGCGTGCAAATAGCAGTCTAAAGCTGAACGAAATCTCAGAGCCAATTTTAGGTCTTATTTTTCTCAAATTTGCTGATGTATGTTTTCAAAGAGCTACAAAAGAGCTAGAAAAAGATAGATTATCCATAAAATCTTCAAGACAAAGACCTCTTATTTCAGATGACTATAAAGCAATGGGAGTTATTTATATTCCGAAAGAAGCATCATACTCATATCTTATTAGTCTCCCGGAAAATGAAAATCTAGGAAAAACAATAAACGGTGCCATGAAAACAATTGAGGAAGAAAATCGTGAGCTTGCTGGAGTATTACCCCAAGATTATACCAATATTTCTAGGAAAGCTGATGAAAATAACCGAATACTTATATCGCTACTAAAAAGCTTTAATCAAATTCCTGATGATATTGAAGGGGACTCTTTTGGTGAAATATATGAATACTTTCTGGGGAATTTCGCTCTTTCTGAAGGAAGAAATGGAGGAGAATTCTTTACAGCACAATCAATAGTAAAGCTTTTAGTTGAAATTATTGAACCCTATCATGGAAGGATTTATGATCCTGCTTGCGGAAGCGGGGGCATGTTTGTACATTCTGCTCATTTTGTGGCTGAACATATAAAAAATAAATCTCATGTGATGGACGAAGTGGCAATCTATGGACAAGAGAAAACAGACTCTACCGTCAAAATTGCCAAAATGAATCTCTCAATTCATGGACTTTCAGGAAAAATTATCCAAGCAAACTCATTTTACGAAGATGTATATGAAAGTGTCGGAAAATTTGATTTTGTGCTTGCAAACCCTCCTTTTAATGTAAAAGGGAAAGATAAAAGAGGACAATTGGTCATAGATCCCGCTCGACTTCATGGGGATCCCAGGTATTATTTCGGTCTTCCTCTTACAGGTAAAAAAGAGATAAGTAATGCTAATTATCTCTGGATTCAGATCTTTACCAGCGCATTGTCATCAAAAGGGCGTGCCGGATTTGTTATGGCTAATTCTGCAACGGATGCAGGTAATGCGGAAAAGGGAATTAGGGAAAAACTAATTGAAGAGGGAATTGTGGATGTTATTATCTCAACTCCTCCCAATATGTTTCTTAACGTTACTCTTTCATCAACGTTATGGTTTTTAGATAAAGGTAAAAAAAGCACGGATAGACAAAATAAAATTTTGTTTATTAACTCCCAAGATATTTTTACTCCTGTTGATCGCGCACACAATAGATGGACGGATGAACAAATCCAAGAAATCGCTGGAATTGTTCGGCGATATCGAAGTGAAGAAGGAAACGAAAAATATAAAGATATAAAAGGCAGGTGCAAAGTTGCAACTCTTGATGAAATTAAGGCCAATGATTATTCGCTAAATCCTGGAAGATATATAGAAATAGTTGAAAAAGAAATGGATGATGTGGAGTTTGAAGCAAGAATGAAAGAATTAACTGAAGAATTCAGAACTCTAACCAAAGAAGCTCACGAGCTTGAAAAGAAAATAGAGGAAGATTGGGAGAAAATTATATGAAAAAGTAGTCGGATAAGGTGAATTGTTTATTGACTTTTTATTCTGTTATAGTGTAATATATGTGCATGATCATTATTTTAGCCTTATTACATGACGGAAATTGATGTCCAACTACTCGCCCAACTTCGCACCTGGAATCCCTGGTGGCAACAAGGTAGAGAAGGAATTGATAGGTATAAAGATCCTTCTTATAAGCGTGAGCTCTATACTAACATCTGTAATCAGTATAAAGACGGCAACCAGATCGTAAGCATCATAGGGATGCGTCAGGTAGGAAAATCTACTTTGATGCGCCAAGTGATCAAAAATTTACTTGACTCTGGAGTTGATCCTAAGACAATTCTCTATATTTCATTCGATGATCCATTCGTTCGGGTTAAATACGATAAGAAAAAAATATTCGACATCATAGTTGAGATTTTCCTGCAGGGATTGATTCAGGAGGACCTGGATGTATATAAGGGCACATTGTATTTTTTTCTGGATGAGATCCACCAGCTTCCCAACTGGGAAAAAACACTGAAAACTTACTATGATCGATCATTTCCCATTCGGTATATGGTCAGCGGATCATCATCGATCCAGTTGCAGTCGAAAAATAAAGAGAGTTTACTCGGAAGGATATCCGAATATGTTCTTTGGCCATTTTCATTCCGTGAATATCTCGAGTTTCATGAGAATAAGGATAAGCAGATACAAGGTGTGATACAGGAAGCCCGAGAAGTTTTTACGAAATATAACACCACATTTGATATACACACAATATATGAATCATTACAAGATCTCTACAAAAAAGCATTTGTGTGGAGTAAGCAACCTATCCAGTCCAATCTTCAAAAATTTATAGTCTGTGGCGGGTTCCCGAGAGCTTGGCAGCAGCTTGATTTTATATCCCGGCAGCGGATCTTGTGGGAACAGCATGTCGGGAAAGTGATTTTTGAAGATCTGGTACAGGTAGCAAATATCCGTAAACCGCGAGACCTCGAGTTTTTGTTCACCTACATCATCGAAAACAACGGCAAAGAAGTGAAACTGGGTGAGATGAAACATAACTTAAATATTCATTGGGAAACACTCGATAGATATCTCAGCTATCTTATCCGTACGTTTCTTATTTTTCGCGTCGAGCGGACGAAGACGAAGCGTCTCCTGCAGAAAAGAAGATCGGGGAATGTGAAGTTCTACCTTACTGACGTAGCACTGCGAAACGCATTTTATAACCGTACTGAAGATGTTTTTTTTGATTCCGAAGAGATGTCCTTTATTGCGGAAAATCTTGTCTGCACGGCAATCGAGCGTTGGCTACGTGGGCCTAAGAAAGAAGAGCAGGTATCCTTTTATAAAGACAGGAGCGGAGAAGTGGACTTTATATTTAAAGGACCAAATAATATCACGCCAATCGAAGTCAAATGGAGATCCGACATGCCGCCCTTGAAAACATTACTAAAACTAGAAACATCCTGGAGCACGACGCAAAGTCTTCTCATTACGAGAGATCAGGAACTTGACTTACGGGGAGGCAGACTCTCGATCCCTTTATGGTTTTTCCTATTATGTTTTTAACGAAAAATATTTTATGACAACCTGGACAAAACAAAAATTGGGAGATTGTCTCAGTTTCAGAACCGGCAAACTTAATTCAAATGCTGCAATTAAGAATGGAATGTATCCATTCTTTACATGCTCTCAAGAAGTATACAAAACGAATACATGGAGTTTTGATACTGAATGTGTGCTTTTGGGGGGAAATAATGCTGATGCAATTTACCCCCTTTTTTATTTTAAGGGTAAGTTTGATGCTTATCAAAGGACCTATGTTATAGAATCTAAAAATAATAACAATATACGGTTTTTTTATTACGTTTTGCGTAAAAAGCTTGAAGACCTTCGAAATCAATCAACAGGAGCTACTACAAAGTTTTTAACACTAAAAATCTTAAACAACCTTCAGATAACCACTCCAAATGAATTTATACAATCTCAAATGGTTGCTGTTCTCTCCTGTTATGATGACCTAATCGAAAACAACGAGAAGCGAATAAGGATTTTAGAGGAAATGGCGCAGAGGCTTTATACAGAATGGTTTGTAAAATTCAAATTCCCGCTTGCCCGCCGTAGCCTTAGCGAAGGACGGGGACATGAAAAAGTGAAAATGCTTGAAAGCGGAACAGAATATGGAATGATTCCTGAAGGATGGAAGGTAGTTTTAATGAAGGATGTTGCAGAAATAGTGGACTGTTTGCATTCAAAGAAACCAGAACGAATTAGAAGCGGAACTCATATATTATTACAGTTAAATAATATTTTAGAAAACGGTCTTATAGATATATTAGATAAGTACATAATAAGTGAGGATGATTATCAGAAATGGATAAAAAATATTGAATTACGGAAGGGAGACTGCGTAATAACAAATGTTGGACGAATTGCAGCAACAGCACAAATTTCTGGTGAAATCAGGTTAGCAGCCGGTAGAAATATGACTGCAATAAGACCTAAAAGAATTCCTGATTCATTCTTAATTCAATATCTAAAATCTCCTCACATTGAGAGAGAAGTCAAAATGAAAATTGATGCGGGGGCTATTATGGGAAGCTTGAATGTTAAAAGTATCTATATATTGAAAATACTCTTACCTGATGATAGCACACTAGAGAATTTTTCAGTAATAGCTTCTTCTTGGAGAGAAGAAATGAATATATTGCATGTTCAAAACTCCGTGCTTAAAAGAACTCGTGATTTGCTTATTCCTCAGCTGGTCAGTGGAAAAAGGGAGTTGAAAAATTGATATGGATAACCAGATTGAAAAGATTATGTTACCAAATTGGTATCAATTCGATGTTGAGATCAAAGACTCAAAAGCAACAACAATATCCTTGGTTATAAAAGTAATTGAAGACTTAAAAAGTCAAGATTTGCTCAAAAAATGGTTTTATCTCTATGAATTTTCTACTATCCGAATCAGATTAAAATCATCCGTCAACGAACAAGAGTTGAAACAAAAAATTGATGATTTAGCCAAAAGCAATAAGCTGACTTTTTCAGAAAATAATGATCAAAAATTCGGATCATATTGGGAGGATAAATCTGATCACCCTACAGAAGAATATATGGAAACATTTGCCAATGTTATGCCTTTAATAACTGAACTAAATATCAAAAAATTTAATAAGAAGGTAGTTCACGGCAACTTTCGATTAGTAAATATGCTTTCGCATTGTATCTTTAATAACACTTATCATGGCCTAAATACTGAAGCATATTTTCTTTTAAAACGACTATCTACAAGTTTTGATGTAAAGGATGATCCAGAACTAACAGGCATTGATGAATTAAATGACAAAATTATTCAGGCTTTTGGATTAAATGTACCTATAAAGGCTGAAAAATAATATGAACCAATTTAGCGAAGACAATTTAGTCGAACAGACGGTTATTAAACTCATTAAAGAGACATGGGGGGACCCGCCTTTCGGCGAGGCAAGTGAAACCTGTCATATAAATGCTTTTACGGATGAGGAGGACGCGAAGTTGGGACGGGAGCATAGAGGGGAAGTAGTTCTCAAAAAATATTTACTTCCTGCACTTCAGAAGATTAATCCGACTCTTTCTGAAGATGTTCTGCGGGAGGGAGTTGATGAAATCACACGGGATAGGTCAAACATGACTTTGGTAAAGGCAAATCAAGAGGTCTATAAATTATTAAAAGATGGATTTAACGTTAATGTACAGAAAAAAGATGGAACTTCAGAACCGGAAACGGTTAAGTTTTTTGATTTTGAAACACCTTCCAATAACAACTTTCTTTGTGTTTCTCAATTCTGGATAGTCGGAGAAATGTATACCAGAAGGACAGATGTTGTTCTTTTTGTGAACGGAATTCCTCTTGTTCTTCTCGAGTTGAAAGCCTCTCACAAAAGTTTGGTTGATGCTTATAAAGATAACATCCGTGACTACAAAGACACGATTCCAAAGCTTTTCTGGTACAACATGGGGATTATTATTTCAAATGGAATAGAGAATAAATTGGGATCTCTCACTTCTCCTTTTGAGTATTTTAATGAATGGAAAAAGTTAGAAAGCGAAGAGGATGAAACAAAAAAAGATATAGCAACTCTTATCAAAGGAGTAGGTGAAAGGAAAAGACTTTTGGATATTTTTGAAAACTTTATTCTATTTGATGAGTCCCTTGGAGAAACAAAAAAGATAATTCCCAGATATTTTCAGTATTATGGCGTCAATCGAGCATTTGAAAGAGTGATTAAGAGGCAGGAGCTAAATGGAAAGTTGGGAGTCTTTTGGCATACACAAGGCTCAGGAAAATCTTTTGCGATGATATATTTTTCTCAAAAAGTATTTAGAAAATTAAAAGGAAATTTTACATTTGTTATTGTTACCGACCGAAAAGAACTTGATAAACAGGCATACAATAATTTTGCCCATGTTGGAGCAGTATATGAAGAGCATGTAAAAGCAGAATCCATTATAGATTTAAAAAATTTACTAAAACAAGATCACCGGCAAATTTTTACGACCATCCATAAATTTGAAGATATTTTTGGAGTAATTTCAGACAGATCTGATATTATAGTGATGACAGATGAAGCTCATAGAAGTCAGTATGATACTTATGCTCAGAATATGAGGAAGTCACTTCCTCATGCTTCTTTTATTGGTTTTACCGGTACACCTCTTATGCTGCATGGGGAGGAAAAGACACGGAGTACATTTGGAGATTACGTCTCTGTATATAACTTTGGCCAATCCGTAAAAGACGGCTCAACCGTGCCTCTGTTTTATGAGAATCGCGTTGCAAAACTTGAAAATGTTAATCCTGATCTTGAAAAGGAACTGGGTGAAATAATGGACTATTATGAGATCAACGATGAAGAAGAAGAAAAAGTAGAACAGGAATTTTCCACTTTTTATCAGCTTATCACCCGTGAAGATAGGTTAAATGCAATTGCTCGGGATATTGTGCAACATTTTGTAGGAAGAGGATATAACGGCAAAGCAATGGTTGTTTCAATTGATAAAAAAACTGCCGTTCGGATGTATGTAAAAGTGAAAGCAGAATGGGAAAGACATCTTTCTAAACTTCGGCTTGATTTATCTCGTGCCAAAGATGAATTTGAACAAGGAAAAATTCAGGAGGAGATTGAAAAACTTGAGAAAGTAGATATGGCTGTTGTTGTGAGCCAATCCCAAAATGAAATTGCAGATTTGGAACTATTTGAAATTGAAATGAGGCCTTTACGCGCTCGAATACAGAAAGAAAATCTTGAGGAAGAATTTAAAAAAGATGACAGTAATCTGAAAATTGTCTTTGTATGCGCCATGTGGCTCACCGGATTTGATGTTCCCACTCTTTCAACGCTTTATCTGGACAAGCCTTTGAAAAATCATACCCTAATGCAGGCTATTGCCCGCGCAAATCGTGTAGCTGAAGGAAAAAAGAATGGATTAATTGTTGACTACATTGGAGTCTTTAAAAATGTAGAGAAGGCACTTGCTTTATATGCAGCAACAAAAACTGGAGATAGTGAAATTATAAAAAGTAAAGATGAGCTTCTCACCGACTTATTGAATTTATTAAAACAGACGAAAGAATTGTTAAAGGGGATGGAAATTGAACTAGACGTTTTATTACAGGCACCAAATGAGCAAAAGTTATTACTTATCGAAAAATGGGCAAATAAAATACTTGAGAATCAAGATAAGAAAAAAGAATTTTTGAATTTATCATCAGATGTGTACTCTGCATATAAAGCAGTACTGCCAGATCCATCAGCGGAAGACTATTATAAAGAAATTACAGCTATTCGAATAATTAGTTCACGCATAAGAGATGTTGGTGCAAAAAGTATAGATACATCTCCTATAAAAAGAGACTTAGAGTTATTACTGGATAAATCAATTAGAGCTGGTGAATATGTTGTCCCGCATTATAAACGGTTAAAAGATTTAAGTACTCTTAACGTAGATGCGCTCCACGATTTTTTCTATAAGTTGGAGAATAAGAACTTACAAATTGAGGCCCTTAAAAGTGATTTAGAAAAAAAGATTCTTGAAATGATGCATAAAAATAAAATACGGGCAAGATTTATGGAAAGACTTCTAGCAATACTTACTATGTACAATTCTGGAGCCCATGATATAGATAAGCTTTTTGATGATCTGGTTGAACTTGCAAAAGAGTTATCAGAAGAGGAAAAACGTGCAGTAAGAGAGAATCTTACAGAAGAAGAGTTAGCTATTTTTGATCTTTTGCAGAAACAAGATTTAAATCCGGAAGAGAGAGAAAAAGTAAAGAAAATAGCAAAGGAGCTTCTGGGAAAGTTAAAGAAAGAGAAATTAGTGATTGATTGGAGAGAAAAAGAAATTGCCCGCGCAGGAGTAAAAACAACAATTTCTGATATTCTTTATGACTCACTTCCTGAACCAACCTACACAGAGGAGGATTGTAAATTTAAAGGTATTGAGGTTTATAATTTTGTATTCGAACACTATCTAGATGCTCAAAATTTTGTCTATGAACAATAATAGGGGACTAATAGGGGACAGTTCTCTTTTCTTTTGAATAGGGAATTGATAAAAAAGGGATTTTCCGAGTTGGTCTTTGAATAATTCAAGCTGATTTTTTTTAATTGGCTTTAGCGATCTACGATAATATAGAGATTAGGTGTCCATTGCAGCCGGGAGGTGGCTGCTTTTTTTTTAAAAGCAGTTTCTAGTATAACATACCTCATGGCTATTCAGGAAACAAGATGGTTACCGGAAATGAGTGACCATTTTAAAGAATTGTTTTTTTCCAAGAATTAATAAGAAATATTACAATAATACAAACATTATTTCCCAAAATTTTTCATGGACTATTTGTTGGGAAGGGGTATAATCATAAATTACCTATATGATCACACCTGAACAACATGAGGTAATGTATGAAAAACTATTACCATATATTCATATGGTTACATACCCGAAATCAGTATACCAAATACCGTCAATATACACATATACTAGATCAAGGTTTTCCATTTCCAGTGCATGCAATCGTTGAAAATTATTTTTCTCAATATTTTAAAGAGGAATAATATCTACCCAGGTATCCATGAAAATTTTTGTTAGAGCAAAATCAAAGAGTAAAAAAGAATATATTAAAAAAATTGATAATACACATTTTACCGTTGCCGTGACTGCGCCTCCGATTGAAGGAAAAGCAAACCTCGCAATTATTAAGTCCCTTTCCAAATACTTTCATAAACCTGCATCCGGGATACAGATAATATCAGGTGCGAAATCCAAAGAGAAAATAGTGGATATAGACTTGTTTTGAATTAAAAAATGATACAATAGGGAGTATGAATAAAATAAAATTCCTTCTGGTGGGAATTTTTTTGTTGGGAACAATCCTGCGGTTTTTCCAGTTGGGGAAAACTCCCATAGGATTGGAGTGGGATGAGGTGGCTTTAGGGTATGATGCCTATTCGATTCTAAAAACAGGAAAAGACCAGTTTGGGAATTTTATGCCTCTGACGTTTAGGTCTCTGGATGATTACAAACCACCTCTCTATATATACTCAGCCGTTCCCGGAGTTGCTCTTTTTGGAATGAATGAGTTTACCGCCCGTCTTCCTGCGGCAATCTATGGCGCTCTTGGAGTACTACTCACCTATTTTTTAGTTACTGAAATTTTTATACGGGAAAAAAAGTCTAAGAGAAATAAAGTTGCTCTTTTGTCTTCTCTTTTTTTGGCAATTTCCCCCTGGAGCCTTCAGTTTAGCAGGGCTGCATTTGAGACAAATTTGGCGGTAAGCGTCATTATCTCTGGCGTTTGGCTTTTTTTAAGGGCCATCCGTCTAAAAAGCACAAAAACTTTTATTTTCTCCGCATTTTTCTTCGGTATATCCCTTTTTTCATATCACAGTGCACGGGTACTCGCTCCCATGATTCTGGTATTCTTATTCTTTCTTTTTAGAAGAAGAATCGATTTTAAAAAGTTTACCGTTTCTTTTTTAGCGGTGTACGGAATTTTCTTTCTCTTCTTTGTTCCGATTGTCCGGTCTCCAGATGCACAGATACGGTTTCGGGTAACCAATGCATTAAATGTTTATGAAAATGAAACGAAAAGTTCAGAGAGGATTTTGAATGATATGAAAGTAGGAGCAGGAGCAGGAGCAAAAATATTTTTTAACCGCAGATTATCCGTTTTTAATTATGAAAATTTCCTTACCGTTACTCATAATTATTTAGTTCATTTTGACCCGGAATTTCTTTTTGTAAAAGGAGATGCACTACTTCATCATGCTCCTGATTTTGGAATGCTTTATTTCTTTGATCTGTTTTTAATTATTCCAGGCGCAATTATATATAGTGTTAAATACCGGAATCGTCAATCTCTTATTCTTCCGGCTTGGTTACTTCTTGCACCCATTTCCGCATCTGTAACCACTCAGGTTCCCCATTCAGTGCGAACAGAAGTGATCCTACCCACATTTCATATCTTCTCAGCTCTGGGAGCTGTTTTTTTATATGACTTTCTTAAAAAAGAATCTACGTTTCTTTCATTTGCCGCTGTTTTATTTTTTCTTCCCGTTTTTTATTTTTCCATAGGAAAATATTTATACCATTATTATTTCTATACGAATAACTGGGTATCAGATAAATGGATATACGGAAGAAAAGAAGCAGTTTTATACACAGAGAATGTCAAAAGTCAGTATGATAAAGTAATAATTTCTCTCTCCGTTGATATGCCTCTTAATTTCTGGCTTTTTTACAGCAGCTATGACCCGGTTACTTATTTAGCACAAGGGGGAACCCGGTCAAACGGGTTTTTGTATGAAGGAAATGCATATGATAAATACGAATTCCGAAATTTTAACTACAGGGAGATGCAGTACTATCCGGGAAAAGTTCTTTTGGTTGGTACTCCCAATAACTTTCCGCAGGGGACTGATGCAGTTAAAACAACATACTATATGGATGGTAGAGAGGCATTAAAAATTGTGGCGGTGGGTACGGGAAAATCATACTAAGTATTTACCATGACTTTATTTTTAATAGGACTTATTACACTTTTAAATTTCTTTCTTCGTTTTTTTAGACTTGGCCAAATACCATTCTTTTCAAATTCGTTTCCGGTAAGCATACTCATTGAAAGTGCCATAATTAATGTTATTTCATCATTCCTGATTTTTGCAATAGCAAAACTTCTTTTTAAGAAAAATAAGATTTCTCTTTTATCATTTTTTGTTTTTTCTGTTCTTCCCTGGATTGTTGAAACAGGAAGAAACGGCGTTTATTTAAATATCCTGCTTTTCTGGATTCTGATTCTTGTTCTTTTATTACTTGTTCTTAAGAAAATTGTTTATTTTCGGCTTTTTTTAAATATATTCAGACCAATACTTTTTATGGCAGGGATGTTAGTAATTTTATTTCTTCTAAAAAAACCTGATTTTATTTTTTCTTTTAACTTAAATTCCTATGCACTTTACCAAGTTTTGTCCAACACGTTTCATCTTGCATCTTTCGGATTTTTGTTTTTTTCAAACGACAGTTTCTGGCACGGAGGAAATAAAGACACCGGTGTTTTATTTCTGAGTTTTCTTCCGTTTCTATTTATCGGGGTTGTAGATGTTTTTAAAAAAGACATATCTATAATGGTGATGTTACTTATTATCGGAACTTTACTTTCTGTCTTAAACCCTTATTTTCCTGAAGTCTTTGAGTTTTATATCGTAATTCCTGTTTTCGTTTTATCAGTTACACGGGGACTTTATGGTCTTCGGACTTTTAACAAAAAAATAATTTCCTTGTTTATTCTATTATTTATTTTTGAATACACTCTTTTTCTACATGCATACTTTATTCATTATCCTCAAAATACGAGGAGTTATTTTCAGAATTTGGAAAAACCATTATGAAGGAAAAAACAGTCATTTTGTTATTTCTTATTTTTCTTTTTTCATCCCTTCTTCGCTTATACCAACTAGATACCATCCCTCCTTCTTTGTATACGGATGAGGTTGACCAAGGATACAATGCCTATTCAGTTATTAAAACAGGAGCAGATGAACACGGAAATTTTTTGCCTGTTTCATTCCGTTCTTTCGGAGACTGGAAGCCACCACTTCCGACATATTTAATGATTCCTTTTATGTTTATTCTGGGTCCGAATGATTGGTCAGTAAGACTTTCCTCTGCCATACTTGGAATAGTAAGTCTCCTCCTTTCTTTTAAGATCGCAAAATTGATATTTGAAAATAACAGATTATCATTTTTATCAGTATTTTTACTTTCCATTTCTCCCTGGCATTTATTTCAAAGCAGAACTGCAATGCTTGTCATGGTCTCTCTTTTCTTTTTTGAAATAGGAATATACGGATTTTTAAAATATATTAAAAATTATAAATTCAGATTTTTACTTTTATCTGTTTTAGGATTTTCACTCTCCATATACTCCTATTACGGACTTCGTCTGATTGTTCCTCTTACATTACTTTCACTTTTCCTATGGAAAAGATCTGAGATCTTTTCAAAAAGAAAACATATTTTGTTAGGTGTGGTAATAGGAATTATACTTCTCCTGCCTATCTTTATCTCAGGATTAAAAGAGAGAGACGTTCTCTTCGGACGTGCTCGTACTGTTAGTATTTTTTATGACAGGGGAGTAGAACTAAAACAATGGGAGCTTCAAACTCAGGATTTTGAAAATACCTACTCTATTCTTACCCGAATTTTCCATAATAAAGTATTTCTTTACGGAAGGGATATTATAAGGAGATATCTTTCTCACTTTGACTTGGATTATTTATTTTTAAAGGGAGACGGAGCATTTCCATTTCAAGTTCCTCATACCGGAATACTGAATTTTTCAGATATTATTCTTATTCCTTTGGGGATTTACTTTATAGTGAAGAGAAAGATAAAGAATCAAACTATTCTATGGATCTGGCTAATAATAAGCATTTTGCCTGCATCTTTGACGTTTATAACTCCTGCTACGAACCGGACGTTTAACGCGGTTGTACCTTTTTCATTTCTTTCTGCTTTGGGATTTATTTTTCTCATTAAATATAAAAGTAAAATGCAGATTAAATTAATCATTAGCATTATTTTTATAACGTGCCTTTACAGTTTCAATTACTTCTTGAATTCTTACTTTATTGAGGTTCCCAAAAATTACGGGAATATATGGGGGTACGGATGGGAAGAAGCAATGCAGTATATACACAGTCAAAAAGACAGGTATAATACTGTCTATATTTCAAGCAACAAAGGGATGCCCTATATTTATTACGCATTCTATAATCAAATAGATCCTGACTTTATTCAGAAAAAATTGATAAGACCTTATATTCCCGACGCGTTTGGTTTTGAACCGGTAGATTCGTTTGAAAATTTATTTTTTTATCGGGGGAGAAGTTTTAAAGAAATCAGAGAAAGCCGTGAAAGTAATATATTAGTTGTTGTACCAAGCGATGAAGATGATTTAAAGGGAAACCCGGTTAAAGAAATAAAGTATCCAAACGGAAAAAATGCAATTGATATTTACTCATTGTAATTCTACTTAATACTATGTGTATATCTTTTACAAAAATATTTTTTATTCTCATTTTTATCTTATCCGTATTTCTTAGGTTTTATGATCTTAGAAATATACCTACCGGATTCTATACAGATGAAGCGGCTTTTGGATACAATGCTTACTCCCTTCTTAAAACAGGAAAAGATGAATTCGGAGTTCTTGTCCCCTTTGTCTTTCATTCATTCGGGGATTATAAATCTCCTTTGTTTTTTTATTATCTTATTCCATTTGTCGGGTTATTTGACTTAACTATTCTTTCAGTTCGGTCAGGTGCAGTTATCTTGGGTATTGGGATAATTGTCGGAATTTTTCTCCTTACCTATCTTCTTTCACGGAATAAAAGGCTTTCTCTTACTGCAATGTTAATTTCTTCAATTACGCCGTTGTCATTGCAGTTTAACCGCATGGTTCATGAAAATAATTTATCCGTCTTTTTAATATTATACGGGTTAATATTTTTTTTAAAAGCCGAGAAAAATAAATGGTACTTTCTTATATCCGGAATATTATTCGGCCTAAGTATATATGCATACCATGATGCAAAAATAATAACTCCTTTACTTTTAGGAGGACTCTTTCTTTTTTACAAAAAAAAATATCTTTCCAAAATAGGACATATCGCAATTTTTTTGGCTCCCATTATTTTACTTTCTTGTATTTTAATTCTTAATCTAATTCGAAGTTCAGGACTTCACCGTCCTTTCTCTGTTCTTGTATTTAATAACCAGGGAACATTTGCAGATATTATTGCCTGGCGGCAGGACATATCCTATTTCCAAAATAAAGATGTCGCCTTAGTCGGAAAACTTTTTATTAATAGGCCGATTAACTATGCTTTATCTTTTCTAAGTAATTACCTTTCCCATTACTCACCCTCTTTCCTTTTCTTTTTCGGGGATCCGGTAAAAATATACTCAACGGTAGGGACAGGAATTCTCATGGTGAGTTTTTTACCGGTTTTAATTTTCGGATTTGTACTTCTTTTTACCCGCTATAAAAATAACCGGAATATTATCCTATGGATTCTACTTATCGGTTCTCTCTCCGGTGCGTTAACTGCGTACGTACCCTCTGCCAGTCGGACCTTTATTCTTATTTTTCCTTTCAGTTTATTATCCGCAATGGGTGCGGTTTATTTATCCGGGTTTTTTAAAAAGAAATCTTATTTTATTTCTCTTATTTTGATATTCGTTTTTATCGTCATGTTTGACTTTACCCGTTTTTTAAATCTTTATTTTTTTGTAACACCTGTCAGATACGCAAAAGATTGGAATTACGGACGGGAAGAGCTTTTGAAGGAAGTAAATCAGTATGCTGGAAATTTCAAGCATATATGGTTTTCAAGGCAGGTCGGAGAATATATTTATCTTCTCTTTTTTAATAAAATTGATCCCAGGCAGTTTCAAAATGATTATACATGGGATACAGTTGATAAGTACGGATTTCAATGGGTTAAAAGTTTTGGTAAATATACCTTTGAAACGATTCCTCCGAAACCCTGGATAAATACTCAAACTCTTTATATCGGACTGCCTGAAAATTTTGACGGCAATGCAATACCTCTGAAAACTATCAAATACCCTTCCGGTAATCCGGCTTATTATATTTTGGATTATCATTCTTTTACCCCTCCCAATGAATATTAAGATAGTAATACTAGTACTTCTTATTATGTGTGCCCTTTTTTTAAGAGTCTGGAAAGTGGGGGAGTTTCCGGTTTCCCTATACGGAGATGAGGAGTCTTTTGCATGGAATGCCTGGAATATTTTAAAAACAGGAGCAGATGAGTTTGGGACCCCTTATCCTCTTCAGTTTCGTGCATTTGATGACTATAAAGCCCCGATTCCCGTATATCTTTTGGTTCCAGTGTTTGGGGTATTTGGGATGAATCCGGACTCGATACGAATTCCTATTTCAGTTGCGTCTGTTCTAACCATAATTGCCATCTATGCATTATCCCGCAGATTTTTTGATGTAAGAGCATCTCTTCTTATTTCATTTACAATCGCAATTTCAGCCTGGGACATTCATCTGTCGCGGGGATATTTTGAAGCTACTCTTTCTCTATTATTTTTAGTCTCTGCGCTTTATTTTTTCCTGGGAAATAAAATCCGTGACCAACTGTTAAACGCTTTATTTTTTTCCTTATCTGTTTATACGTATTTTACTCCCCGATTATTTTTGATTTTTATGCTTCCGTTACTTCTTGTATGGAAGTTAAAAGTTATAAGGAACAAAAAAGAGGCAGTTAAAAAAGTCATAATCAGTTACGGCATTCTTTTTCTAATCTCTATTCCTCTTCTGTATCAGACTTTTTTCGGGTATGGACTTTCCCGTTTTTCAAAGCTTTTGGAAGGGTTAAACACACGAGTTGTACAAACTATAGGAGCAGAGAGACAAACTTCAAGCTTGTCTGAGTTTGTCACCCGAAATCTCGTAAACAAGGCAACCGTTTCTGCTCGTTTTATTATTCAAGGGTATCTCGAGCACTTTTCCTTTAATTTTTATTTTGTAAATGCAGACACAACTTTGAGATACTTTACGGGAGATAGGGGACTTTTATATTTGTTTGATTTGCCTTTCTTGATTGCCGGTCTTTATAAGTTATGGAGATATAAAAGAAATGCTTTTTATTTTATTTTTATTTGGCTTTTGACTGCTCCCATTCCCGCTTCAATTGTAGGACGCCCCTTTTCTTTAAGAAGTCTTGCCATGGCTCCACCTCTTTGGATTATCATAGGATACGGAATATATTCCGTGTTTCAAGAGCTTAGGAACAAGAAAATAAAATATATTTTTTCAGTAATTATTACAGGTATTGCAGTTTTCTCTTTACTAGGCTGGTTAATCAGGTACTTTTACTTTTATCCGAAACTAGGTGCTACCTGGTGGGGAGGAATAAATAAAATCGCTTTGGAGGCGGCATTTAAAGAGCAGGATAAGTATACTCATATATTTCTGTCTGATTATTATTCAGGCATGCCTCTCTCCTTTGCAGTCTATACCCAGGCTGATCCGCGAGTTTTCCGACAGGCAGTTCTAAATCCTGTCGTTTTAGCAGACGGAAGACACCTTATAAAATTGGGAAAATTTTATTTTGGCTCTCTGGATATCGATAAAACCAGAATGAATAAAAATATCATACCTGTTCACAGTCTTTATTTTGCACGTCCGGAAGAAGCAGTATCTGAAGAAGCTATCCATGCTCCGGATGACGGCAGAGTACTATTTTATGTATACCGCAATTGAAACATTCTTAAATAAAAAGAATCGGATCCAAATTATTTTTTCAGTTCTTTTATGGTTTTTGAGTATTTTTTCCATTCTTGTGGGAGTTATCAAAGGAGGAATGCCCTTTTGGAATGATCCGGCTCGGGATCTTCTTTTAGCGGTTGATAATATAAGAAAATTAACACTTATCGGTCCTCCCAGCGGAATACCGGGAATCTTTTACGGCCCCTACTGGATATGGATACTCTCTGTACCTTTACTTATAACCCGTGATCCCCGTTTTGTAGTATTTTTTACTCTGTGGATTCCTTATCTTATTCTGTTTCCTTTTATTATTTTAAAATTTAAACCGTTTTCACATAGTCTTACCCGCATCGGAATCATTTCTTTATTTCTTGTTTCTTACAACCAGTATGGGATTTTTCTTTGGAATCCTCATCTTGCACCCTTTTTATTTCTTATATTATTTGTTGTTTTATTTTCAATGCCGTTTGAGAGAAAACTGCGTTATTTTTTGGGAGGATTGATTACAGGGATTATCGTTACATTTCATATTTCATTTGGACTTGGCATTTTAATTGCCGTATCCTTATATATATTAACTGAAACTTTAAGGACTGAATTTACTGGGAATCGCCTTCTGAAAGATAAGCTTCACAAAACTGCATTCAAATTAATACTTTTTGTCATAGGTGTAATAATTTCTTTTTTACCCTTTTTAGTATTTGAGTCCCGCCACGGATGGATGCAAGGGAGAGCATTTTTCCATGCAGGTTCAGAATCACTTATTAATAATGCATCTGTTGTCAGTCAAAAGGGTCTTACCGGAATTCAAATAATTCAAACCTTTCTTAATGTACCCCAAAATCTTTTTTCGATACATAATAATTTATTTTCCATTTTTTTTCTTATAATTCTGATTTCCGGAGTATTTATTTTTCATGTGCACAAAACAGATAAAAACATAGGACACGCTCACATGCTTAAATTTCTGTCCATATCTTTGGTTATTCCCATGATAATTTATCTCGTGAGTCGCAATCCCGTTTGGGAATATCATTTTATCGGATTTGAAATGGTTATTATTCTCATATCTGCAATTTTTTTGGAAAAGATAAAGATATTAAGATATATATTTATAGTCTGGGTTATTTTTTTGTCTTTTTCATCATTTATTAAAACCGTTGACTCCCTTCCCGGGGATCCCCGGTTGGTTTCAGGACTTGCATCAAAAGAAGATGCAGTAAAAGTAATAAAAGCTGATGCAAAAAACAGTTCCGTTGTCTATTTTGCATATGCCCCTTCCCTATATACGTATGACTACGATTATTTATTTAAGTGGCTTATTCCCGGAAAAACTTTTTCAATATTAGGTGCAACACCTATCTATCTTATTATTCCGAAAAGCTCAGACGCGGTGACAGAGGATTTTATCAACTACCGGACACCTCGGGGTAAATATCATACAGATAAAAGATGGGATTTAATTGACAAAACCATAATTCTAAAACGTGTGAAAACGTAAGTCTTAACTGGTACAATATCAAAACTAGGATGAACTCTAAAATTTTTCTCGGTTTGATTCTTGGTTTGGCACTTTTCCTTAGGCTATTTCAATTAGGAATCAATCCACCTAGCCTTTACTGGGATGAAGCATCTCTGGGATATAACGCATATTCCATCTTGACAAGCGGGAAAGATGAGCATGGGGAAGTTTTTCCCCTTGCACGGTTTATAGCCTTTGGCGACTTTAAGCCTCCTCTTTATATCTATACCGCTTCACTTTCCATATTGTTTTTCGGATTGACTGAATTTGCGGTTCGTCTGCCTTCATCGCTTGCCGGATTTTTTATGGTACTTTTTACATACCTTCTCTGCCGGGAGTTGTTTTTCAAAAAAAGAATTTCACTTGTTGCGTCTTTTTTGATTGCCGTTTCTCCCTGGTCCCTGCAGTTTTCCCGTGCCGCGTTTGAGGCAAATCTAGGTGCTCTTTTTAATTTAATGGGAATTTATTTTTTTGTTTTATTCAAGCGGAGGAAAATCGCAATTTTCTTATCCGTTATATTTTTTATTTTTTCCTTCTATACGTTTAATTCAAACCGGATTACTGCACCGTTACTTCTTGCGTTTCTTTTTATTATTAACTTTAAAACCGTCCTTAAAAACTATTTATGGGTCTTTGTTTCTATTTTAATTGGGATAATTCTTATTCTTCCCAGTAGTCACTACCTAAGAGATCGGGAAAGCAGGGTGAGATTTCAGGAAGTAAGTATTTTTAATGACCTTACTCCGGTTGAAATATCAAACCAGAGGAGCCAAAGAGAGGGGAATTCGCCGATTGCTAAAGTTCTTCATAACCGGAGAGTCCTCTTTGCCGTGAGTTTTCTTAAGCATTTTACGGCAAATTTTGACGGAAGATTTCTCTTTGTAAAAGGGGATGCGAATGCGCGTCTTTCTATTTTGGAAATGGGGGAGTTATATCCCATTGAGCTCCCGCTTCTTATATTGGGAGTATGGTATCTTGCTTTGCACAAGAAAAAAACAGGACTTATTATCGCCCTCTGGATGATAATTGCGGTAATTCCTGCAGCAACCGCCAAGGAGGTGCCTCATGCTCTTCGAATTGTGTCCATTCTTCCGTCCTACCAGATTATAGGAGCTGTGGGATGTATGTATTTATATCATCTGATTAAATACAGACAGATAAAGATAGGTTTTTTTATTTCCATTTTTATATCCCTTGGGTATGTTTTTTGCGTATATTATTACCTTCATAATTATTATTTTCATTATCCGCAGGAATCAAATTTCGCCTGGCAGTATGGATATAAACAAATGGTGCAAAAAGTTTCTCAAATTGAAAATCAGTATAACCGGATATTTGTAACAACAGCACTGGGGCGTCCGTATATATACTTTGCTTTTTATAATCGTATAAGTAATCAGGACTTTTTAAAAAATAAAGTCGCAGACAGGGACTGGTATGGATTCTGGACCGTAAGCAAATTGGGAAAATATTATTTCGATTTTACTCCTCTTCAAAATTCCAGGCAAAATGATTTAATTGTGACAACTCCTGAGTCAATCCCCGGCGAGTTTAACGTATTTGATACGATTTATGATTTAGAAGGTAAGCCTGTATTGGTTCTTGCAGATAGAAGGTAGATATGAAAAAAATATTTATTTTATTCTTAATATTAACTCTTGGTTTTATTTTGCGTTTTTGGCATTTGGGGGATAATCCTCCGTCTTTGGATTGGGATGAAGCTTCTTTGGGATATAATGCTTACTCAATTCTAAAAACGGGAGCTGATGAGTATGGTAATTTTCTCCCGCTCTCCATCCGCTCATTCGGGGACTATAAACCTCCTTTATACACATATCTTACCATTCCGCCGGTTTCTTTATGGGGACTTAATGAGTACTCAACTCGTTTTGCATCTGCACTTCTCGGGTTTTTTACACTTATTGTTGGATATTTTCTTGTACGTATACTCTTAAATTTATACTCAGCTAAAATACCGCTTCTTTTTACTTTGTTTTTTGCCATTTCCCCTTGGCATATTCAGTTTAGCCGGATCGCGTTTGAATCTAATATCTCCTTATTTTTTGTCTCTCTGGGAATCTGTCTTTTTTTATACGCTTCAAAGCGGCCTAAGCTGTATATCGCGAGCTTTATTATGTTAGGACTTTCCCTGTACACATATCATTCTCCAAGACTTATTGTCCCCCTTCTTATAGTTTTTTTAACATTACTCTATAGACGGCATATTCTTCCCAATAAAAAGTGGTTTGTAGTAGGTATAATCTGTTTTATTCTTTTAATTCTTCCGGTTCTCAAAGAGCTCAGAGGTAGTACAGGAGCCCGTTTTAGCTCGGTAAGCAGTCTCACTCCCGAGTCCCTCAGTGAAAGCATCAATCTGATAAAAATTGATAAAGAAAACGGGGATAGATTAGGTATGCTTACCCATAACCGCAGACTTATATATGCGCGTGAAATTTTGGGGGGTTATTTGGATCATTTTAATTTTGATTTTTTGTTTTTAAACGGAGATCCGCCTGCCCGTCATCACGCAAACGGCATGGGAATGATGTACCTGTGGGACTTTATATTTGTAGCAATTGGAGGAATTGTTGTATTAAGAGTTCGTAATGCTGGAATGAAAGTAATGGTTATTTGGCTTGTTCTTTCCCCTTTGGCATCAGCCCTGACAACCGGTACTCCTCATGCAGTACGCGCACTTTTAATGCTCTTGCCTCTTGTTTATTTTTCGACGATCGGATTTAATTTTGTTTATACTCGGTATAAAAAATTGACCCGTGTCGCTGTATTTTTTCTTCTTATTAATTTTTACTACTATTTAAATCTCTACTGGATTCATTCACCTGTTGAAAGCTCTTCTGATTGGCAGTATGGATACAAACAGGTTGTTTCTGAGGTTGCAAAAAGGGAAAGCGAGTTTGATAAAATTATTGTTACTTACCGGTATGACCAGCCGTACATATTTTTTCTTTATTATAATCTTATTGATCCTTCCTGGTATCAGAAAAACTGGGGGACAGGGGAAATCCCAAGAAGTAACAGAAGTTTTGGAAAATTCGAATTTAGAAATATTGACTGGCAAAAGGATTCATATCTTAAAAATGTCCTTTTTGTCGGAACTGGCGATGAGATACCTTCGGATATTCCAAATGAGCAAGTTTTACACTTTTTAGACGGATCCGTTGCCTTCCGGGTAGTTGCACGCTAAAATAGAGAAATGAAAATACTTGTAACCGGAGGGGCCGGATTTATTGCCTCACATATTGCGGATAGATACATAGAAAAAGGACACTCTGTTGTTGTTCTTGACAATCTCTCAAGC
Source organism: Candidatus Gottesmanbacteria bacterium RIFCSPHIGHO2_02_FULL_39_11 (assembly GCA_001779195.1). Classification (GTDB taxonomy): domain Bacteria; phylum Patescibacteriota; class Microgenomatia; order 2-02-FULL-39-11; family 2-02-FULL-39-11; genus 2-02-FULL-39-11. The sequence continues at coordinate 97,866 of MFJL01000041.1, forward strand.
GGTAAAAGAGAGTATGTTCACCCTAAAGCAGTTTTTTATCAGTGCGATATTCGAAAGTATGAAGAGGTAGAAAGGGTTATTAGTTGTGAAAAACCTGAAATAATAAATCACCACGCAGCTCAGATAAGTGTCAGAAAGTCTGTTGAGGATCCCCCGTTTGATGCAGAGGTAAACCTGGTGGGTCTTTTAAATCTATTGGAAGCAGGAAGAAAAAACGGTCTTAAAAAGGTTGTATTTGCCTCTTCAGGAGGAGTTGTATACGGAGATGCACAGGTATTACCAACCCCTGAGGACTATACTCCTTTACAGCCTCTTTCACCCTACGGGGTTGCAAAACTCGCAAGCGAGTATTATCTGTTTTTTTACAAAAGAACCTATGGAATTTCATTTGTTGCTCTTCGCTATGGAAATGTATACGGCCCCCGGCAAAATCCTCACGGAGAGGCGGGAGTCGTTGCAATTTTTTCCAAAAAGCTCATAAAAGGGGAGTCACCTACTATTAACGGAGATGGAAAGCAGACACGCGACTATGTGTATGTGGAAGATGTAGTACACGCCAATGTCTTGGCGCTTGCTAGTTCTGCTGAGGGAGCATTTAATATCGGAACTGGGCAAGAGAGTAATGTTTTAACTATTTTTTCAACTCTTAAGGATATTTTAAAATCCTCACTTACTCCTATTCACGGACCGGCAAAGCAGGGGGAACAGAAAAGAAGCTGTCTTAATAATTCCAAAGCCAAAAAGCAAATTAAATGGACTCCTCAATTTACATTGCAGGATGGGCTTGAAAGAACAGTTGATTATTTCAAAACTGAGAGTAATAGTCAGAATGAAAAATAATAAAAAAAGAAAAAAAGTGATTGTCATGGGAGCTGGACTTGCAGGACTGGCTTGTGCATATGAACTTTCACAAAAAAAATTTGATGTTGTAATTATTGAAAAATGGGAGGAGGTCGGAGGTCTTGCCCGAACGATTAAAAAAGGGAAATTTTCATTTGATTCCGGCCCCCACAGGTGGTACACCAAGAGCAATATGGTGAACAAATGGATGCTGGATCTTCTGGGGGATGAAGTGATACGCGTGCCGCGTCTTACCCGGATTTATTTTGATAAAAAATTCTTTTATTATCCCATAAAGCTTAAAAACGCAATAGGAGGGATTGGTCTTTGGCGTGCTGTCCGCTCGGTTCTGGATTATCTTATCGCGCGGGTAAAGTCGCGATTGTTAAAGCCGAAATTGGTAACTATGGAAGATGGGTATGTAAACCAGTTCGGGCATACTCTTTATGAGACCTTTTTTAAAAGATATAGTGAAAAACTGTGGGGGGTCCCCTGCGACCGGATTTCGGTCGACTGGATTGGACAAAGAACACGGGGGCTTAATCTCTCCACCATCCTTAAGGAAATGATTATCAAAAGCAAAAAAGTGGTTTCCCTGGTTGATGAGTTTTCATATCCGGAAAGGGGAATCGGGAGAATTGCAGAGAAGATGGCGGATACAGTAAAAAAATACGGGGGAGAAATACTTCTAAACTCTGAAGTTGTGGAAATTGAAAGAAGGGAAAATCAAATTACTTCAGTGACGGTTAAAGTCAGCGGAAAAGAAAAAAAGATAGAAGGGGATTATTTTATCTCAAGCATTCCTATTAACGATTTGGTATTTCGCCTGTCTCCCGAAACAGATAGAAGTATATATGCTTTGAGCAAAAAGCTTAAATACCGAGATGAACTTCAGGTAGCACTTTTTGTATCAAAGACACATATAACACCTGATACCTGGATATACGTCCACTCTAAAGAAATTCCTTTTATGAGACTTATGGAAATGGACAACTGGTCAGACAAGTTGTCACCGGTTGGTACCACTACTCTTGTTTTTGAGATTGCATGCAATGAAGGAGATGCCATGTGGAATAAAAATGATAAAGACGTTATAGATCTGGTTAAAAAATCATTTGTTGAAGAATTTAGTTTGATTCCGTACAAGACGATTACAGGCGGGTATGTGCACCGGGTTCCTAAAGAATATCCGGTATACCATATCGGATACCGGCAGGATGTAGATAAAATTAAAAAGTACCTCTCCGGGTTTTTTAATCTCCAGCTTATCGGAAGAAACGGAACGTTTAGGTACAACAACATGGATCACTCGATTGAAATGGGGCTCTACGCAGCCTGGAATTTAATTTCCGGGAAGAAAAAACATGATATTGAATCGGTAAATATAGAGAGAGAATATCTGGAAGAAAAGAAGTTTGAATCACCTGAAGATGAGTTTGTAGAAGAAAAACATTAACCCTATGAACTCAAAAAAAAATACAAAAGAAAAAGTTATTGTTGTAATGCCGGCGTATAATGCGGAAAAAACACTTGAAAAAACATACAGAGACATCCCTAAAAATACCGTCAGTGAAGTAATTGTAGTTGATGATGAGAGTCATGATGCAACCGTTGCCGTTGCCAGAAAGCTCAGGATTCCCGTATTTGTTCATAAAAAAAACTTAGGGTACGGAGGAAATCAAAAGACATGTTATGAGGAGGCACTTAACCGAAATGGGGATATCATAGTAATGATTCATCCAGATTATCAGTATGATGCCACTCTCACCTCTCACTTAATTAAGCCAATTCTGGAGGGACGGTTTGATATTATGCTTGGGAGCCGTATACGAACCAGGAAAGAGGCTCTTACGGGAGGAATGCCTTTGTATAAATACATCAGTAACCGCTTCTTAACGGTTTTGGAAAATATTTTTTTGGGTCTTAATCTGTCTGAGTATCACACCGGATTTAGAGCATTTGACCGGAATGTTTTAAAAAATCTCCCCTTAAAAAATTTTTCAAACGATTTTGTCTTTGATCAGGAAATTTTAATCTCAGCCCACGCTGCAGGATTTAGGATTGGAGAAATCCCGGTACCGGTACGCTACTTTCCCGAGGCATCCTCAATTAATTTTTTCCGTTCGAGCATTTACGGTCTTATGATAATGAAATTGCTATTTTTATATATTCTTTATACAGTTGGCATTAGAAGCAAAATATTTTCCACTTTCCGCTATGAAAAAGATTGACATTATTATTTGTCTTTTGATATGCATTCTTACTTTTCTTACTCTTCGCGATCTGTATAAACCCTTTTTTTATACAAGTCATGACGGTCAGAACCAAATTGTACGGCTGTATTATTTTGATGAGGCTTTGAGAGACGGCCAGTTTCCTCCCCGGATTGCGGGGGGCCTCTTAAACGGATACAGCTATCCTCTGTTTGTCTTTTCCTACCATATGCCCTGGATTATTGCAGAGCCTTTTTATTTGATAACTCGCGACATTTTTGCTTCAATAAAATTCAGCTTCATTCTGGGCTATTTCTTATCGGGTCTTACCATGTATTGGTATTTAAAACGGGTATTCGGAAGATTTCCTTCTGCTGTCGGGACTTTCTTATATCTCTTTGCTCCCTACCGTTTCGTAAATATATTTGTAAGAGCCGCGATCGGAGATGCAACCTCTTTTATTTTTCCTCCTCTTATTTTTTTATCTCTGTATGAACTGACCAAATTTGATAAGTTAGACAGGATGTTTAAAACCGGAGCAAAGTGGATTGTAGTAGGGGCAATCGGAATTGCTGGACTTATTTTATCCCATGCGATGGTTTTTGCATTATTTGGCCTATTCTATTTTTTATATTTATTATGGAATTTGGTTTTTACCCGCAATAAGAAAAATACTCTTATTGGATTTATTGTAGTACTAATTCTAGGAGTAGCATTATCCGGTTATTATTTTATTCCGTCTTTTTTTGAGAGAGACTATACTCAATTTTCCTCAGTTATGAGAAGCATATTTACCGGAAGTACATTTATTCCCTTTAAACAACTTGTCTATTCGCCGTGGGGGTATGGAATGATGAGAGCTGAGGAGGGCGGAATGAGTTTTCAAGTAGGTATTGCCCAATGGGGAGTTGCCGTATTTACAGTATTAATACTAATTAAGTGGTTAATTAGTAAAAAAAATAAGAGGGAATATTCTGCATACAGTCTTGGTTTTTACTTTATGATTACATTTATACTTAGCGTTTTAGCTATGCTTCCGGTATCACTTTTCGTCTGGAAACTTCTGGGCAATATTATAATTATTGATTTTACCTGGAGAATTTTGACAGTCACCGTTTTTTCTTCTTCTGTTTTAGGAGCATTTGCTGTATCTAAAATAAAGTTTAAATATTTAGTTGGGGTGTTAATTATTTTGGTCGCATTATACGCCAATAGAAATTATTTAAGAATTAATAAAATCCAGGGCTGGGATGTGCCCTTTTATCTTAAACTTGAGAAAACTACCAACATGTATGATGAATATACTCCCCAGTGGGTGCAGAGGGAAATTGAAAAAGTTCCCATCCTAGAAAAAATTGGATATAGTTCCAAAAGTGTAATAACGGATATAAAGGTAAATTCATCTAATCATTTTTTGGCAGATGTCACAACCTCCCAAAATACAGAGGCAACTCTTAACACTATCTATTATCCGGGGTGGGAACTTTTTGTGAATAATATAAAGTCCCCGATTGAGTATAAAAACAGCAGGGGACTAATGAGCTTTTCGCTTCCAAAAGGAAAGAATACTGTTGAGTTTAAATTCACCGAGACTCCTCTAAGATTAATATCAGATATTATCACAATATTAGCCGGTATGATATCATTATGGGCTGTTATTTCTTCTTTCAGAATAAAACATAATGAAATTAAGCATGATTTACCAAATAAATCGTCATCCTGAACTTGTTTCAGGATCCAGAAGCTAAAACACTGGATCCCGGGTCAAGCCCGGGATGACAATTCGTAATTAGTTATGAAAGAAAAAACAAAGAAACTTTTCAGGAAAATATTTTTACACCGATACCAGCTCCTGATTCTGGGAGTTATTCTTTTTACATTCCTTGTCAATGCTTTCCATACGCAGTTTCCCGATGAGTTTGACAACATATTCGGAGGATTTCTTATTAACCAGGGTAAGCTTCCCTATACCGGTTTTTTTACGCATCACAATCCGGGAGCTTATTACTTTGCTTCTCTAATAACTCTTTTTACGGGGAGAAGTTTTGTCCAATTTAGAATCGTTTTTGCTTTGGTACTTTCTTCTTTTTATGCATTCAGTTATTTTTTTCTTAAAGAAAGACTTAAAGAAAAATCTCTTGATCATTTTCTTGTTTATGGTTTGATTATTGGGTTGGGCTCCACATACTGGTGGGGACAGATGCTTTTGTCAGAAACATTAGTTGGGTACATGCTCGTTCCCGTCTTTCTTTTAATAATTGAAAAAGCTTTTTCCAAAATACCTTTTGATTTAAAAGATTTAGTATTTATTTCCGTTCTTACTTTTCTTTCTCTTTTTGTTTCCCTGACTTATATATATTTAGTTCCCGTAATTATCGGAGTAAGTCTTTATCTGTATTTTAAAGATCAAAAAAAAGTTGCATTCCGGCATATTGTTAAGCCAGCTGCTATCTTTGCTCTTCCATACGTTCTATTTCTTCTGTATCTGGTTATCAGCGGAAGCTATAAGGAATTTTACTTTGCGTCCGTTACATACAATGTGAAGTATTACATCTATAATTTTCCCCAGGTAGCCGGTACTTATTCCAGAAATCCGATACGGTATGCCGTTTCAATTGCCCGGACAAATATAAATCAGCTTTTCAGCCTCCTGACCCAAGTAAAAAATTTCAACTTTTCATATCCGTTGAATATCTCACTCGGAATTGGCATAACAGGTTTATTTATCTATTTGCTTCTTAAAAGAAAATTCACCCTTTTTATTTTAGTACTTGGAATGTTTCTCTACACAAACGCAAGAAGCGATCCTCTGGATGTCCATGAGACTGATTTTCATTCAACCGTATACATTATGTGCGCTTCCGCATTAAGTTTGTTTCTTTTGCATAAAATAAAAGAAGAACTTAATGTTGTCCAAAAAAGATTCTCAGACACTCTTATTCTTTCATCTGTTTTTTTAACTGTGGGAATTTACTGGGTTTTTAATTTTTACTTCTTGGGAAATCAGTTTATAGACAAAGCATATGGGAAGTTCATGGGTCGTGATCCTCTCATATATGACAGAGCGCAGACAGCTCAGACACTTAATAAATTAGTTTCTGAAAGTGAGTATTATTGGATCGGACCGTTTGAACTTCAGGAGCTTCTCTATATTAACGGAAAAGTAGCATCGAGGTATTTTTGGTATCTGCCGGCAAGCTCACGGGATGAAAAAATTCGCACAGAGCTAATTTCAGATTTTGAAAAAAATAAACCGAAAGTTATCGTGTATAAAAAATGGTGGGCGAATTTCGGAGTACAGCCTGAGGATTTCAATGGAATTATAGTTAATTATCTGGATAAAAATTATTTTCAGATAAGCGATCTTAAAAAAGAGGGATTAAATATTCATGTGAAAGTCGGCAAAGAGCTTAACTTTGATTTTGAAAATGAGTATTTTTTTGATAAAAGCAGAAAAGATGAGATAGTCAGAGAAATGCTTGATAAGGGGTTAATCGAAGAAATTTAAATCTATGAAATTGTCTGTAGCCCTAGCAACTTATAATGAAGAAGAGAATATTGCGAGATGTCTAAACAGCATTTCGGGATGGGCAGATGAAATTGTGATTGTTGATGGGAAATCAAATGACAAGACGGTTGATATAGCCAAAAAATATAATGCCCGGATAATTTTAAAAGAAAACGAAGAAAATTTTCACAAAAATAAGCAGATAGCAATCGAAAACTGCAAAGGAGAATGGATCTTACAGCTGGATGCGGATGAGGAAGTGACTAACAACTTAAAAGATGAGATCCTTAAAGTTGTTAGTCATCCTGAGCGACCGAAGGGAGTCGAAGGATCCCGTGTGGAACCTGTTTCCGGTTACTGGATTCCCCGAAAAAACTACTTTTTAGGAAAATTCTTAAAAAAAGGAGGACAGTATCCGGATTACACATTGAGACTTTACCGAAGGGGAAAGGGAAAACTTCCTGCTCTAAATGTTCATGAGCAGGCAGAGGTCGCGGGGAAAACAGAGTATCTTAAAAACCCTCTTCTTCATTATAATTATCCTGATCTTAAGCACTATTTTGATCATTTTAAAAGATACACAGATATTTTTGCAAATGAAATAATTGATGAGAATTATAAAGAAAAAAGTCGTCATCCTGAGCGACCGAAGGGAGTCGAAGGATCCCGTTTTCTTTCTTATATGCTTATAAAGCCTTTTACATGGTTTATATCGACATACATTCGCCATAAAGGATTTATGGATGGGTATCAGGGATTTTTATTTTCCTTTTTTTCATCTCTTCGCTTTCCAGTCTCCTATATTAAAGCATTGAAAATAAACTATAAGAAATGACAAACGAAGTAAACAAAATAATTTCTGTCGGATTTGTAAAGCCTCCTATTTTAGGTCATAAAAAAAGAGGTATAGGCATTTTTGGCCAAAACCTCATGCAGGCTCTTTCTAAAAGTAAAAACATACGCATCGAAGAGATAACCGTTGATGATAATAAAAATCAGTTTGATATTATTCACTATCCTTATTTTGATCCTTTCTTTTTAACCCTACCTTTTAAAAGTCCGGTTCCAACGGTTGTTACAATCCATGACTTAATTCCCTTAAGACTTAAGAAATATTATCCTGCAGGAATTAAAGGAAAAATAAAATGGGAAATACAAAAAAGAGTCATTAGAACTGCCAGTCATATTTGTACGGATTCTTTTTCTTCAAAAGAAGATATTAAAAAATATCTTGCAATTTGCGATGAAAGAATTTCCGTTGTATACGGGGGGGTAGATGAGGTATATTATTTGCCAATCTCTCAAAAAATAATGGACGAAACTGCGAAAAAATACAATATTATAGAAAAATTCATTCTGTATGTCGGAGATATTAATTACAACAAGAATATTCCGGGACTTTTAACTGCTTTTTCACAGATTATTCAAAAGGAGAACATAGATCTTATTCTTGTGGGTCCCGCTTTTACCCAAAAAACGGTTGAACTTGATGAAATAAAGCAAAAAATAAAAGATTTATCTTTGGGAGAAAAAGTAAAACTGGTCAATTACGTTTCAAATATGGAACTTAGAAGTTTATACAAACTGGCATCTCTGTATGTTCAGTCTTCCTTTGCTGAGGGGTTTGGACTTTCAGTACTTGAGGCTATGGCTTCAGGATGTCCAGTTGTTTCATCCCGGGAAACAAGTCTAAAAGAGATTTGTGCAGATGTAGTAGTACCCATTAACCCATATGACGAAACTAATATTTCCGAAGGAATTATAAAGGCGTTAAAAGATGAAACTCTGAGAAATAAAAATATTCAAAAGGGGATAGCACAGGCCAAAAAATTTACCTGGGAAGATGCTGCGTTAAAAACTGAAGAAATATATTTGCGTGTTCTTGCTCAATATGAAAAACAGGAGTAATTTAATTATTTTAAGTATTTTTTTGATATGGAGAACTGCACTTTTTGTAATATCGTTTATATCTTTAAAATATTTTCCTTTTCAGCCCAGATTTCCTTACTCAGATATTTTTCTAATCCCCTCAGGATTTCCCAAGTTTCTCTGGTCATTTGCCAATTTTGACGGAGTGCATTATTTAACCATTATAAACCATGGATACAGTGCTCAATATACCCAGGTGTTTTTCCCTTTTTACCCGTATTTGATAAGAATTATTTCGTCAACATTTTATTATGTTTCCCCGATTGTTGTCGGAATTGGACTCTCAAATATTTTTTTTCTTTTATCCCTTTTTCTTTTTAATAAATTGATTAATTTAGATAATATTAAAAATGCATTTTGGGCAATTATTTTTTTAATTTCATTTCCTACCTCTTTTTATTTTGGGAGCTTGTATACCGAAAGTCTTTTCTTTCTCTTGGTGCTTTCCTCTTTTTATTTTGCCCGAAAAAATAAATGGCTAGCAGCCTCTTTTCTAGGGACACTTGCTTCAATGACGAGGTTAAACGGAATTTTCTTACTTCCTTCATTACTGGTTGAATGGTTGCTTCAAAAAAAAGTTCCACAAACAAAAATTAGTAATCTGATGAAAGAAGCTTTGAAATGTCCTGCACTTTATATTGTTCCTCTGGGGCTCCTTATATATATGGCATATCTGCAGCTGACTTTTCACGATGCATTATATTTTTGGCATGCACAGCCTGTCTTTGGAGCAGAAAGAAGCGGAAGCCAAATAGTGCTTCTTCATCAGGTATTTTATAGGTATTATAAAATACTAACCACAGTTCAGTTCGGTAGTGAAGTTTTTTTCATCTCTTTTTTGGAATGTTTTTTTACAATTGTGTCTATCTTGTGTTTAATAGGGGCTTACCGGAAGAAAATACGTCTTTCCTATCTTGTCTTTTCGGTATTCTCAATTCTTATTCCCACACTTACCGGAACACTCTCCAGTATGCCCCGATATGTATTGTTAGCATTCCCTATATATGTGTATTTGTCCTCCATAAAAAGCGCCCTGTTAAAAATGATTATAATAGCACTATCTTTAATTCTTCTCACTGTATTGACTTCTCTGTTTGCACGGGGTCACTGGGTAGCATAAAATACAAAAATGAAATTGCTAATAGGTATTCCAGCATATAACGAAGCGGGAATAATTACCAAAGTATTATGCTCTCTGCCTAAAACTATACCGGGCATAACCAAACTTGATACGTTGGTAGTCGATGACGGGTCAACAGATGAGACCGCGAATTTAGCAGAGAAAGAAAAAGTATATGTAATTAAGCATCTTACCAACCGGGGGTTAGGCGGAGCATTAAAAACGATACTATATTACGCCAAGACTAACCAGTACGATTTTTTGGTTACATTTGATGCCGACGGTCAGCATGATGCAAGAGATATTAAGAGGCTTATTAGCTGTATGAATAATGCACGAAGCGATGTGGTGGTTGGCTCGAGATGGAAAAATAAAACCCGTGCCCCGCTATCCAGGAAATTAATCAATAAAGCAGCAAATATTACAACCGGAATACTATATGGGATTCTTACATCCGATTCCCAGTCTGGGCTTAGGTTATTTAATCGAAAAGCAATTGAAAAAATAGAGTTAAAATTTGACAGGATGGAAGTCTCAAGCGAAATATTCGGGGAAATAGCAAAACGGCGTCTTAAGCTTTCAGAAGTACCTATCCGGGGAATATATACAAATTATTCTTTATCAAAAGGCCAGAAGTTATCAAATTCTTTTGATATTATATTCAGACTGATTTTGAGATTTCTTCAATAAATTATGGTTACTCCAACTCAGGCAGTTTTAAGCTTATTTTTACTTTTTGCGCTAAGCAGGGTCTTTCTTCGGTTTAGGAGCGGGTCGCTTAGAAAAGTAGGATTTTTTTTCTGGGTTGTTGTTTTTGGATTTGCAATATTAATAGTGATATTTCCTGGTCTTTCAACCGGTGTAGCAAAATTTTTAGGCATTGGACGGGGAGTTGATGCGGTTGTTTATACTTCCATCGCCTTGTTGTTTTATCTTGTTTTTCGTGTTCATATTATGGTGGAGGATCTAAGGCATGAGATTACGGAACTCGTATCCAAATTAGCGCTTGATGAGTTTAAGAAAAAGAATGAAAAAAAATCTTCCAAAAATTAGTATAATTACTCCCTCTCTTAATCAGGGAAAATTTATCGAAGCAACTATAAATTCAGTTTTGTCTCAAAAATATCCTCATTTGGAGTATCTTATTATCGATGGGTGTTCAACAGATAATACTCTTAATGTTTTGAAAAAATACACAAAACACCTAATATGGATCTCAGAAAAAGATAACGGCCAGTCTGATGCCATTAATAAGGGATTAAAAAAATCAACCGGTGAAATTGTGACTTATTTAAATGCAGACGATCTCCTATCCCCCTGTGCTCTTTGGAAAGTAGGAGAGTATTTCCAAAGTCACAAGAGTACAATGTGGCTGACAGGTAGATGCAGGGTAATTGATGAAAAAGGGAATACCATACGGAATTTTGCAACATTTTGGAAAGAATTTTGGATATATACGTTACTGGTAAATTCCGACTTTATGAGAAAAAAGATATTGGTTATACTGAATTTTATTTCTCAGCCTGCAACGTTCTGGAGAAGAGAATTATTTCTTAAAGCAGGCTTTTTTGATGAGGGTCTCCGGTTTGTGATGGATTATGATTATTGGCTGCGGTTATACCAACTGACCCAACTTGACATCATTAGAGATCAATTGGCATTATTTAGAATCCATCCGGAATCAAAAACATCCAAAACGTATGAAAAGTTAGTAAATGAGTCTGTGGCAGTTGCAAAAAGATATACCAGAAATAAAATAGTGATTGCCTTAAATTATTATCATTCTTTTTTTGCTAAGCTTGCTTTTGCATGCGGATTATAACTATGAAGAAATTCTGGAAAGATAAAAAAGTGCTTGTTACCGGAGGGGCAGGTTTTTTAGGATCTCATTTAGTTAGGAAGCTTAAAGAATTGGAATCTATTGTTTCTGTTCCCCGTTCAGAAGGCCATGATCTTAGAGAAAAAGAGAATTGCAGAAAAGTTGTACAAAATAAGGATATTGTGATTCACTTGGCGGCAAAAGTCGGAGGGATAGGATTTAATCGGGAGCACCCGGGAGAAATGTATTATGACAATATCCTTATGGGTACGCATCTTATGGAGGAGGCAAGAATTGCACGGGTGAAAAAATTTGTAGCCATTGGAACCGTCTGTGCATATCCTAAATTTACTCCGGTTCCTTTTAAAGAAAAGAATTTATGGGACGGGTACCCGGAGGAGACAAACGCTCCATACGGACTTGCTAAAAAAATGCTTTTGGTTCAGTCCCAAAGTTACCGGGAACAGTACGGGTTTAATTCCATTTTTCTTTTACCGGTTAATTTATACGGTCCCGGTGATAATTTTGATATAGAATCCTCTCATGTGATTCCTGCTCTTATTAAAAAATTCAGCGAAGCAAAAGAAAAAAAATTAAAATCGGTAACCATCTGGGGAACCGGAAAAGCTACCCGGGAATTTTTATATGTTGAGGATGCGGTCGTGGGAATTATTAAAGCAGGTGAGTTTTACAACAAGTCAGAGCCGGTAAATTTAGGAGCAGGGTTTGAGATTTCAATCAAAAATTTAGCAAAACTGATTAAAAAAATAATCGGTTTTAAGGGAAATATCATTTGGGACAAAACAAAACCGGATGGTCAGCCTAGACGCAAATTAGATACAACCCGGGCTTTTAAAGAATTCGGATTTAAAGCCGCAACTTCATTTTCGACAGGTCTTAAGAAGACAATCGATTGGTACCGGTTATGATAGTTTTAGGGATACACGATGGTCACACTGCCGGGTCTGCTCTTATTAAGGACGGAGAAGTTCTTTCTGCGATTTCTGAAGAAAGGCTTACTAATGTCAAAAATTACTCAGGTGCGCCTCTTTTATCCATCCGAAAAGTTTTTGAAATAGCGGGTGTTTTACCCCGAGAAGTTGATTTAATCGCAATCGGATGCTTAGTCCGTGTAGGTTCTCCCTATGCGGATCAAAACACGCTTGCAAAAATTCAAGTCAGACTGTCTCCCTTTCTTCATTCCCATATATTTGCAAAAAGCTATGTAAATTTTTTTCACCTTTTTCGGGAGAGCTCGAGGTTAAAAAAACTCTTTTTATCCCTCGGAATGGAAAAAGTTCCCATACAGTTTATTGATCATCATCATACCCATGCCGCCTGCGCTTATTATCAAAGGCCTTGGAAAGATGAGAGCGTTGTCTTAACCCTGGATGGCTCTGGAGACGGGTTAAGTGCAACGGTTTCAGTAGGGAAAGGCAACACCATAAGAAGAATTTCAGAAACGACATTTTATGACAGCCTGTCGAATAATTTATACAGCGAAATGGTGGGGTTTCTGGGAATGAAACGGTGGGAACATGAATACAAACTGATGGGACTGGCTCCTTACGGAAAAGACGACGGGCTGATAAATTTTTTTAAAAAAGTAATCCGCATAAATCCCAAGAATCCTCTTGAGTTTCAAAACACATCCGAAAGTTATTTATACAATGTTACAAAAAAACTGACTCCCGTTTTAGTCGGAAGACGGTTTGATAATATTGCATGGGCAACTCAGACTTACTATGAGGATCTGTTATGTAGTTGGGTAAAAAATGCAGTTTTACATACCGGAATTCGCAATATTGTTTGTGCCGGCGGATCGTTTTTAAATGTAAAAGCAAATAAAAAAATAAGGGAATTAAAAGAAGTAGGTAAATTTTTCGTATATCCGGCATCAGATGACGGGGGGACACCGGTAGGCGCCGCACTTGTTGGGTATGTAGAACTTTGTAGGCAAAAAAAATTTAACGCGAAAGTAAAACCTCTAGAAAATTTATATTACGGACAGAAATTTTCAAATGAGCAAATTGAATCGGTTATAAAAAAATCAAAGTGGAAGAAATATGCTGTATATTATAAAACGGGAATTGAAAAAAAATGCGCCAAATTATTATCAAAAGGAAGTATTCTTGCCCGATTTGCAGGACGGGATGAATGGGGTCCGAGAGCTCTGGGGAACAGAAGTATTCTTGCAGATCCGAGGAATTTATCGGTTATTCAAAAACTTAACTTTGCCATCAAACAGAGAGATTTCTGGATGCCTTTTGCAGCATCTCTACTTCCCGAAGACGGGAAAAAATACCTGAAAAACTACCGTAAAGCTCCTTACATGATCGAGGCCTTTGATACAACACAGTATAGAGACGATATCATAGCAGCAATCCATCCCTATGACAAAACATGTCGGCCCCAAATGGTAACGGATAAAAATGATTCTTACAAAGCCATAATTTCAGAATTTAAAAAAATAACCGGAGTCGGAGCGCTTCTAAATACTTCTTTTAACCTGCATGGATATCCAATAGTTGGAAGTCCTGAAATTGCATTAAAAACATTTGAGGGTTCTGGCTTAGACGGACTTATCCTTGAAAATTGGCTGATTTTAAAATGAAAATACTATTTATTATTCCTCACTACTATCCATCTGTTTCATTCGGGGGGCCTCCAATTGTTGTGCATCAACTGGCCAAATCCTTAGCAAAAGAAAAAGTGGAAGTTTCTGTTTTTTGCGGAGATGCTCTTGATTCAAATCATCGAATTTTAAAACAGGATGCATTTATTGATGGGGTAACTATTCATTATTTCAGGGAACTGAGTACTCATCTTGCATATCAGAACAATTTGTATTTAACCCCCGTATTTTTTATTACCCTGATGAGTCAGATCGGGCGCTTTGATCTGATACATATCCACGAGCTGTATACAGCCCAGAATTTATTTGCAGGACTTCTTGCATCTAAATCAAAGCCATTTATTATTTCTCCCCATGGAAGTTTGACGGAAAGCCCGATGAGAGGAAAGGAGATCTTTAAGAAAATGTTTTACTTTATAAGCCGGAATGTCTATAAAAAAGCGGCAAAATTTATTGCCCTTACAGAAAAAGAGAAAAAGGAATGTTTAACCTGGGGAATACGGGATGAAAAAATAAATATTATCCCTAACGGAATTAATTCACCTCAAACGGCTTCTAACAAAGAAAAAATAAACTTTAGAAAAAAATGGAAAATACCTGATAGCGCTCAAATTATTCTCTACATGGGCAGACTTCATCCCATCAAACATCTGGATTTATTGATTATCTCATTTGCACAGGCACGGAAAAAAGATCCTGCAATTTTTTTGATTATTGCCGGTCCTGATGCCGGGATTAAAAGAGATCTTGAATATCTGGCAAAAAGCATTCTTCCTCCCACTTCTTATATATTTACAGACATGGTAGGAGATTCGGATAAAAACGTTCTTTTAAATCAGGCCAAAATTTCAGTATTAACTTCCTATTCGGAAGGTTTGTCGCAATTTGCTCTGGAATCTGTCTCTTACGGAATTCCTCTTATTGCCACGCGTTCGGGAGGACAGGATTTTGTTACAAAATCTCATTGCGGTCTGGAGGTTTCCGAAAATCCAAATGATATTTCCGAAAGTATTATAAAGTTACTCCATAAAAAAGACTACTATTATCCGTATTCAAAAAACGGGAAAATAATGGCTATGGAAAAATATCAGTGGAAGTCAGTTGCTGGAAAATATATAGAATTATACGATTCGATCATAAGAAGGAGTATTTCATAACCTATGTGCGGAATTGGAGGTATGTATCGGTTCGACGGAAAGAAACCGGACTCATCAGTTTTGCAAAAAATGAGTGCCTCTATTGCTCATCGGGGTCCTGACGGTTCAGGAATTGATATAGAAAGTAACGTGGGGCTTATTCACCGCAGACTTGCAATTATCGATCCGTCCCCAAGGGGCCGCCAACCCATGTCAACTAAAAACGGTAATTTTCGAATCACATTTAACGGAGAAATATTCAATTACAAAAAAATCAGAAGAAAACTTGAAAATTCCGGGTATCATTTTCGGACGCATACGGATACGGAAACTCTTCTCTACGGATATGAATTTTGGGGAGAAAATATTGTACATGAGCTTTCCGGACAGTTTGCATTCTGCATATGGGATGTTAAAAAATCAAAACTCTTTTTGGCTCGGGATCATACCGGAATTATCCCATTGTATTATTTATTCAATAAAAATGTATTTCTGTTTTCATCAGAGGTGAAGGGACTTTTGGCATCCGGTCTTATGGATCGGGAAATAAATCCGGAATCAATCCATCATTATCTGTCTATGTTTACGATTCCCTCACCCCTTACCATTTTTAAAAATGCGCATTCCTTATTATCCGGTCATACTCTTTCTGTTGATGATAAAGGAATACGGACAAAAAAATACTGGGAAATTCCGATTGGTACCTGGTCTCAAAATACGATACGGATTCCTGAGGCAAAGGAGAAATTGTCTAAGATTCTTACAAAGTCCGTTATAGAGGCAACCGTTTCAGATGTCCCAATCGGTGCTTTTCTTTCCGGAGGGATTGACTCATCAACTATTGTCGGGATTATGGCAACTCATACAAAGTCTAAGATTAAGACATATTCTCTTTGGGCTGAGGGCGGGGATGCTTATGATGAGAGGAAATATGCAAAACTGATTGCGGAAAAGTATGATACGGATCACACAGAATTTACAGTTTCTGAAGATGAAATCATTGCAGAACTCCCAAATGTTATTTATTATCTGGACCAGCCAAACGGAGGATCTTTGGAGACATATTTTATTTCAAAATTGACTGCTCAATCGGTAAAAGTTGCCCTTTCCGGTCTTGGTGGAGATGAATTATTTGCCGGATACCATAAGGATCTGCATTCCATAAAAGAACTTTCTGCCATATATCGGAGTGTACCCTACCCGTTAAGAAATATGTTTTTAAGACTTTTCCGTTCACTTCCGGTATCTCTTGATCTTAAAAAAACAGCATCAGTTGCAGACCGACTCTTAGGCCTTTCTTCAATAGCACAAAAATATATGTTTCTTTATTTTGCATATCAGGAATATGAAAAAAAGGCGCTTTACTCCCGTGAATTTAGAGACAAAATAGGTAACGCCAATACAGAAAACTACTTCGGCTCATTTTTTAATCAGGTCAGTCAAATGTCTGATATTGACCAGTTATATTATGTAGACCTGCAGACGTATACCCGGGATGATCTTTTGGAAAACATGAATATGATGAGTATGGCCCATGCTCTTGAAACACGTGTGCCTTTTTTAAATCCAGATCTGATTCAATTTGCAGCTTCTGTTCCTCCAGCCTGGAAGTTGGGAGGAAATGTGACCAAAAAAATACTAAAAGATGTTGCCCGCAAGTGGATTCCCGATGAAATTATTTTTCATAAAAAAACGGGTTTTGCCCTACCGAGGGTGCAGTATATGAACGGCAAATTAAAAAAACACATTTGCTCAGTTTTATCAAAAGAGAGTGTTAGTAAACGCGGTTTTTTTAATCCAAAATATATTTCCGAGGAGCTCAATCGTTTCTATCACCCGCAAAGTAGTAAAATGCTTTGGAGCGAGCATCTGAGAGTTTGGATATTATTCATATTTGAGTTATGGTGCCGGATTAATTTAGACCGGAGAAATTTTATTATATCAAGTACAAAATTAAGCGAATTAACCGGAGTATGAAAATTGTACATCTTATCGACTATTTTCAGCCTCGGGTAGGGTATCAGGAAACTTTTTTGGCAAAAGAGCATAAAAAGTTAGGACATGAGGTTTGTGTTCTCACATCAAATCGGTATTATCCATTCCCAGACTATGAGACAACTTATGAAAAACTGTTAGGATCCCGAAGATTATCTGCAGGTAGAAAAGATGAAGAAGGGATTGATACATTGAGATTAGAAAGTATCGAAATACCAAGTACACCCCTTGTGTATTTAATAGGACTGCAAATGGCATTAACTACTCTAAAACCCGATGTAGTATTTTGCCATGGTGTTCATTCTCTTACATCTTACCTTATCGCCTGTGAAAAAAAAGATCTTGGTTTTATACTGATTTATGACACCCATGCGGCTCACTTCAATACTAATCTGACAAACACTTTTCTAAAGCGTGTTTATCATTCTGTGTATCAGAAAATCGCGGTTCCTAAAATTTTAAAAGAGAAAAACGTACTATTTGCCATTGGTGAAGATGAACAGTCTTTATTATGCGAGGATTTTCATTTGGAAAAAAAAGATGTGCCAATTATTCGGTTAGGCGTTGATTGCGATCGTTTTAAGTACTCAAAAGCACAGAGAAAAAGGATTAGAAAAAAACTTCAAGTATCAAGAGATTCTATTTTATGTATCTATACGGGTAAAGTGACTCCAAATAAGGATTTAGACGTACTTATAAATGCAATACAGCATATTAATGATGCACGGATAAAACTTCTTGTTGTGGGGAACGGTGATAAAAATTACATAAATACCTTGAAAAAAATGATACATAATAATTGGCTGATTTGGGTGGATTTTGTTGATAATCAGGAGCTTTTCTCATATTACAGCGCCTCAGATATAGCAATTTGGCCGGGGGATTCTACGATTGCAATTATTGAGGCAATTTCATGTAAATTACCTGTAATTCTACCGATTTGGTATGGTACGAAATATCTTGACGGAAGCGGAGGAATATTTCGTTTTAAAAGAGGAAACATTGATGAATTAGTAACACAAATCCGTTTTTTAGCTTATAATAATAATCTGAGAAAAGATGTTGCAAAAAAGGTAAGAAGGTATGTTATTTCAGAATTATCATGGAAGGTGATTTCTCAGCAGACATTACAGTTATTATAAATGCTAAATTCTTATAAGATTATCATCGGTCCTCATACCCAAGAGAAATTAATTGATTGGAAGGAATTATGGAGATATCGTGAGCTTTTTTATATTTTGACATGGAGAAATATCAAAATTCGTTACAAGCAGACATTTTTAGGAGTAGTATGGGTGTTATTTCAGCCTTTGATGAGTACACTTATCTTTACCGTTTTTTTTGGTAAACTGGCAAAAATTCCCTCATACGATATTCCCTACTCTCTTTTTGTTTTATGCGGTCTGGTTTTTTGGATTTTTTTTTCAAGTGCTGTAACTCAGGCCAGCACAAGCATGGTGACGAATGAAGGGATTATTAAAAAAGTATATTTTCCCAGAATTATTTTACCTTTATCATTTGTGATTACCAGTTTTGTGGATTTCCTCATCAATTTAATTATGCTGATCGTCTATAGTTTGATACTAGGTTATATACCCAGTATAGGGATATTTGTTGTAATTCCGCTCGGGATAGTAATAACTTTTCTTACTGCCTCAGGATTAGGATTTCTACTGTCAGCCATATATGTAAAATATAGGGATATAGGCTATATTCTTCCTTTTTTTATACAACTTTTGTTATTTTTATCTCCGGTTATTTATCCGCTGGCTATTGTTTCCGATACCAATAAAAAAATTATGGCTATAAATCCCATGACTTCAGTAATTGAATCAGTCAGAATGGTATTTTCTAGAAAAGAATTTCTTAGTATTAATATCATCTTAATATCCGTTATTTCCTGTTTGACTGTATTTTTTATCGGATTATGGTATTTCAAACGTACCGAAAAATTTTTTGCAGATATTATTTAACATATGAAAGCAATAATTGAAGTAAGTAATATTTCTAAAAAGTATCGTATCGGAAAAACTCAGAGTTATCATACTCTTCGCGATACGATCGTGGAATACATTCATAACCCGTTTCAAACAATTTTTAACAAAAAGGGAAATAAAGACGAATTAGCAAATGATGAATTTTGGGCATTGGATAATGTGTCTTTTAAGGTACATGAAGGCGAAGTTTTGGGAGTAGTGGGAAGAAACGGCGCAGGGAAAAGTACGTTGCTGAAAATATTAAGCCAAATAACCTATCCTTCAAAAGGAAGTATAACAATGCGGGGCAGAGTGGCAAGCCTGCTGGAGGTGGGTACCGGGTTCCATTCTGAACTTACCGGGAGAGAAAATATTTTTCTTAACGGATCCATACTGGGGATGAAGCAGAAAGAAATTAAAAAAAACTTTGATGCGATCGTTACTTTTTCTGAGGTCGGCAGATTTTTAGACACTCCGGTAAAATTTTATTCTTCGGGAATGTATATGCGTTTGGCATTTGCAGTTGCTTCTCATCTGCAGTCCGAGGTATTAATCCTTGATGAAGTTCTGGCTGTAGGAGATATTCAGTTTCAGAAAAAGTGTCTGGGAAAAATGGAAGATGTGGCAAAAAAGGGCAGAACCGTAATATTTATAAGCCACAATATGAATATGGTACGGCTTTTGTGCGAACAAACTTTACTTCTGGATAATGGAAAAACGGAAGCAATAGGAAAAACCGATAAGGTTATCGAAAAATATTTGAGAACTTCTACCCGTGTTGATAAAAATCAAAAAACGGACCTTACTAAAATAAACCGTACGTATACAAGTAAACCCATTATTCAGAAAGCGTGGATTGAAAACGAAAAGGGGACTATTGTCTCGGATGTTTCCATGGGAAGCCCGATAAAAATTTATTACCATTTCAAATCAGATAAAATAATCAGTAATCCTGGATTTGGGTGTACTGCATTTAATCTATCCGGACAGCAGATTTTTTCATTTACAAGTTACCTTATTAATACAAAGCAGTATCCGAGCATAAAAGAAGGAACGGTAGTTTTTAATATTCCGGAGCTGCCTTTATTACCCGGTGATTACTCACTAAGTTTTGGGTTATCTGAAGGAAAATCAGTTACTGTTGACCGGGTTGATGCTGCAATGAATCTTATTGTTAAGGAAAAGGATCTTTTTGCAACCGGTACTCTCTATCAAAATGACCACGGTGTCATTTATCTCAAAGGCACAGTTGATCTTGTATAGGAAAATACTGGAAAAAATAAAATGAAAACGGTAGGATGCATTATAGCAAGAACCTCTTCCAAAAGACTTCCCGGAAAAGCACTTCTGAAAATTAAGGAAAAAAATCTAATGGAATATCTGATTGGTAAAATCAGAAATTCCAAATATATTAATAGTCTTTATATCTGTACCTCAAATATGCCGGAAGATAAGGTATTACTGGATGTTTCTCGAAAACTCGGAATTAAAAGCTATGCAGGAAGCATTGAATCAGTTATTGACAGACTTCTCTCTGTTGCAGAAATTGAAAAAGCTGACAGTTTAGTCAGAATAACGGGGGATAATATATTTACTGATGAAACGTTTATCGATCGTATGATTGAGTATAAAAATAACAATCCGGTAGTAGATTATATACGGACGGAATATCTCCCTCTGGGTGTTACTTCTGAAGTGATATCTGTTGGTGCACTTCGGAGGTGCCGTACCCTCGTTGATCCTAAGACTACACAATATCTGATGTGGCAGATGTTTAATCCCGATATATTTAACTGTGCCGTACTTTTGCCCCCGCCCTCGATTCGAAGAGAGTATAATAATCTCTCAATTGATACAAAAAACGATATTGAGAGAACAAAGTTTATCCTTGAAAATGTCAATAAAAAGGGTTGGGTATCCTATATCGATATACTAAATTTAGATAAAAAACAGCCAATACCTTTTTTTGAAATTAGTGAAGATTTTAGTATTAAGGTATCAGAGAGTTTAAAAATAACTTTCCAAGAATACCGTAATCTTATGGGAGAGAAAATTAAAAAATCCGCGCAATTCTCAGCATGAACATAAAAATCGGTGATATTGTCGATACGGAAAAAAACCATTCAAACTTTTACCTGTATGCTGAAACGGCATTTACTCATGAGGGGGATAAATCATACCTTTTAAAGCAAATTGAGTCGGCAAAAAGATCCGGATGTGACGGAGTAAAATTTCAGGTTTTAATTAATCCGGATTCTTGTTATCGGCCGGATATTCCCGTTTACAAAAAGCTCGGTAAATGGATATTTTCAGCTTCTCACTGGAGGACAATTATAGAGTTTGCTAAAAACAAGGGTCTTGAGGTTATAGTTCTTCCTATTGATTTAGAAGCGGCGTGTTTATGCGGTAAGCTTCATTCATTTATTGACGCAATTGAGATACATTCGATAAATTTAAATGAGTATTTTATTCTGAGGGAAATTCAGAAGACAAAAAGAACAACAGTGCTAATAAGCGCCGGTGGAGCTTTGTCTTATGAGCTTGATTATGCGATTAAATCAATATCACCATACCACAGGAAGGCTCTTATGTTTGGCTATCAGGCATATCCTACGGATTACCATAAGATAAATCTTCTAAAAATTAAGGAGCTTCAGGCCTCTTATAAAATTCCGGTAGGTTATGCAGATCATACAGGTTTTGATATCGTTGACTGTAACCGCGTATGCGAATACGCATATCTTTTAGGAGCGAGAATATT
Organism: Candidatus Gottesmanbacteria bacterium RIFCSPHIGHO2_02_FULL_39_11; assembly: GCA_001779195.1. Lineage (GTDB taxonomy): Bacteria > Patescibacteriota > Microgenomatia > 2-02-FULL-39-11 > 2-02-FULL-39-11 > 2-02-FULL-39-11. The sequence continues at coordinate 119,798 of MFJL01000041.1, forward strand.
TGAGACCCATATAATTCTTAAGAAAGGTCAGAAGCGAATTGATTATGAAGCAGCGCGTGACGTGAACGGTATACGATCATTAAGAAAAAGTCTAGATAATCTTGTTAAGATTCTCGGATCTTCCCGGTCTAATAACCTAAGTGAGGAGGAGAAAACATACAGGAATCGTGCCAAGCAGCTGGTATGGGTAACTGATCTAAGCAGCGATCAAAAGATAGGTACTGAGCACTTAACATATAAAGTATGTCCGGAGATGAGTGACTACAGGCAGGGTGACATAGAAACTTTAATCGGAAAGAGAACGGGGCGGAAAGTCAAAAAAAATTCTGTTGTTAAAAAAGTTGATGTTAAATCCTGATGTCATATCTTATTGCCGGGAAGTCAGACATAAATTCACTTCTTTTGTATAATTTTAAGGATATTAAAGTCTTTGAACTGTATTTAGGTACCCTCAGTGATTTTGATGAGAAAAAAATAAATGAAATTAAAAAAAACTGCCGTATTTTCTCGGTTCATCAACCTACATATGTAACTCTGAAAGGTAACCATTTCGGGTTTAATCTTTTATCATCTTCTCCGGAAGGCCAAAAATCAAAAGAGGATTTTAGAGAACTAATGATAAAATGCCACCGACATGGAATTAATCGGGTCGTTTTACACGCAGCGAGGTATGATCCTCATGAGCTCGACCAAAACGATGCTATTAGTAAATTTATCAATAAATTAAATGGATTTCCTTATCAGTCAAGCATCACAATTGAGTATGATGTTTTATGGTTTAATACTGAATTAACCGATTCTTTACCTCTAATAACGAACTCTGTGGTTTTAAGAGAGATTATACAGAAAACAGCAGTTGGTATTACTTTGGATATTGAACATTTTATAATTTCAAATTTTTATGTAATGTTTTGTAATCATTTGAAAAATATTAAAAGAAAAGAAAAATCAGAAAAGGATTTTAAGAACTGGATTCATGTAGATACTGATATAAAGATTGCAAATTTATATAAAGAATTAAAAAACTTTGTTGAAGAATTTAAAGACCGCATCAATCACATTCATCTAAACGGTACAGACTGGTATAATTATTTTCTCAAGGAGTCGCTCCCTTTAGTTGGAGAACATCTGCCGTTAGGATATAATGAGGAAAAAATTAAGGATCGAATGGACTATTTTCAACTGTCTAACATACTGAGAATGCTTCCCCAAAAAAAGGAAACGGCAATAGTCTTAGAAGTTGGTAAAAGGGATAGTGTGTATGATTATTTTTCAAAAGTTTCCGATTCCGTTACTTTTCTGAGGAAATATTTATGAAAAAAATTCGTATAGGCAAATATCAAGTTGAAAATTTCAGCCCTCCCTTTATCATCGCTGAAATAGGTGCAAATCATAACGGCAGTATGAATTTGGCAATTAAACTTATTGATAAAGCATGTGAATGCGGTTGCCACAGTGTAAAGTTTCAATCATGGTCTAAAGAGTCCCTTTTTTCCAATATAGTATACAAAAACAATAAAAAACTCGAGAATGATATAGATTCTAATTCTCTTCAGCTCTCCGATTTAGCTAAGCTTAAGAAGTACTGTGACAAGAAGGGAATTATTTTCTCAACAAGCGTTTTTTCCAAAAAGGAAGTGGATTTTTTTGCAGAACTAAAAATTGAGTACTTAAAAATTGCCTCAATGGATATTAATAATTATGGATTTTTGGAATATGTAGCCAAAAAATCTTTACCCACTATATTATCAACCGGTCTTGCCGACATGGAAGAAATACATAGAGCAGTAGGTTGTATCACTAAGTACAATAAAAAATTGATTCTTCTGCATTGTGTCTCTTTATATCCTCCTCGCGATGAGCAAATTCATCTGAATAATATTGATCTCTTAAGAGAAAATTTCAATTATCCGGTCGGGTTTTCAGATCATTCACAAGGAATAACTATTGCCTTAGCTTCCATTGTGAAAGGTGTATCAGTCATTGAAAAGCATTTTACTTTGGATAAGCATATGGCAGGGTGGGATCATGCAATATCTTTAGACTCTAAAGAAATGCATATATTGGTGCGGGAAAGCATGCGTGTTCCTAATGCTTTAGGAAATGTTATCAGAATTTTAGGCAGGGATGACTTAAAGAAAAGAGTAGGCTTTAGACGAAGTCTGGTATCATCCCGATTTCTTAAAAGAGGAGATAGGATAAAAGAAGAAGATTTGGAATTTAAACGGCCCGGATACGGTTTGCCTCCGGAAACAATGGGTCGAGTTGTTGGTAGAAAAATAAAAAGAAATATCCCGAAAGATGAAATAATAAAAGTAAACGATTTTGAATAAATATGAAGACTCAACCGAAAATTTTAAACTGGAAATTTCCTAAGTTTGATTCAAACGGGATGACACAGTGGTTTTGGATGTGTCAGCATCATAAGAATTTAATTCTTGGTAATTACATTGATATAGGAGCATTCACATACATTAACGCGTTATACGGAATAACTCTTGGAGATTATGTCCAAATTGGCTCTCATTGTTCTATATATTCTGTGTCCACAATAGATAAAAAGAAAGGACCAGTGTATGTTGGGCAGTACGCTAAAATTGGCACTCATTCAACCGTTATGCCCGGTATCAAAATTGGTAAACATGCCCTTATAGGCGCGTATAGTTTTGTCAATAAAAATATACCTGACGGTGTCTTAGCTTTTGGAATCCCAATCCGTGTTGTCCGGAAACTTACAGAGGAGGAGTTATCAATCCATAGAGATGAATATTCCATTTTATAAAAACTATTTTACCCATAAAGATATTGAGTATACCAGCCGTGTAATCAAGAGAGGTATGTATTGGGCGAACGGTCCAGAAATTGCGGATTTTGAGAAAATGGTTGCTAGATTAATTGGTCAGCCGTATGCATTGGCTTTTAACTCAGGTACATCTGCACTGTTTGCAATTTTGGATGTCTTAGGAATTAAAGGAAGTGAAGTTATTGTTCCCTCTTTTAGTTTTATTGCAACTGCAAATGCGGTAGTGCATGTAGGAGGAATTCCCGTTTTTGCAGATATAGAAGAAAACACGTTTGGATTGGATCCGCATGATGTTGAAAAAAAAATAACTAAAAAGACAAAGGCAATTATAGCAGTTCATTTTGCCGGCCATCCTTGTCAAATTGAGAAACTGGCACAAATTGCAAAAAAATACGGCTTATTATTAATTGAGGATGCTGCAGAGGCAATAGGATCTAAAATTAATAATCATCTGGTTGGAAGTTTTGGTATAGCAAACATGTTTAGTTTTACCCCGACAAAAGTAATATCAACAGGAGAAGGAGGTATGGTTGTTACCGGTTCAAAAAAGATTTACGAGAGTCTTAAATTGTTTCGTTCTCATGGAAGACTTGAAACAGAAGACTATTTCTCATCCATAAAATATATGGATTACATCACTCTGGGATATAATTTCAGAATGCCGACTCTTATCGCCGCGCAAGGTATTGCCCAAATGGAATCTTTAAATGATGTTATCAAAATGCGTAAAAATTTAGCGGTGCGTTATACTAGAGAGCTCAATGCAATAGATGAACTTACCACTCCGGCTCTTCTGCCCAAAGTTTTGGATGTGTTTCAGATGTACACGATCTGCGTAAAAGAAGGAAGAAAAAAAAGAGATGCCCTTCAGCTATACCTAAATAAACAGGGAATAGTATCTAAAGTATATTTTGAACCGATACATAAAACATATTTTTACCGTGTAAAGAGAAAAGATCGATCAAAGTTGCCGGTGACGGAAAGAGAATCAGGAAAGGTTCTCTCTTTACCGTTGTATCCTTCTATGAGTACCGACGAACAGGATTATGTTATTAACAAAATAAAATTATTCTTCAAATTATGAAACACTCTAAAATTACCGGAAAAACAATTTTTATTTCAGGAGGAGTCGGATCAATAGGTTCAGTGATTGTTGAAATGCTTTTGGAAAATTATTCACCAAAAGTGATCAGGATTTTTGACAATGATGAAGAGAGTCTTTTTTATGCTATGAGAAAATATTCCAGTGATAAACGGGTAAGATTCATGTTGGGAGATGTCCGGGATAAGGATCGGGTTGATTGGGCTTTGCGTGATGTAAATACCGTTTTTCATGCCGCTGCGCTCAAGCATGTTTTCTTAAATGAATATAATCCATTTGAGTCAATTAAAACAAATGTTATAGGTACTCAAAATCTCATTGAAAAATCCTTATCCAACAATATTGAAACATTCATAAACATCTCGACAGACAAAGCGGTGAGTCCTACAAACGTAATGGGGGCAACTAAATTGTTATCTGAAAAACTTACCTCCGCTGCTAAGCACTATAGAGGAAATGCAAAAACTATTTTGCTTAGTGTACGTTTTGGAAATGTCCTAAATTCATCAGGATCTGTAATTCCCGTTTTTCTTAAACAGCTTAAGAATAACCAGCCTATGACAATTACGGATAAAAGAATGAAACGCTATTTTATGACGGTTGAAGAGGCAGTTACTCTTATATTAAAAGCATCCTTAATTAGTATAGGCGGAGAAGTGTTTATCTTAAAAATGCCAAAGATGAAAATTTTGGATTTAGCAGAGGTAATAATGGAAGAGTATGTAAAAATTTCTCGTTTTCCTTATACTGCTTCTATAAAAACAATCGGCAAGAAAACAGGAGAGAAATTAGACGAGAAGCTTATATCCGAACATGAAAGAGAGCAAACTTTAGAACTTAAAGATATGTACGTGATTCCATTTGGAACAGATGGAACGGATTTTGAGGCTTTGGAAAGTTTGGCTGTTCGTAAGTATTATATTGAAAAACATAATGCACATTCTCTAAGCATCTCTGTTGCCAAGAAAACTGAAATCCTCGAGAAGGAACGTATTAGAGGCATAATTTTATCCTTGAAGATTTTTTCTGCCTAAGCTAGCAATATTAAATAGTTCTGTCTGACTAAAAAAGCTTTTCTCATAAGAAAAATTTATATGGATTTAAAAAATATTTTAGGTTATATCAAACGTCCAAAAACAATCGATCCACTGGAGGAGAAGTTAAATCGTATTACAGATGAAACTACCCGTTACATCATCAACATAAAAAGATATAAAAAACAAATAAAGATTTTGTATGGGCCGGCCTTTAGCATTTATATACCCTGTTTTGTTCATGATACTATCTTTTCGAATATTCTTCGTATTCACGGAGCTGAAATTGTCCCGATTTATTGCGACTCTATTCAGCATGTGGAGTGTAATGTATATGGTGGAGTTTGGGGCGGAGGAAAAAACTTCAAAAAGAACTGCGCGAATTGTGCTATGAAATCAAGGCACTTGTGGAGTAGTGCCGCATATAATTTGTTGAAATTCTCAAGTTTTATAACTCGCGGTGAGAGAATTGCCATATACAATATAGTTCGGAAAATAAGCGAAGAAAAATGGATGGAATTTAGTTATCAGGGGCTGTCATTTGGACAATGGGCCAAAGATACTCTTTTGAACAATTATGTTGTCGGGGATTATCATCTGGTAAATAACAGCAACAAGCTGGGAAAAATTCATATTTCAAATCTTTTACTTCTAAATTGTGCGTATTCCCGAATACTCCAAAAGGTAAAACCGGATAGAGTAATTACAAATGATAGCTATTATGGTATGTGGGCTCTTATGCAAAGACTGTGCCAGGAAAGATCGATTCCGTTTTATTCTCACTGGAGCGGAACAAGAAAAGGCGCCTGGTGTTATGCCTATAATGATGCTTCTCTAAATCTCAATTTTTCGCCGTCATGGAAGAATTTTGCAAAAATTCCGTTAAAATTGTCTCAAAAGAAAAAAGTTACTAAATGGCTAGACGAGCGGTGTAAAGGAAAAGATATGGTACTGGATGCCGCCTCTATTCAAACATACAAATCTAAAGTATTTAATTTAGAAATCATAAAAAAAAATAGACCAATTGCACTTCTTCTTGCCAATGTTGTCTGGGACCAGGCTGCCTTGAATAAGGAAACATTTTTTAAAGGAATGATGGAGTGGATAGTAGAAACGATTCACTGGTTTTCGAAACACTCCGAGTATCAGCTTATTATTAAGCCGCATCCCATCGAACTTCACCCCGCAATTCCAAAAACTCAGGAGAGTGTATTATCCGTATTGCAAAATAGACGAATAGAAATTTCCTCAAACGTAATTATTCTTCCCTCCGATGTTCAAATGACTGCATATCAGTTATTTGATTATGCGGATGTCGGTCTCGTCTATACGTCAACCTCCGGTATTGAGATGTCTGCCCGGGGAATTCCTGTTATTACAGCGGGAAGTGCCCCGTTTCGGGGACTTGGATTTACTGTTGATCCGGGAAGTAAGAAAGAATATGAAGAATATTTGAAAAATTTTCTTACTAAATCAAAAAAAAGAAATAACAAATTTATTGATCTTGCTTATAAATATATTCTTTTCAACTTTTTTCATTATTATACAAAGATTGATATTATGGATAATTCTTTTGAAAATGCGCCGGTATTAAAAGTTGGAAAAGTAGAGGATATACTTCCCGGTAAAAATAAATATCTGGATTATATAGCAAATTCAATCATGAGGGGATTGCCAATTTTGTCTGAAAATCGATGGCCGCCGGAAAGCTGATTATGAAATTATCAGTAATCATTCCAACTCACAATCGAGGAAAACAGCTTAAACAGGGGATAGGAAGTGTTTTGAAGATTATTAATGAGTCCGATTGTGAACTTATTGTTGTTGATAATAACTCCTCTGATGGTACAAGAAAAATTATTAAAGGATATAAAAATACCCGGTACGTATTTGAAAACAGTACCTCATTTTCTAAGGCTAGAAACACGGGTGCAACGATGGCAAAAGGAAAGATTTTATTATATCTGGATGATGATGTGATCATTCAGAAGGGATCATTAATATCAACGATTCAAGTGTTTGAAAAATATAAAGACTGTGGTGTGATCGCAGGAAGAATATTGCCTAAATTTATCAGGAAGCCGCCCAAATGGACTCTTGAATGTCAAAAAAGTTTCAACGGCTGGTCTCTGTATAATTCTGATCAAATTCCTGATTTAAAAGATGATATTCAAGAAGTAACATGGGCTGCAGGTCCAGCTATGGCCATAAGACATGACTTATTTAACCAAATAGGCGGATTTCCACCCGATACAGTAGGAGTAGAAACTAATAATACGGAGGGTCTATTTGAAAAACTCTATATTGGTCCGGGTGATTACGGTGTATGCTATATGATTAGAAAAATAGGATTTAAACTGTATTACTCATCAAAATTATCAGTATTTCACATTATTTCTCCTATTAGATTGTCTATCTCATTTTGGCGTTCAAGGATAATCGGAGAAGGACAACATGAAGCAATAACACAGAGAGGAATGTATCATCTTAATGTTATTAAGGCATTAAAAAAAAGAATAATGTTTAAAAACAAACTAAAAGATTATCAAAGGAGATATTTATATCAGCTTAGCGCATTGAAGAATCAAATAGGAAAAGACAAGTTATTACCCGAAGAATTATGGATACTATACTATAAAGCATACTTGGATATGGATCGCATCCTGAGGAAATATCCAAAACTGTGGAAATATTTATGGAAAATAGGAGCAGATGGTGTGGAAAATCAGAATTATAACTCTGTAGTTCGTGCTCTTCCTGAGGAATACTTATCACTTTTAAGCAAAAAATATATATAATTCTATTCTGGAGTTAAACTATAGAATAGATTAATAAGTTAAATAATATATTATGGTATTTTAAACGGGAATATATGAAATCTTTTTTCATTAAAAAAATCGAAAACACACTTCTTAATATACTTGCAAAGAATAATCAATCGATTAAGAGAGAAATAAATAATAATCAAATTCTCCAAAAACAACTTTTTGCATTTTATCAATCTTTGAAGAATGACCGTAAAAAATTACCTATATTTAAGAATACCGGTTTTCGCGTATTTTCACAAAATGATGAAGATGGCTTATTTCTATATATTTTTGCATTAATCGGCTTTACCAATAAGATTTGCATCGATATAGCTTTCGGCTCTCCCTATGGTGCTAACGTTACCAATCTAATATGTAATTGGGATTTTACAGGTTTATTAATAGAAGGGAAAAATACCGAGGACTCCATCAATTTTTTTGGAACTCATCCTGATACGTGGATTTACCCTCCCAAAATAATCAAAGCATGGGTAACCAAGGATAATGTGAATCAATTAATCAAAGATAATGGTATCGTGGGCGAGATTGATCTTTTTTCTCTGGATCTTGATGGTATAGATTACTGGATTTTAAAGAACTTGAATGTAGTTAGTCCCCGGGTGATAATATTAGAATATATGAATATTTTCGGGCCGAATATTGCGGTAACTGTTCCCTATAAATCTGATTTTGATAGGTCTAACATACATCCTGATTTTTTCGGAGCTTCCCTTGGAGCTTTTGTTAAGCTAGGAAAGAAAAAGGGTTATCGGTTAGTAGGGTGTAATAAATACGGATTCAACGCATTTTTTATGAGAAATGATCTAGGGAAGAAGGAATTTCCGGAAGTTTCTATATCTTCTTGCTTAAACCATCCTGTGGTCTTAGAAGGGCGTAAAAATCGTTTACCGGCTGTAAAAAATCTTGGCTGGATTGCCGTTTAATTAAATTAATATTGTATGGATAAAATTGAGAAAATATTTTGGAAAAAGAAATTATTTGCTTATATTGTACGAAACCAGAAACCCCAAAAAACGGTATTTATCACTCCCCGGGAATCAAATTTGCAAGTTGGTTTTGTAGTCTATCAGGAGAATAATGAAATTCCTAGACATGTTCATAATCCTATAAGAAGAATCTTGGACAGAACAGAGGAAGTATTAATTGTACGTCAGGGACGGGCACGCTTAGATATCTATGATGATGAAAAAAAACGTGTTGATTCTAAAGAAGTTTTTGAAGGTGACGTGATTATTTTGGTAAACGGAGGTCACGGTTTTCATATATATGAAGATACAGTACTTCTTGAGATAAAACAGGGGCCTTATACGGGAATTTCCGAAAAAAAGAGATTTTGAAAATTTCCATTTCATGAAGAAGTACCTCTACCCCAAAATATATAAGAAAATAAAATTAAATAGAATATTAGGTGCGCTTCGATCATTGTTTCGAATAAATTACTGGTTGCTTCCTCTTTCGATATTAATTACGGGCATTTTCAGCAGACTTATTTATCTTTTATATGATTCTTACGGTTCATCATGGGACGATTACGGGTTTATGCTTAATATTGAAAAAAGCTTTTTTGAATTTATAGGTAAACATGAGACACAACTTGCAAATACTGTACCATACTGGATTATTTACAGAATCTCCGGATATAGCTTTTTCGGGTATGTGGTAATACCTGTAATGATAAGCGTAATTACCACTATACTGATATATAAAAAGATTAAACAATATTGGAACTCCGTTGCGGTTCTTACATTTTCTTTATTTCTTCTAGCATTCAATAATTACGCTATTTATCTTACAAAATATCCTATGGTTTCCTACGGGACAAGTTTTTTGGTGACTACCTATTTCTATTTTCTGTTTATTGGATTTCTTGATAAACAATCAAAACCAAAATTATCTTATTGGATTCTGTTATGTTTTTTAATGGCATTTTTTACCATAGTTACGACAGTTATTCCCATTGTATGCGGAATTACTGCACTATTTGTTATTAAATTCATTAAAAACAAAAAAATTAATTTTATAAATTTCATAAAGGGATCCTCGACATTTTTATTAGCATTAATAATTTTTTCTTTGACGTACGCAATAACCTATACGGTTCATTCATTTAATAATCTTGGAGTTGACAAGCGTTTTGATATGTTGCCGCATTTCTATTCCACTTCAGGTCATGAACAAAATATAATAGGAGCTGGAAATTTTATAATTCAAAATACAGAAAGGTTATTTTTAGAATTGTTCGCGTTGCCTTTTCGTGATTCGGTCACAAAACCACTGGGATTTATACTTGAGATATTATTTTTCATCGGATTAGGGAAAACCATATTTAACTGGAAACAATCTGAAAAAGATTTATTTACCGTTATTTACATTTTTCTTGCTTGGTTTAGTATGCTTGTGGGAGGATTTATCGGAGTTTACCCCTTCGGAACAAGCAGATACACCGCTTTTTTATTGGTCCCATGCTTAATAATTATTTCATACGGAGTCATAATCGTTACAAGTTGTGTTTCTCCAATATTTAAACTTTTAATGGAAAAATTGAACGTTAAATTAGTAATTATTTCTGCATCGGTTTCTATAATTATAGTTGGAGCGGTTCTGGATAGTTTTCTCCTAAATCAAATCCTTAACCATAGTAAATTAAATAGTAAAGCATTAGCTGTAGTTAATAGCTATCAGGGTAATTTAATTCTTTTTTCAAGTTTCATTAATCCGTTACTATCTATCAAGGCAAGAGATATTTATTCTTCAGGTTTTGATATGGGATGGGGAAAATACAATAATTTAGGGAGTGACTCCGAAGTGCCGATTACATTAAAGAAGAAGCTTCAGGAAGATGAAGGATCGAAGTTATTGATTATAATGGAATCGACTCAGAAATTGGAAAGTTTTCCCCAGTGGAAAAAGGTTATCGAAGAATACTATAATCTAGAGAACGAAAATGTATCGCCCGCAATAAAGATATTAGTGTATAAAAAGAAATAAGCCATTCCTAATTATATGAATTTGTCAATTCCCGTAAACGAACCTCTGATCGGTATTAAGGAAAAAGAATACCTTTCTGATTGTCTCAAAACCGGCTGGATATCTTCCGTAGGAAAATATATCGATCTGTTTGAAACTAATTGGGCAAAGTTTTGCGGGAAAAAATACGGGATTGCAGTCAGCAACGGTACTGCAGCTTTACAACTGGCCGTTGATTCATTGAATCTGTCGACCGGAGACGAAGTAATTATGCCTTCTTTCAGCATTATCTCCTGTGTTCTGGCTGTAGTGCGCAACAAAGCCGTTCCGGTACTAGTTGATTGCGATCCGGATACATGGACTATGGATGTAAATCAAATAGAAAAGAAAATTACTAATAAAACAAAAGCAATCATGCCAGTGCATATCTACGGACATCCGGTCGATATGGATCCGGTTTTGAAAATTGCGAAGAAACACAATTTAGCTATTATTGAAGATGCCGCTGAAGCCCATGGATCTCAATACTACTCTAAAATTAACACCGCGAAAGGTAAATGGGAAAAATGCGGAAGCTTCGGAACATTAAGCATTTTCAGTTTCTATGCGAATAAGCCAGTTACGACTGGTGAAGGAGGAATGGTTCTGACAAATGATGAAAAACTGGCAGAACGGTTAAAATCACTTCGGAATTTATGTTTTTTGCCAAATCGGAGGTTTTGTCATGAGGATTTAGGATATAATTTCAGATTGACAAATCTGCAGGCGGCACTCGGAGTTGCTCAAATAGAAAGAATAGATAAAATTATTGCAAAAAAAAGGTGGATTGGAAAACAGTATAATAAGCAACTTATGGGATTACCTTTGCAATTACCAAGTGAGAAACCGTGGGCTAAAAATATATATTGGATGTACGGAGTAGTTTTACTGGATAAATACAATCTTGGTGCACGAATAACCATGGCTAGGATGAAAGAAAAAGGGATAGAAACACGACCCTTTTTCGTAGGGATGCATGAACAGCCTGTATTTAAAAAAATGGAATTATTTAAAAGAGAAAAATATCCGACGACGGAACGGATTTCAAGAAAAGGCTTCTACTTACCAAGCGGTCTTTCCCTTACGACTGCACAGATTGATTATGTTACACAGTCGTTAAGGGAGATTTTATCATGAATACTTTTAAGAAATACGCAAATTATTATGATTATCTTTATCAGGATAAAAACTACCATGAAGAAACGGATTATATTGACGGACTTATCAGAAAATATCACCTTGATACCAAAAGTATAATTGATTTCGGCTGTGGGACCGGAACCTATGATATGTTATTGGGGGAAAAAGGATATGATGTCATAGGGATTGATGTCAGCCGGGAGATGTTAAAAATCGCCGATCACCGTTTAAAGAGATCGAAGCTAAGTAATATTCTATATGAATACGGTGATATCCGTATTTTCAGATCAGAAAAAAAGTATGACACGGTATTATCCTTGTTTCATGTCCTGAGTTATCAGACAACGGACAAAGACTTGATGTCTGCGTTTAAAACAATAAAATTTCATCTTAAGAAAAACGGATTATTCATTTTTGATTTTTGGTTCGGGCCGGCAGTTTTGACATGTAAACCGGAGGTTAAAGTAAAAAGATTTGAAAATGACAAATTAAAACTTATCCGAATTGCAGAACCTATAATTCACGTAACTGAAAATATTGTAGATGTAAACTACACGCTTTTTATACAGGATAAAACAACCGGAAGAATTGAAACATTAACAGAAACCCATAATATGAGGTATCTGTTCGAAACAGAATTAAAGGAAATGCTTAAAAGATCGAATCTTAAATTCATACACTCTGAAGAATTCGGAACGGGAAAGCAACCGGGACTTGATACATGGGGCGTTTGCTTTATAGGTACCCATCTATGAAACGAGTTCTTATTATCTATCCCTATGGTAATATAAACCATAATCCTAATTTGTCTGCAATTGTAACGTCTTTGGAAGAGAACGGATATTATACCGATATATTAAGTCCGCGATTTCCTACAATAAATCAAAACTTCTCTTCCGAGAAATCCAGTCAGATTTTAATCGACGATTCGGATAAAAACAATTCTAATAAATATATTAAGGCTGTGAACCCGGATAATTATTCTTTAGTGATCGGCATAGATAAGGGAATCATCCCTGCCTCAAAAATTGCCGGCAAGGCAAAAGTTTCTTATGGACTTATTTCTTATGAAATAATTTTCAGAGACGAAATAGGGTTTGATGCGAAGAAGGATGAGATAGAAGCATGTTCCGGAGTTTCATTTGCGGTATGTCAGGATAATATCCGGTCACTTCTCTTATCTGAGGAAAATACTATTCCGCTGAATAAAATAATTAACATCCCGGTTGCGGGAAAATATAAATCGCTGATAAAAAAGTCTGATCATCTCAGAAAAACACTAGGGATAGGTAATGATAAAAGAATTGCTTTATATGCAGGCAGCTTGTCTTCCTGGGGTATGATCGACAGTTTGATAGAACAGGTCAATAAGTGGCCCAATGACTGGGTTTTGGTATTGCATCCCAGGTACGGGATTGAGAACAGAATATTAAAGTATATTAATAAAATTAAAAAAAATTCCAGAGTTTATTTATCTGACACACCGGTAGATACTACAGCGCAGATGGACAAAATTGTGTCTTCTGTAGATTTAGGGATTGCATTATACAAAAGTGATCCAAATCATCCAGCTTTGGGTAAAAATATTTTATTCATAGGGTTAAGTTCCGGTAAAATTTCAACCTATCTTAATTACGGAATTCCAGTCATGATAAACGAAATCGGACAGATGACTGATTATGTAAGAAAGTACAAATTGGGAATTGTTGTTGAAAATATGGAAAAAGCAAATCCGTCAAAGTTTGATTATTACGATTCCAAGAAACTATCTTCAAGATGTATTAATTTTTTTAAATCCCGGTTAGATTTTGCTTTGTACGAAAAAAGTCTGATATCTATCATCAAAGCTGCCGTTCAAAAAAAGAAGATCACAGTTAGTACTGCGGTTGTAGATAATTATATGTTGCCACAAAGCACCATAGAGCAAATGAAGGCATTATACAAAGATTATTTAGAAGTAAATAATAAATTCCAGAAACTTAAAAGTGCCGGAATTAACCGTATATTTGATAAATTTAATAGTTATAATAACTTATTATGACGTTATTCGGGAATATTAAATCTATTGCTTCTAAAAGGGTATTAGTCAATAATATTCAGTCTGAAAACGAATGGCTAAAAAAATTCCGGATAAAAACTTTCATAGATATCGGAGCATATGTCGGAGAATATGTTGATTTTTCGAAAAACTTTTATCCTAAAGCTATTATATATGCATACGAACCAGTCAAAGAAAGTTTCAGTCTTCTTAAAAAGAAAATAGGAATTGATCCAAATATTCGAATTTTTAATTATGCCATAGGAGATAAAAATAAGATGCAAAAAATATTCAAAAGTTCCTATTCCCCTTCTTCGTCAATTCTTCCCATGGCTAATCTCCATAAAACATCATTTCCAAAAAGCGCTAAAAATACCGTTCAAACGGTTCAGGAGTATACGCTAGACTATCTTATGAAGGATATAAATCTTGCAGAAGACATATTTATCAAAGTGGATACCCAGGGCTATGAGGATAAAGTAATTGATGGAGGGAAAACAATTTTTAAAAAAGCAAAAATTATTCAGATTGAAGTAAGTTTTGAGGAACTATATGAAAACCAGGTATTATTTCATGATATTTATAAACGGTTATATGCCCTTGGATTTTTTTTTCACGGTATAAAAAATCAAGTCCGTTCCCCGATTAACGGAACAATTCTTCAGTCTCATGCTTATTTTATAAAACCTTAATAAATTATGCTGACGCTTGTTGTTATTATCGGTACCTATAATCGAAGGGCCCAACTTCAGAAATGCCTGGAAAGCATAATGGGTAAAGTAAGTCATAGTTGTATGATTTATGTCATCGATGCGGGTTCAAGTGATGGTACGATTCAGTATCTTGAGAAATTAGAAAAAAGAAAAAAAATAAAATTTATAAGACAGAAAAAGAAAATAGGCCAAATAAAAAGTTTCAACAAAATTCTTCCAAAAATTACATCCAAATACGTTTGCTGGTTAAGCGATGATAATGTTGTCGTGGATAATATGCTGGATGAAGCAATAGGAATATTGGATGAAAATAATTCGATAGGAATGATTGGTCTGAAAGTGAAGGATATGATGGGAAAATTAAGTCAGGAACCTTACATAGGTTCGGTTTGGTCATCAGGAGTCCTAAATATAAATCAGGGGATAATCAGAACTGACTTATTTAAAAAAATCGGATATTTTGACGATGCATTTCCGGATTATGGAATGGATGCTGATCTTACTACGAAAGTACTGCTGGCAGGATACAAAGTAGTCCTTACAAAAAAAATCGCCGTCCTGCATTTTCGGGATTACGGAAAAAATCCCGGAACCAATTCTGAAAAAGAGAGAAGGAAAAAAATTCTTAGAGCAATAGAAATTTATAAAATTAAGTACCGGACTCTCTGTAGAAATATCAGAGTATCACGCAGAGTATACACTTCACTGCTACCGGTATCTGCCATATTTATCAGAGCGTGTTGTTCCATTATAAATCTTGCAGGTTTTATAAGAAACTCCGGACTTAGGATAAATCAAAGAGACTTAAGAAACATTTTCGAATCTGAATATGTTTCTTTGAACGATTTATATTTAAACCGCAGAAAGCTTTACTATTTAGTTCAAAGTATAAATTCACCACATTAATTGATATAATCTTCTCCTGGAGTTATCAGATGCTATTTTGTATTTGTAATAATTCATGAAAGACAACAGAACGCTCATAATCAGTAATAAAGAAATCGCGGATGACACAGATTGTTTTGTAGTTGCTGAAATCGGACATAATCATCAGGGAAGTATTGAGATAGCTAAACAGCTTTTCAAAGCAGCAAAAGAATGTGGTGCTGATGCAGTAAAGCTTCAAAAGCGGCACAATAAATCTCTCTATACCACTGACTTTTATAACTCTGTATATAATTCAGAAAATGCATTTGGTCCAACTTATGGAAAACATCGGGAAGCTTTGGAATTCGGTAAAAAAGAATATCTTGAATTAAAGAAATACGCAAAAAGTCTTGGTCTTATTTTTTTTGCGACCGCATGGGATTTTAAAAGTGCCGATTTTCTTGCAGATATAGAAATGCCATGTTTTAAAATCGCATCAGCAGATCTTCTTAACATTCCTCTTTTAAAACATGTTGCACGCTTTGGTAAACCAATTATTGTCAGCACGGGCGGATCAACTCTTCCGGATGTAAGACGTGCATATGAAGAGATAGTTAAGCTAAACCCCCAAATTGCAATTCTTCAATGTACGGCATCGTATCCCTCCGATTTTTCTGAACTTGATTTGCATGTA
>MFJL01000042.1:0-12376 GCA_001779195.1 Candidatus Gottesmanbacteria bacterium RIFCSPHIGHO2_02_FULL_39_11
ATACGTGAGGATTTAGAACATTACAAAGGTCTAAATTGTTACTTTCAGCCACTTTTAACTTTACTTAAGCCAGAATATATATCTTTATATTATGGAGAAAGCAAAAGAAGAAAATCCTGATATTGAATTTTATGAAGGAGAACGGAAAGCTACGAGGTTGGGGTGTGGTTCTACTTCTCTCCCAACTCCATCCGGGTAAACCGGGTAACTTTGATATTTTCTCCCAGCTTACCGATTGTTTGTTTGACCAGTTCCCCCATCGTCACTCCCGGATCCCGAATGTATGCCTGCTTCAGCAAATCATCAACGTTCTTAGGACTCATGGAAGCAATTTGAAGAGAAATTTCATGAGAAAGCTTTTTAAAATCATCTGTTCGGGCTACAAAATCGGTTTCGCACTGCACCTCCACCAACACTCCCACTTTCCCGCCGTGAATATAGCTGTCAATAATACCCGCTTTTGTTTCTCGGTTTGCTTTTTTCTCAGATTTTTCAACTCCCCATTTTTTCAGAAGCTCAGCGGCTTTTTTCTGATCCCCTTTTGCCTCTTCGAGTGCCTTTCGGCAGTCCATGATTCCTCCGCCAGTTGTCTCCCTTAGTTTTTTTATTTGGTCGATTGAGATCATATTTGTATGTCATTCCTGCACCCGCCTGCCGACGAGGCAGGAAAGCGGGAATCCATCTTCTGGATAATAAAAGAATAGATTCCGGGTCAAGCCCGGAATGACAAGAACTGTTATTATTTTTTCTTGCTAACTGTTTTTTTCTTTTCTTTACTCACCACCGGTTTTGTAGGAGCTTCTGCCGCAGGTTTTTTGACTTCAACTGCTTTTTCTCTACTCTCTTTTTCACTTGTTCTCTCTTTCTCTTTTTCTCCCTCTTTCGCCCTTTTCTCCTTACCTTCCAAATAGCACTCCGCAATAAAGTTGACAATAATTTCAATGCTTCCCACTGCATCATCATTTGCAGGAATAGGGTAACTAATTAAAGATGGATCAGAGTTAGTATCAACCATTCCGATAACCGGAATCTCACGGCGCGCGGCTTCCTTAATTGCTATGTCTTCCTTTTTGATATCGACAATAAATAGCGCATCCGGAGGTGATTTAAGATCAGCTACCCCCCCGTATACCATCTCAATTTGTTTCATCTCTTTATCCAGCTTCACAATTTCGTGTTTTACAAATTTTTTCCAAGCCCCCTCTGCTTTATCTTTTTTCATCTTATTTAGCTTGTCAATATTTCTCTTGACCTGATCCCAGTTTGTCAAAAATCCTCCTACCCAGCGGCTGGCAAGATAGGGAGCATTGGCTTTTTTAGCGGCTGTTGCAAGTAACAGCTTGGCTTGCCGTTTGGTTGCTACAAACATCAAAACTTTTCCCTCTTGACCCAATTTTTCCGCGTATTCTCCTGCTTTTTGCAGCCATTCTTTAGTTTTGGCAAGATCGATAATGTGTACTCCTTCTTTTGCCGCATAGATAAATGAAGCAGCTTTGGGATGCCATTTCTCTTTTTTGTGTCCAAAGTGGCACCCGGCTTCAAGTAACTCTACAAGTGTTATATTTTTCATAATTCTCCTTGTCATCCCGCACTTGATAATGTCTGGATTCCCGCCTTCGCGGGAATGACTAATTATTAAAAAACCACATGATCAGAATATGTGGTTTTTTCTGATCTCCTTCTTCCTCCACCTGATTATGGTTCGACTAGCTCACCACAGGAGATACATTCAGATGTGAGAGATACAAGTAATATATCAGAAAATCATGATATAATCAATAACATATGAAATGGCTCTGGGATTATGATTTAGCCGACAACTGGAGACCTCAAACTCCCCAAACGTGGGAATGGTTTCTGGTGCGAAAACTTAACTACGGAGAATACGAGGGACTTACTAGGAAAGATATTCAAACTCATTTTCCCCAAATCAAAAAACGTCTCGATCCAGGCGTAGCTGATATGATTGCGCACTTTTTAACCTATGATCCTCACTAAAATTCAACAAGAAACCATTAAATTACTTTCACAATCAGAGCTTTCAAAATCCTTTTATTGGACAGGAGGGACACTACTTGCAACTCACTATCTTCACCACCGTCTCTCTGAGGATCTGGATTTTTTTTCAGAGAATCACTTTTCATTTGAAAACATAAATCCCTTTATTCAAGAACTCAAACAAAAAATTGGTTTTAAACAAGTTACATCAACAAAAATTTTTGACCGGTGGGAATTTTTATTGGAAAACCCTGAAATTCTCCGGCTAGAGTTTGTCCACTATAACCATGAAAAGAAGACGCTACACCCCAGAGAAAAATATTTGGGAGTTTTTATTGACTCGCTTGATGATGCGGCAACAAATAAAACCATGGCATTTATAGATCGTACTGAACCTAAAGACGTATTTGATATTTACTATCTCATGACGCAAGCCAGCTATACGCAATCAAAACTACTGGAGCTGGTGATGATTAAATTTGGAGTAACTTTTCCGGAAAGTCTTTTCTGGAGTCAATCCCATAAAGGAATAAAACTTTTAGCAGATATAAAGCCCCTCATGCTTCAAAAATCTGAAAAAGAAAAAAGCGATCTTCTTAACAAAATCGCGGATTATTTTAAATCCAATTCTTCCCGATTTCTTTCAAATCAATTTACCGATAAATAAAGCAAACGTCAGAAAAATTGTTAAAGTGAGCGCTGTCTTGTGGAGACTGACACAGATGTGAGAGATAGAAGGAGTTTAGGAAAAACGCTGGATAAAGTAATTGGTTGTGTTTGGAGCGGTAGAGATGTATTTGCAAGAGGTTCTCTTGCGAATTCAGACTTCAAAAGAGAGCATTACGCTCGCCCACGATGAGCTGAGGCAAGTTCTGCAGATTCTGGAGTAACTAGTCTAAGCATACTAAAGCCTTCCTTCGTAATTTTTTCCCGAAGTTTAGCAATACTTTTCACACCCATATCAGCAAGGGCTCTTCCTGCTAACATTCTTGCCTTGTGCCAATTATCGACAATGCTATTTACAGATCTGTCCTTAAACCAGTAATTAGGTTTACCTTCATTATTTATAAGTCTTCCTGCCTCATCCAATCTTTTTTTTGCAATTTCTTTATCTCCTGCAGCTTCTACGTGTTGATTTAACGGAGAAGCAGTTCCCCAATATGGCGCCCCAACTGACCCATCTTTATACTGTACAAATAGTCCACCCATTTCAATTCCGCCAGCAATCCCCCGTTTATTTAGAGAAATAGTATCAACCATTCCTATTAAAGGTCCAACCGCCCATCCCACTCCTCCTTCAAGTCCCAATGCTACGTTATTTAATCCCGGATCAAGCTGGCATGCATAAAGAATTTCTAGTGCATTTGCTGCTTCACCCGCTTCAAGAGACGTACAGTTTTCTCCAGCACCATGACCAATAAGAGCTTTATTTATGCGGATATTTGGATTATTTAATTGTACTATTTGATCATGATCTACTGTCGGACCCACACAAATTCTCATGTTTTCCCCGGCAGTTTGTCGAATAACTTCAGCTGATGTGATAGTTCTGATATCGGGATTTGTAGTATATACTCTCATCGAAGAACATCCAGCATCTTGAATTTGCTTAACCTTACTCCTCATCCGATCAGGTTCTTCTGTTCCTACCGCAATACCAATATGTTTAATAGCCATTTCCTCTATATCAGGCGGAAGATGAAGTCTATAAATTACTTTACACGCTTCATGAAAAAGTTGAAGCTGTTTTTCAAAATGTCCTGCAAAAATACTATTATGGGGAATATAACTGTCCATATGGGACAGAGCACTTGTTGTCAAAACATCTCGCCACCCCGTAACTGGGGGCATGCCTCCTAATGAGAATAATGAGCAAGGTACTCCACCAACCATTACAAAAAGTCCATTGTCTGCTGAATCAGATCTACTCATATTATGCTGAGATGTTGTCCGTTCGATGCCTAGCTCACGTAGTGCAGGGGTTTTAATAACTACAGATTTACCCTCATTATTTACTATTTTTAATACTTCTTCTATAACTGGTGATCTTTTGTTTGCTCTAGGAGGAATTACCAGTTCCCCTTTTACCATAGCTCTTAACCGATCGTAAGTTTTTGTATTGTGATTTTTTCCAAACTCTACAGCTCTTGCAGCAATGGCCATTCTAACTGCTTCATCACCCATTTCCCAAAATACAGGCGATCCATCACTTTCAACTTCCAGCCTCCTGGGTCTACCCTGCAAATCAACTGCAGTATCAAAAGGTGTAATTATAATGCCTAGATCCGCAGAGTTGGGATCAGTTACATATCTTCTTATGTTTTTCGTAGCACCACCAACCGGAACCTCTGTATATGGAGTTCTTTTAGGTACCTTCCATGGATCTGCTAAATCAACTCTCCCTTCAAATTGTCTTAAAGACCACACATGAGTTCGAATGGTTTCACTATTTAATAAATCAGGCTTTACCGCTTCTGTCTGAAGTGTGTATGGTTCGGGCAACTGAAATACAACTGTACTTATTTGAAACGGATTATCTCTCAATTCCTCAAGTGCTTTTCTACGGGGAGAATACCTATCCTTTTCTTCTGGATTCATCTCTCCAAATGTTCTATTTTGTACCTCCTGACCATCTGGAATGAACATATCATCAAATCCAAAACCGTTACTTCCCCTAAGTTCTGATGCAATAGTTCCCGTTGTAACTCCGCGTCTAATATGTACGTTTCTTCCATCATCAATAGCAATTAATACTTGGAAAACTGCTCTTTTATCCGCATTTGGAATTATATTTAACAAATCAGTTAATCTTTGTCTTTTTGAAGGAGTGTTAGTAAAAGAATCAGCATAAGGACCCGGAAGCATATCAAGTCCAAAAAGACTAAAAGATGAATCTTCTACAGCAATCGCTTTTCCACCATTTCTTCTTCGTGCCTCTCTTGCTTTTGCTTCAATTACTTTATCCGGGCTTTCATCCTGTATCTCAGGTACTCCTAAGTCTCTCCCAATAACCTCTCTCTCTAAAATTCTTCTTATTTCTTCTAGTTTGCTTCCATTGCTAGATGCAAAAGATAAAACACCAGGAGTAGCGTCCCCATCAGATATTCGTCGTACTTCATTTATAGGAGTTAATATCGCTTCGACTGGCATAATATGGAAATATCAACAAAACAGGGCTCATAGTAATTTTATTAAGGGAATAAGTCAAGAGGAGCTTATATAGTACTTATTTCTTCTTCCATTATTCTCTTAATTTCTGGCCCGAGGATTCCCATCAGTCTTCTTTCTCCTTCTACTCCGTGATTTAATCCCAAAAGTTCGGGAATCCGGGCAATAAGCCTGACTATTACATTGTCAGCACAACCTTCGGCATCTATTGCTCGTTGTAATGATTCCGGAAGATACTGCCTGATATCTGATAATTTTTTACCGATATCAAACAGCCGTACTCCGTCCCATACCCCATCCCCTGCTCCTCCTGTTATCCACATACTGGCATCCATTTCAACCTGATCTTTTAACATTTCATACTGCATACTTGACCACTCGTCCCTTTGATGAGTTTGATATTCTTCCCGTAGAACATCAAGAAACTGTTTGTTTTTGGAAATAAAAGGAGCAACAACAACATGTTCTGACCGTAAGTATGAAACTGCTTTTTTATACAACTTACCAAACCGCGGATCTTTCCATACATCCGGATCATCCGGTTTTTCTTTTCTAACAATTTTTTTTAACTCCTCAATTTCATCAATAACGGTATCTACATCCGTAAGCTCATCCGGCTTAGTATTCATGCGACTCCGCATCCTTACCCCGGCAACCCGGAGCATACTTACAAAACTGTCTCCCACATCATCTGCTACTATTACATATCGCTTGGGATCCAGAACCTGTGGCGGAAACAGAGCTCTCACCTGAGCTTCACCCGTCTCCACCCCTACCGCGCCGTTTATTTCAACAGGCACAACTGAATTTTCATCCATTCCGTTTCTCCTCTGCCAATCCATTATTCCCCAGGAACCCATCATGGGACAGGCAACGATAGGATGAGTATGGGGATGAGCTTCCGCAACCTGTTTGAGTCGTTTCGAATAACCTTCCTGCAAACCAGAAATTTCTTCTGCGGAATAAATCAAAGTATAAAGAGGGTTTTCTCCTTCGGTCATCAAATTCACATTATCAACCATCCAGTCATCCAGCTTCGCAACACCAGTTTTAAATAGCGCTTGGAGATGGGGAGAGGGTTTTGGTCCGCGGGGATAGAGAATTCTTACGTATGCAGCAAGAGGAATATTATCTGTTGATTGTTCGCGTTCATGTGCCCCTGAACCGAATCCCGAATCATTAGGAGTAAACCGTATGCCGTCCATGAATAATTCTCTGCTTGCACTCATCTTTTATAGCCTTCATCCTATTCCGAACCTATAGCGTGTGTCAAGAGAGAGGAAATAGATCACTTAATGCGCCGAGTGTAGCTTCAGATTTTGCAGTTGTCAACAGGAGAAGCATATTATTTATTGCGTTTTTGACGCGCATATTCACGAGGATTATCATGTTGTAATGCCGTTTCCATGGCTGAGAATGAATTTTTCGGAGGCTGATCTCTCAAAGAATCCCATTTACAAATCGGTTGAAGCATTCTAGAGGGTGGTAAACCACTCGCTTCCTTAAATGAATAATTATATATAATAAAATCATCAACAGGAGGATATATCCAAATTGTGCTTTTCTTACTTGCACCTATTCTTCTCAATGCACGAGATATTCGCTCATTATATTTCCACATCGTACACGCAACTTTATCAGGTGATACTATATCAGCTTCTGATGCGTGAACTTCCGGGGGTTTTCCCGTAAATAAAGTAAGTCCGGTAAGTCCTGCTAAAAATGCGCATTTAATTTCTTTTCCTGTTCTACTCATAAGAAATGATTCCTTCCGGCAAGATTATACCAGAAAGGAGAAAGAACACAAAAAAACCGGTATTTATCTTAGGTAAAAGAGATGAACTGGATCACTCTGTCAATTTACGTTTTCTCTTAATCCAAATGAATCGTATCACCTCTTACCGGACCCACCGACACCATTTTTACCGGACGTTTAGTTAATTCAGATACCCGTCGAACATAATTCCGCGCATTGGGAGGAAGATCACCAAAATTTCGAACCTGGGAAATATCCTCAGTCCACCCCGGTAAATCTTCATATACCGGTACTGCTCTTCCAATTATTTCCGGATTCCAAGTAGTCATTTCTTCAACAGGTGTACCACCATAGTCATATTGTGTACAAATCCTTAATGTATCAAGTCCACTTAGAATATCCAATTTAGTTAAAGCTAGTTCTCTTATCCCGGCAATTCTCATGCCGTATCTTAAAGCAACTGCATCAAGCCATCCTACTCGTCTGGGTCGATCCGTTGTAGCTCCATATTCATCCCAGGGATTTTCCCCAGTTCCGCGTAATCGGTGAGCGAGCTCCCCTTCCAACTGCGTAACCAGTGGTCCTCCTCCAACTCTAGTTGAAAATGCTTTTGACACACCTATTACACGACTAATAGCACTATCTTGTATACCTGTACCCAAACTAAATCCTGCGACAGTCGGATGGCTGGACGTCACAAAAGGAAATCCACCAAGATCAAGATCGAGTAGCGCTCCTTGAGCCCCCTCTCCTAAAATTCTCCTTCCAGTATCTTGATATTCCCAAATTACTGAAAGCACGTTGTGAACCATAGGTGCTAAAACATCTCGGGCTTCTTTCCATGCGTTTATAATTGAAGATTTATCAAAAACCTGAGGAATAAGTACCTGTCTTCTTTGACGAAGTTGTTTCAGCTCTTTTAGATTAGTCAGTTCATGATATGATAACTCGGTTAACATTGGTTCTCCGCGAAGCATCTTTCATATATCTCTCTTGATCTCTTAACTGAAGATCTAATTTTCTTTCAAATTCTTCGTTTGATTTAAGTAAATCTTCCATTCGAAAACCTTCTCGAAGAGCATGATCCGAGTATGTATCCCCAATACCTCGTTTCGTGGTTTCAATTTTTACCCCTGTCTCTCGTCCTCGTTTTTCTTCTCTTTCCCCATCTCTTACTTCATGCCATGGCATAATTAATTGTGTATCAGGAGAAATTAATAAATTCGAAGATTCAACCTGTACGCCTTTACTTCTTAAATCCTTAACCTCCCGAGCAAGTCTAATCGGATTCATAACAGTAGTACCTGCAATTACCGAGAGAACATCCGGATGAAAAATTCCTGAAGGGATCCCATGTAATTTATGTGATTCAACTTTTCCGTTTCTCCGAAACATCACACTATGACCTGCATTATCTCCGCCATTGAACCGAGCTACCAGATCAACATTTTCTGCTAACTCATCAGTAATTCTTCCTTTACCATTATCTCCCCAAGTTTAGTCTAGTGCTAACTCAATTTTTCCTGCTGACATAACTCCTCCTTATGACTGTACTCAATTGCAAATGACCCCATAGTAGATAGTGCTGAGACACGTGTCAATATGTATTAACTAGCTGGTTAGTATATCAAACTAGAGTAGAACTCATCTCAAAACTGTCATCCTGAACTTGGTTCAGGATCTCTCATAGATGCTGAAACGAGTTCAGCATGACGATTGATCTAATGTTTAGAAATAGGTTCTAGATCAGTATGTTTATATTGTTTGCATGATTTAAATCATGTAAACATAGACAGATCAGACGGGGATTTTGGAAAGATTTTTTAGTTTTTTGTCGAAGGTGAGGAGAGCGAAATTATACTGTTTTGAATACTGAAAGATAAATATATCGATAAAGCTTGAGCGGGTATTATGATACAAATTTAAAGATATTCCGAGAATATTTCTATGTTCAATTTCTATATAAGATACTTTAAGTATGCCTTCTAGGATATCCCTGACATCGCTTCTTGGAAATGTATAGTTTTTTTCTAAAACATATACCGCCTCGATTATAACAGCTGAAAGTAAATATACTACTATTTCTCTTTTTTTGGCTTTCTCGAAAGTTTCAGCAACTATCTTGCTTTGTGCTGGATTATCTTTTAAGAGAAAACGGAGAAGTGCGTTTGTATCAAGAACAATAGACTTCATATTAATCCTTTTGCCCATGCTTCATCGAGATCTTTGCGGATTTTGCTCCATGGTATTTTTTTCTTTGTCTTAAAAATTCCATAGAAAGACATGATATCCGGTTCAGGCGTCACGATCATTTTTCCATCACTCACCTCAATATTTACTTTTCTTGTTTTATCAAGGTTGAGTAAACGCTTTACTTCTACCGGAATTGTCATTTGGTTTTGAGAGGTAATCGTTGCGGTATATACCATGCCTTAATTCTATCTTTTTGCATTACTTTTGTCAAGTTACATTACTTTTCAAGTTTCACATTATTTATTTTCAGTTTGAAATATACAGCCGGTCAATAAAATTAAAGGAGAATTAATTATCAGGAAAGTCGATTGTCGGGGAAGTCAGAATATGCTATTGGAAACAAATCTTTTATCCTTGAGGACTTTCAAAACCTGATGCTACTGCTTGCCAGTCTAAAGCTTCACTGAGATTTCCCTCATCAACTGCACACCATGATTTATCCCTTGCAACTTCTACTACATTGGCGGATTGGTCGGGTGTCAATCCGGTTCTTCCAACTGCAGCAGCAGCTTTTAATTCAGCTTCTCTTCGAGCTTGTTCTAGACTCACGGGACCAGGTATATGAGTTTGTTGTTCAACTATATTTGTCATATATCTGAGAGTATACATCAAATCAAAACAGATTCAAATTACCAAATTACCACCTTCCGCTTGCGCCTCCGCCTCCTGATCCTCCTCCACCGAATCCTCCAAATCCTCCGCCCGATCGTCCTCCTCCAAATCCTCCGCCCCCGAAAAACCCTCCGCCTGACCTCCACCAGTCTGTAGGAAGTCCTTTGTCTTTCCTGTTTTGATATGTCTTAGTTAAAACAAGATCCATAAATAGGCCGAACAAACCAAATCCAATTAATGTGATAATTCCAATAATTACTGATCCTAAAAGAAATCCCATAGCAGCACCGATTACACCTCCTATTGCCCCTCCCGGCCAAATTTCCTTTGACCTCCCTAAATACGCCGCGATATAGGGTCCGACAAAAAAGAGCGCTATAAGCATATAGACAAAAAAAGATCCAACACTCTTTCCAGATTGTGAAACCGGCTCTGCTGTCGGGGCAATTTCTTTGGCTGTCAAAATCCTTTCCACTTCAGTAATGCCTGCACGTGTTCCCCCTTCATAATTGCCTTTTTTAAATTCAGGAGAAATAATATTCCGTATTATTTCTCCGGCTCTCCCATCAGTTATATACGGCTCCAGTCCGTATCCTACCTCAAACCTCATCTCTCTATCCTCAACTGCGATTAAAAACAGGAGCCCGTTATCCGATCCTTTTTTTCCTATTTTCCATTTCTCAAAAAGCTTGACCGTGTAATCTTCAATTGGCTCTCCCTCAAGTGATTGAATGGCAACAACCGCAATTTCATTTCCGGTAGTTTTTTCAAAATTGGAAAGATTTGTATCTAACTCTGATTTAAATGATTGCGAATAAATATTTGCATAGTCATTGACATAACCCGTTGGATTGGGATAGGAAATAGCCCATACATACGGAACCGCTATAAGAAAGGTAAAACTTATCAACATCATTAGAACTTTTCTCATAATTTTATCCCAAAAGACAAAGCAAAAAGTGTAAAACAACGTCATGCTGAATTTATTTCAGCATCTAAAAATATTAGAAGATCCCGAAACAAGTTCGGGATGACGAATAACTTAAATAATCTCGGAATATAAATCCTTAAACTCAGGATTCATTGTTTTAATTAAATTCAACTTCCATTCCCTGTGCCAGTTTTTTAATTGTTTTTCTCTTTTCACTGCTTCTTCAAATGTTGTAAAAGTTTCAAAATATATTAATTTATTTAGTTTATATTTATTTGAAAATCCCTCTACTACTTTATTTTTATGTTCAAAGATTCTTTTTATTAAATTTCCTGTAACTCCTATATATAAAACTGTATTCCACTGATTGGTCAAAATATATACATAAAAAAATCTTTCTTTCATCATAAACCCATTAAAGGGAGATCCTTCCCCCGACTAAATCGGGGTCAGGATGACGAATAAATTAATCGTCATTCTGAGGAGTTGAGGGCGAAGAATCCCCATTTAACTTATTAATTGGAGATCCTTCCCCCGAATCAAGTTCGGGGTCAGGATGACGCAAGTAACAAATTCAATTATTTATGGACTTGTCTTCAAATCCACCTTCGGCGCAACTTCTGCTCCTGTACTCGGCTGGAAATACTTTCTTTCACGGAATCCGAAAAGCCCGGCTATCAGATTGGAAGGAACAACTTTAATGGAAAGATTATAGTCCTGTACCAATTCATTGAACCTTCTTCTCTCAACCGCGATCCGGTTTTCAGTTCCTGCAAGCTCATCCATCAGTTTACTTACCGTCTCACTCGAACGAAGCTGTGGATAGTTCTCCACAATAACCAGTAATCGAGAAAGTGCGCTGTCAAGATTCTGAGCTGCTCCCACTTTCTCATCAACTGTCTTTGCACCACCGTATTGCGTTCTGGCATTTGCGATTGCTTCAAATACATCTTTCTCCTGCTGCATCACTCCCTTGGCTGACTCGACCAGATTGGGAATTAGATCAAACCTCCTCTGATACTGGGTCTCAACCTGCGCCCATGCCCCGTCAATGGCATTATTTTTCGTAACCAAACCGTTGTATGCTCCAAAAAGAACAACAACTATAAGAGCAACCGCTCCTAATATTACGAGTAATATTTTGTTCATAAATTCACCGCCTTTCAATAGTAATGTCATCCTGAGGCTTTGCGAAGCCTGCCTGCCGGCAAGGCAGGGATCCCATTGGAATCAATATCGCACCGGATTCTTCGTCGTCCTCCGATTCGGAGGACTCCTCAGAATGACGTTTGATAATTTTAAAATCAAAAATTTCCCACTTCCAACCCCTCACTTCTATTTGTTTATCCCTCTTCCAATCTCTCATCATTTTTCGTTCCTAAAATTGGCTTTAGTTTTTCCTCAACCAATAGCCAGACATCCCGGGCTACATCATTAATTGCCCGGGTTGAGTCAATCCTGTACACCCGTTCAGGATTATTTTTCAAAATTTCATGATACCCCATATGCACTCTCTCATAAAAATCTGACTGCTGCAGATCAAGCCTATCAACTTTTTCCGTCCCGTTTCTTCTTTTTAAAGCAATAAGCGCTCCGCAGTCCAAAAGAATTGTCAGGTCCGGGTATATTAAATCGAGTGCAAGCTCGTTTAGCTTTAA
>MFJL01000042.1:12382-13668 GCA_001779195.1 Candidatus Gottesmanbacteria bacterium RIFCSPHIGHO2_02_FULL_39_11
TTCCTCCCCTATCTCTCTTCCATACCCCTGATACGCAACAGAGGAATCTATATAGCGGTCGCATAAAACAATTTTTTTAGCCTCAAGAGCAGGCCTGATAATTTCTCTCACATGCTGGGCGCGGGAGGCAGCCATGAGATAGGCTTCCGCAATACGGGTCAGGTCTACATTTTCCCGATCGTGGGTTATCGATCTGATTTTTTCTCCAATACGTGTGCCTCCCGGCTCACGGGTGGCAAGTATGGTGTATCCTTGTTCCTTAAGTTTGTTGCTTAACAGAGTAAGCTGGGTGGACTTCCCGCTCCCCTCCAGACCTTCAAATGTAATAAAAAATCCTTTTTTCATCATAAATAAATCTTAGATCAAGAGAAGTAAGGAAACAATCAGTATATGATATGCACAGGAGGGGTAATCCGCTGCGGGTATATTTTACAAAAATCATACAGATTTCTTACTAAAATCTTTTACTAATTTTACTGGAATTATTTAGAATAGAAGATATGGTTAGGGGTGAGATGAACCAGATTGGAGACTATTATTATGAGGCTTTGAAACAAGCGGTTAAAGAAGGAATTGAAACAGGTAGACTGTCAAAAGCGGCACGCCCAGTTATACCACAAAATAGAGCGATTCAACTATATGAACCACCCGCACATGAACAAAATTACTCAGATGGAGAGAAGGGCATTGTATTTAATGATCAACAAACAGCTTCTAAATAGAGAAATAACTATTACTAACGCTAGCAAATGACATAGTGAGATAAGTTTTAGTCCGCAAAGGTAAAATAAGTTAATGAGTACATGTGAAGTTTGCGCGGCATATGGTGATCAAAATTCAAAAGAAATAAAATTATTTCGAGAAGATCCATACACTGGAATTTCTCTAACAACAGTAGATACGGGAAGTGAACCAAAAGAAGTTCATTATCCCCTAATTTCCGAAACTTCCAACAGCCGTGATAAAAATTATATAGTAATAAAAATAAGTCATGGATCCAATAATTCAGACCCTGTAGCAGGAGAAATATATGCTTCTAGCGGTAAACGAGTAGCTCGGTTGCAAGAAAGTGGTAAAGAAAACATCTTCCATAGAGTTCATGGGATAAGACCCGGGGTCAGCCGGTTTTTTCGGTACGAACAATTTAATCTATGGGTAAATCACCATGCGGAATAGAAAAGTGATATACAGATATAAATGGAAGACTATCCCTCCGGGGTCCGTTTCCTGACTTCTATCATTTAGTGTCCCAAGGAATTTAAAAGTTCAATTTTTTGTTTTAATTC
>MFJL01000043.1:0-13302 GCA_001779195.1 Candidatus Gottesmanbacteria bacterium RIFCSPHIGHO2_02_FULL_39_11
TTCTTAGGAAGAGCAATCTCATCAATAATTAACGGTTTCCTTAACTCTGTTAATATTGCCGCTTTTGTCCTGCGAGGCATATCCATACTGTTTATTGATATAGTTAATAATAAATGATTTGAATCATATTATATTAATCATTACTCTTAAATAATAATTATTCAAAATAAATAAATTCGTAATCTCCGGTATATCCAAACTCTTTAAAAATCCATTCCCATTCATCTTTAGAATAAAATGCCTGGCAGGTCAGAGCCCAGCACTCTAAATTAAAAAGTTCCAGATCATTTCTGAAGCTTTCCATCGTAATAAACTTATTTTTTCCTACCCGTTCAACTTCCGATAAGGCTTTTTTCAAATCAAATAATTTAAGGTTATGAAACGTATTTAAAGAAATTACTAAATCGAAATATTTATTTCTCCAACGGTAATTGCTTTCTGCTTTTTGAATTTTTAAAAAAGATTTTACTTCCTCTGGAGCATGGGAAATTCCGTACTTGGAAATATCAATGCCGGCAATTTCAACTTCCGGTAATATTCTTTTTATTTCATATAACAGATGCGCTTTCCCGCATCCTACATCTAATATTTTGGCTTTTGATTTTAGGTTATATTGTTTTACAAGCTTTTCTGCAACAACCCTCCATCTTCCATCGTAGTTATATCCCCCGTATCCGTACCTTCTGTCTCCATCCCAATACTCTTTCCCGTATTTCTTGGCAATTACCATGCAATGGACTTTATCATCCATCATTCTTGCCAAATAGTCACGTTTAGTTTTTGTGTGAAGAGGAGTTATGATGTTAAGAAATGACATAATGACAAATATCCTCCGGTGTAATTTTATAATATTTTAATAAATCATTTTGTGATCCGTATTTATCGGAAAATTTATTTGGAATTCCCACTTTTCTAAATGTCCCCTTGTAATCTGTTTCCTGAAGAATTTCTCCTACGGCCGTTCCTAAACCTCCTGAAATTATTCCTTCTTCAATCGTTGTAATACTTTTAAATATTTTTGAATATTTTATTATTGCTTGTTTATCGATTGGTTTAATGGTTGGAACATGTAATACTCCTGGATTTATTCCTTTTTCAATTAGCATCTCTTTTGCTTTTAATGCAATCTGGAGAGAAATACCGGTAGTAATTAATAGTATATCTTTCCCTTTATTCACCAGATAAGACTTGCCAATCTTAAATACTCTGTTTGCAGATGTAACAATCGGATCGCCCCCTTTTGCAAGACGAATATAGATGGGTCCGTTATAATCTACTGATTCCTGCATAAATTTTTTCATTTCAACTGCATCGGATACCGCCACAATTGTCATATTTGGGATAGTTCTTATTAAGGCGATATCATCGATAGCAAGATGTGTAGGTCCTAAAGGCGCATAGACCAAACCTCCACCGCTTCCGATTAACCGGACGGGCAAATTATGGAGCGCAACATCAACAACTATTTGTTCAAAACACCTCCTTGTAATAAAGGTTGCAATGGTATTTACATAAGGAATAAATCCGTTCATAGCAAGACCTGCTGAAAGACCAATGACATGCTGCTCAGATATTCCCTCCATGAAAAATCTATCGGGAATTTCGTCTTTAAATTGTGACAAAACTCCTGCTCCTAAATCTGATCCCACAAAAACAATTCTTTTATCTTTTTTTGCTAAATTATAAATTTCCTCAAGACATGTTTTACGCATAATGACTTGTCATTCCCGCACCCGCCTGCCAGCGAGGCAGGAAGGCGGGAATCCATAAATGGATCCCGGATCAAGTCCGGGATGACAGAGAATAATATAACTTTTCAATCTCTTCATCAGATATTTTAGATTTATGATGCCAGGAAGCATTATTTTCCATAAATGAGATTCCTTTTCCTTTAACGGTATGGCAAATAATTGCGTGAGGTTTTTTCTTTTTTTCAAATACTTTACCGATTACTTTTTTCAGTTTACCGGTATTATGCCCGTCTACTTCTTTTACATCAAAATTAAAACTCTCCCATTTTTTTCTTAACGGCTCTATCTCTGATATATCCTTAGTAAAACCGTAACTCTGCATTTTATTACAGTCAATAAGAACACATAAATTATCAAGTTTATTTTTGGAAGCGGAAAGAACAGCTTCCCATGTAGATCCCTCATTACACTCTCCGTCGCTGATTAAGACATAGGTTTTGGAATTACCGTGTTTTATTTTTTGAGCAAGAGCAAATCCAACCGCAATGGATAACCCGTGACCCAGCGATCCGGTTGAGGCCTCTACTCCTGGGATTTTTCCGTATTCCGGATGGCCTCCTAATAGGGAATCAAATGAACAAAATGTTTCCAGCTCCGATTCTTTAAAAAAACCTCTGTTTGCCAGAACCGCATATAAAGCCAAACACCCGTGTCCTTTACTTAAAATAAACCGGTCACGATTCTCCCATGACGGATTTTTTGGTTTTACATGAAGAATATCTTCATAAAGTGTTCTTAGTATTTCAACTATTGAAAAAGCGCTTGCAATGTGCCCTCTTCTGGAAAGTTTAACAGCCTGAACAATTTTTTTTCTGATTTCAACGGATTTTTTATCCAACATATATATTATTTCAGTAGTGAAATTGGAAATATTTTATTTGCATATTCTTTCAACAGATGATCCAAAAACTTTTGAGACTTGTAAAGACGGATTTTTTTAATTGACTCTTCATACCCTTCGCGAATAAACGGATTTAATAAAATTAAACACCACTTGAGTCCGAAAAGAAGATAATAAATAGGCAAGCGAAATTCTAACCCTTCCTTATCGTCAATACACTTTTTTAATTCTCTGACGGCTTTCTCTCTATATATATAAGGAAGAGGAAGGTCGGGCTGAAGAAAAAAATCGGAAATTAGTTTTGCAGGATCATCCCAACCAAAATACTCGAAATCCAAAAAAAATAACTGTCCATCCTCCCTCAGGATACTGTTGTGAAATCCGAAATCAGAGGGACTTAAGATCCGATCTTCCGTCTCAAGCTTTTTATCCAATCTTATTTTTTCTTTTTTATATCTTTCTTTAGCCAGATTGGAAAAATAATAGTATGTTTTAAAAAACTTTTCTTTTATAAAATCTCTGCACTCTTTATCAGTACTATTTTTAATCTCAATTTTGTTTAAGGCGTTAAGCCTTTTATCTAAATAGTTAAAACAGTCGTTTAATGAAAACACGGCCTCCGATGCAGAACCGATTTTAGAGGCTTCTTTTGTGTTTCTAAGCTTTTGAATTTGTAAAATAAACCTTATACATTGATCTATTATCTCTTCAGAAATAAAAGCCGGCTCAATTTTTTTTCCTGAAATATATTCCAGGACTATCCATTTATAATTATCTGCAATTCCAAAAACTTTGGGAACAACATATACCGAATGCTTGTATAAGAATTGTAACGCTTCATACTCTGTTTTAGCCCGATTACGGGAATCACCCGGGTAATGGTGATATTCTTTAATTATATAAAGATTACTGTTCATTATCTTTAAACATTTCCTTCATTTTTTTTACATTCCAATAATTAGGATTGCTAAAAGGACGCGGAATTAAGCCTTTAATATATGCCTTTTTTATATCCCTGATTGCTTCTTCAACTGAATGCTTGGGCTTAAACCCTAATTCTTTCGCAATCTTTTTTGCGGAAATGTGATAAGACCGAAGATCATTAGAGGGTAAATAAACAATTTTAACTTTTTCATCATTTGTAATTTTTTTTACCATTTCAGCAATTTCACGGACCGTATAGTTTTCATACCCGGCATTATATATTTTTTTGTGAATTTTAGCTTTGGGATAGGAAAGTGAGTTGATATACAAATCGGTCATGTCCTCTATATGAATATTTGGTCTTTTTTGACTTCCCCCAAATACTGTAATTTTTTTATTAACGAGAGATTGAATAGTTAACATATTTACCGTCAAGTCAAGCCGCATGCGGGGCGAATATCCGCAAATAGTGGCGGGACGAATGATAAAAACAGTAAATGAATCTGATCCTTTTGAGATCAAATAGGGCTCGCAAAGGGCTTTGTATTTTGAATAATCAGTAAGGGGCTCAAGTATAAGATCTTCAGTAACTTCTTTTTCTTTTTTCACTCCGTATACGCTTGATGTTGATGCATATATAAATCTTTTTACCCGTGCTTCTCTTGCAAGGTTAATCAACTGGATCGTTGCATCATAATTTACGGATTTACCAAAATGCGGATTTAATTCAAAACTTGGATCATTGGATACGCATGCAAGGTGAATAACCGCATCTGTTCCTTTTAAACTTTTTTGTACCAACTTTTTATTTCTGATATCTCCCTTTATCTCAATTATTTTTCTATCTTTTTTAAAAGAATCAAAAACATGTGGATCATACAGGTACCAGTCCAACACTTTTACTGTATAGTTATTTTTAAGCAGTTTAGGAATAAGAACAGCTCCGACATATCCTGCTCCTCCCGTAACCAAAATTGTTTTTATCATGTTATTTAAACAATCGGGTTATAAATTTTTCCATATCCGCAAATTCGATGGGTTTTTTATTTGCAACCATTTGGAGTTTAAGGCCTGCTGCCACATTTCCGATAAAAGTTGATTCCGTCAGATCCATACCGGAAAAGATGCAGGGAGCTGTTATGGCAAAAAGAGCATCTCCGGCACCGACTCTGTCAACTATACTTTGAGTTAAAGCCGGAACGTGAATAAACCCGTCTCCTCTGGAGAAAGCAAAAGACCCCAGAGGTCCTTTGGTAACTATAATCTTTTTCGCTTTTAATAAATCATAAATTTTTTTCATAATTTTTTTGGTATCCCCATACCTGTCATGAGATGCCAAACGGAGTTCCATCTCATCTATACAAATATAATCGGCTTTAGGATATTTAGTAATTACGTTAAAACCAAAATTAGCGCTGTTTGTCTGCACATTTATTGCCAAGTAATTGGATTTTTCAGATACTATTTTAATAATCTTAGGTGTAATAAATCCATGTCCAAAATCGTTAACAATAGTCATGTCAAAACTTCTTATATTCTTTTTTAAAAAATCTATGATTTTATTTTCAAGTTTTTCATCTATAAATCCGTCAGGAATATAAGAAACTTGAAAAAGCTTTTGGGCAGTAAACGCATCAATATATCTTCTTTTTACAATGGTTTGTGAATTAGGACGACTGAAAAATGTTGGTAAAATGTTTTCTTTAAGATGCTTTCTTATAAATTTTTCATAAGATTTTTTTTGCCCAAGCAGGGTTAATAACGATACGCGTGAAAGAAGCGAAGCCATATTGTTTGCCGTTGCTAAAACCCCTCCTGCATATGATTCTTCTCTTAAATATTTATGAACAACAATAGGTTCTTTTGAAGATTTTCCCAGGGGATCTGAATAATGATATTCATCAATTATCGTATCGCCGATTATTAAAGCCCGGGTTTTCTTCAATTTAGAAAGATCTGAGATGATTCTGTTTTCAGAATATTTTTTTTTAAAGCTCTCCAGAAATTGCTTTGTTTCCTCCGGAAAACTATCGATATATTGATTTAGCAGGTAACTGGAACTGAAGATTATATCATCTGTAAAAACAACTTTTCCTCCATATTTTCTCACAGCCGTTTCCTCTAACTGAAGTTTTTTAGAAGATAATGTCGGTTTTCTGTTTTTATAATCAGGACCTTTCACATATATATCCGGCTTAATGGCATGTATCGCAGGAACGGCTGATTCGTGATTTACAATTGCAACAAAATCGATATCTGAAAGTGCTGCAAGTACCTCTGCCCTCAAGTTCTCGTTAAAATACGGCCTGCCTGGTCCTTTATTTACATATTTATCTGCTGTTACCGTAACTATTAATACATCCCCTAGTTTTTTAGCTGAAGAAAAATATCTTATATGTCCCGGGTGTATAAGATCAAAAACTCCATGACACAAAATTATTTTACTTTTTTTATTCTGAAACTTAGAAATTATTGAAGTAAGGTATCTTAAAGAAACTATTTTTTTTCGTTTTATATCTTGCATGTAGCTATACTATCTATTTTGAGGCTAATAATCAAATGGAGAAAAAATCATTTTTTAACGATAGCAATTATTGTGGTACCTAAGGGTATTTGGTTAAAATGATCATCAATAAAAAGAAGAATTGAACCTAAAAAATAATAAATTTTGTAAAATATGTAACTTTGTCTAAACCATTTCGCTTTATGATTTTTATGAATAAATTTTAAAAAAATATTATACATTTCGATAACAATTCTATGGAACGGGAAACCCAAGGTGTATACATCTATATCTGAAAAATTTTTAAGGGTTTCTTTAATTTGTGAAACGGTATATCTTCTTTCATGTCTAGCGTAGTCGTCTAGCTTGTTCCATTGGTTAGGGTCATGAGGAGTAGTAATTAATAAAACTCCGTTTTTCTTCAAACTTTCATTCGCAAAATCTATAATTTTTTGATAATCCTTTACGTGCTCTATAACTTCCTACAAAATAATATAATCAAATATCCCATACTGTTTTGGTTTCAGTTTTGTAATATCTTCCTTCTTAAAAAAAATTTTTCCACTTACTTTATTAAGGTCCGCTAGTTTTCCTGCAACGACGAGCGATTTTTCTACATAATCGAGTCCGATGACAGTGTACCCTTTCTTAGCTGCAGCGACTGAATTCCTCCCTCCTCCGCATCCGAGATCCAATATTCTCTTTTGGGAACTTCCCGGAGGGATATGCATCATAATTTTTGCGGTCAGATAATCAAAAAAGGGGTCCTTATTCTGCATAAGATTTACAATATTAGAAGATTCCTCATGATAAAGAGTCATATAAGCCATAAATTTATGATAAATATTTAAACCAATCTTTTGTAGCTTTTCTAATTTTACTGGGAGTCCAAACAGGAGATTTTTCCCAGTAACTGATATTTCTCATCACCTTTTCGATTCCTTCTTTAAAACTTATATTAGGTTTCCAATGAAGATCTCTCTTAATTTTTGTGATATCCGCAAATGTACAGTTGGGCTCCCCTGGACGTCTAGGAATATATATAACGGGACCTCCAATTAATTTTACCAAATCATTTACGCTATACGTTCCTCCGCTTCCCACATTAAAAACTTCACCAGATATATCTGACTTTGCGGCGGTAATAAATGCATCGACTACATCAGTAACATATGTGAAATCGCGAGCCTGAGAGCCATCACCTACTACGGTAAAGGGTTTATTTTTCAGTTTTTGCGCTAAAAAAATAGAGAACACTGGACCATATGTTCCGTAAGTTCTAATGCGCGGACCATAAACATTAAAGAGCCTAAGACTTACAACGGGTAATTTATAAACATTATGATAATGCAGAACATACTGTTCTCCTAAATATTTTGTAAAAGCATAAGGATATTGAGGACGAATTTCTGCCGTTTCAGAAGTAGGATATTTGTCCGGAATACCATAACAGGATGAAGATGCAGCATAAACGAATTTTTTTATTTTTGCATACCTACTTGCCTCCAGAATATTTATCGTCCCGGTAACATTTGCATGGTGATACCCGACAGGATCTTCGATTGAAGGAACAATATTTGATCTGCCCGCCAAATGAAAAACCCAATCTATATTTTTAAAAAAATGCGGTTTTACCTCTTCAGATCTGCTTATGTCTGCTTTAATAAGTCTGAAATAGCCCTTAGTTTTTTTATCCCGCACGTGCTGATTTTTACCCTCAGTAAACAAATCAAGTGCAGTAATCCTGTGTCCGTCTTCAAGGAGTTTATCCACCAAATGGCTTCCTATAAATCCGGCACCGCCCGTAACAAGAACGTTCATATCAAAAGCTCCTATACAATTTCCAATAAAGTGAAAAAATAAAAGCGGGAATGTAACTGAATGTTTTCATACTTCCCCGTTTGTAATAGTTTTCATCATAAATAAGTTCTCCTGATTGTACAAATCTTCCCAGCCTTTTATCAATAATTATTTTCTTGTTATATTTTTTCAGCAGATTTTTGTAACTAACTCCCTTTAAACCATACGAGACGATTTCTGACAGGACTCTTATTCTGATTGATGATTCTATGACTCCGAAAACGGCAAGAATATAAATTTGAGCAAGCAGACCGTAAATAATACCGGAAAGCAAAACTATCCATACAGAAAAGAGATTGAGTTTAAACCCGATAAATGCGTACAGTACATTGATACAAATAAACGAAAATATAAAAAAGAGAGAAATCCATTTCATCACCCTTCTCGTATCGATAAAACGGAAAAAAATACACTGAAGGCTAACAAAAAAAATGAATTGCATAATCCCGATGATAAATATCAGTATGTCCATTTTATCCGCCTGTATTCCACTTTATAAAATTTTTATATGCAGCAATTATTCCGAATAGCAAAAATCCTTTTTTTGTAGCTGCATACCCGTCTCCCTTTTTCACAATATATCCTCCCCTATGCAAATCCTCTATTCTCTTTTTTATGAGCTGCTCATCATGAAAAGAGTTAAGTATTTCTTTATAATTCATTCTTTTTTTTCCTGAGAGCAGAAACAAAATTTCGCTGGAGGGACTTTTATCCCCTAAATAAGGACTGGTAAAGTATATAAAGTGAAGAATCGCAGAAAAAACATACAAAGCTCCTCCGGTAATATAAAGCGGATTCTGAATCTGAATTTGAAAACAGAGGAAACTATAAACTAAAAAACCCAACATAAACAGTAATGCGGATTGGATTTTAATCCCACATCCATACCTGATGGAATATCTGCCCATAAAAATATGAATGACAAAAAAAATAAGAAAAACTAAAATTGAAAGAAGAATAGATATCATTTATTTCCGTATTTATTTGCTAAATACCAAATCACTTGAAGTGTTTCAATAACGCTTTTTATATTGGTTGCTTTTGACTTTCCGTATTTCCTGCCGATATGTTCAAACGGAACCTCTATGTACTGTGCACCTTTTTTGATCAGATGAACTTTAGCTTCAGCATATATGGTAAAACCGGGTGAGATGAGATGAATTTTTTTTAGGTCTTCTGTTTTACAAAGAAAAGATCCATTATAGTATCGCAGATGCATTTTTAACAGCAGGTTCATAAGCAGGATAAACATTTTTGAAAAGAGCTGTCGCGCTAGAGAACGGTGAGATGAATTTACCGTGTAGGAAATAATTAAATCAGACTCACCCGCTCGTTTAAGAAGTTCACGGATAGAAACTGCAGAAGTATCGTTATCTCCCGGAAAACCAATAACATATTTTTTAGTTGCGTGTCGTATGCCATCTTTGATAGTTTGTCCAAAGCCAAGATTTACCGGGTGATGAATTACTCTTACATGTTTATTCTTTTCTGCTATCTTCTCAGCTACTTCTCCTGTTGAATCAGTACTTCCGTCATTGACAATAATAATTTCAAAACTTTTGACCACATTCTTGATTTCCGGAATCAGGTTTCCAACTGCATGAGGCAAATTCTTTTCTTCATTGTATGAGGGAATAATAAAAGATACATCAACTTTCATAGTAAAATAAATGGGATAACTAGCAGATCAGCCAGAGAAGAAACTAAAAGATCAGGCTTTTGTAATTCCATCTCTGATTTTTTTGTATACGCACTTGACATGACTCCAATTGTTTTGACTCCCATTTGTTTTCCCGCCTTTATATCCTCAGGAGTATCTCCAATCACACAACAATCTGCAGGTTTTATCTCTTCCTTAAAACTCTTCAGTAAGGAAAGTAATTCTTTTTCCAGCAGTTCTGCTTT
Organism: Candidatus Gottesmanbacteria bacterium RIFCSPHIGHO2_02_FULL_39_11; assembly: GCA_001779195.1. Lineage (GTDB taxonomy): Bacteria > Patescibacteriota > Microgenomatia > 2-02-FULL-39-11 > 2-02-FULL-39-11 > 2-02-FULL-39-11. The sequence continues at coordinate 9,785 of MFJL01000043.1, forward strand.
ATCTTTCATATAATCACCATAAAGAGCAAAAGTAAAAAAACTATCCAAGTCATGGGTAGATAGTTTCCATTTGCCAACTTTTGATAAATTGCCTGTAAATACTCCTTTATAAATAGGGAAAGGATGAATTTTTCTTAAAAATTCATTCGCTTCCGGAATAACTGAAAAATATTTTTTCCTTCCGGAAATTTCTCGAATCACTTCTATCATACTTTCTGCTACCTGGTCTAATTTTTGATCTAACTCTTCTTTCGTAATTCCCAACGGTTTTACCATCTCAGAAAGAATCCGGTAATCTGTCCATCCGTTAAATTTTTCACGATCGTATACGGACTTAACACCAAATACATCCTTTATTGAATGAAAGAAACGATTTTCAGTAGGATTTCCGGTAGACCGGGTTAAGAGAAGTGTCCCGTCGATATCACACAAAATTGCTTTGATCATTTTTTTCCCACTCCTACCGCAAACAGGTAATGACACATAGGAGGATACCCCGTATGTACAACTTCATCGTTCATTCCGAACATAAAGACATTAGTGAAATATTTTTGCATGAGAAGCAGTAAGGATTGATAACTCTGAAGATTAATATGATGCAGTTTGCTCTGGCGGGAAGCATACTTATCTGAAGTAATGTTGGGGGTTCCTACAATACAGATACCTGAATCTTTAAGAGAGGACTGAATATTTTGAATAAACCGTTTTGTTTTATCGGTGGGTATATGCTCAATGACATCAATTGCATATATCCCATCAAATTTTCCTGAAGGAATTTCTTTTAACATATCCAATTCTTTAAAAGAAATATTTGAGAAATCCCTCAATCTTTTAATATTGGATGAAATAATTTTTTTATCCAGATCAATTCCGGTAACATAGTCCACAACTTGAGCGACCAGCGGAATTCCAAATCCATCTCCGCATCCTACTTCCAAAACATTTTTTCTTCCTTTTAGCATTTTTGCGCAGAATTTATACCTGGAAAGAACAAAAAGAAGATGAGTAGGATCATGAAGATAACTGTAACTTGTCCATGGACCTAATGATATTTGTTGGGCATAGTCATATGCGGGATCAGTTTTATTATATTCAAGATGATTTTTCATAAGACGATTTCAACTGTAATAAAGTAACCGGCAGTATGTACCCGTTATCTTCATACAGTTTACGACTGATTATAGTGTAATTTTTTAAGTAAAGCGAGAGTTCAGCATCATTATTAATAATGGGAAATTCAATATAATAAATATTTTGGGGTTTATTTCTTACCGTATTATAGGTATAGGTTATTGTCTGTAAGTCTGTAAAATCACTCAGTTGAATTGTACGCATATATGTATTTTTATTTATTCTGGTAAGAATATTGGGACTTAACAGAGGATGGAATGCAAAAACAGTCTTTCCGGTAGGTTTAATGTCTTTAAAGATATTATTTAATATGAAGTGCATTTCTGTAAACTCCAGATTATAGGAAAGCTGATCTCTTCCCCACCCGCAGCACTCATCTGTGACAGATGTAACTTTAAGCAGATTATGCCTGCCAAACGAAAGCGTTCCGTATATTTTTTTTGACAAAGGATCAAAGGTTCTAAAAGATGAAATAAAAAAAATAACTGCAATACCAGAGAGCAAAATTACTCTTTTCCATTTGGTTTGTATTGAATCCAAAACAACGTATGGAAATAAAGTAATTAACAGAAAATATACAGGTAAATAATACCTTACGTTAGTATACGTCGGGAAAAAGGTTACAATTATATACGTAAAAAAAATTGACAGAAAAAGAAATCCTATTTTATATTGCAATAAACTATTATTTCTTGAAATGAATATTTTTTTTATAAAAGAAAAAAAGATATAACTGTTCCAATTGTAAGTATCCAGTTGAAATTCAAAACGTAAACCGCAAGTAGGTCAGCTAGGGGAATTCTATCCGTTTTCCACTCTAGCCAGCTTTCTTTTAAAATAGGATGCAGTATATCCCCTTGTCTGTTCCATAGAGCAGGCTGATGGTAGACAGAAGTTTTAATAATAAGATAGGAGAAGAATAAAAAAACAGGAATAAACAGAAAAATTCGTCTTATAGAGAAAACCTTTAATATATTTTTAGATTTTCCAATTATAAGATACATCAATAGGTACATTATTACTGTAGATAAATAAATCAAAAACCCGGTTTCTTTGGAAAAGATTAAAAAAATTCCTGAAAGGTTAACTGAAATCATAAAAGATAGAAATAATATTTTTATTATAATCTGGTCTTTACTGCCTTTTTTTCTTATCCCTTTTGCAACTGGTGTGGGGTTAAGCAAAATTAGACTTTATGCGATGATGTCTTTTATCCCTTTATCATTAATATTTTGTCTGGTAGTTTTTCCCGCGTTTCAAAAAAAAATTGCTCGAATGCTAATCTTTTTTGTTATTATCCTGAATTTTTCAACGTCTGTTTCATTATTAATTCAGAACACAAAGATCATTGATAATCAGCCGTTATACTCCAATATTTATTATCCTAATAAACAGTGGGAAGCAATAAATTTCCTGAAAGATGAAGCTCCGGATGAGTCCATCATACTCTCGGATGAACATATTGGAAATATTATTCCTGCATTTATTCCAGTTACTTCTTATTTTGGACATATAAACCTGACTGTTCACTTTAAAGAAAAACAAAATAATGTCTGGAGATTTTATACGAGACGTATGAATGAAGAAGAGGTAAAACGATTTATTTCTGATAATCGCATTTCATATGTGTGGTTCGGAACAGACGAGAAAGCTTTGGAAAATGAAAATTTTTCCTACCCTTTTCTTAAAATTATATATCAGGAGGGGCAAATAACTATTTATAAAGTCATTTAAGATTTTAAAAATACCTTACTTCTTCCTCAAGAAGTATTCCGAATTTATTTTTTACTTTTCTCTTCAAGAAAGAGGCTAGTTTTTTAACATCGGAAGATTTTCCTTTCCCTGAATTTATCAGAAGATTCCCATGAAAATTGGCAACCTGAATATCTCCCATTCTTATTCCCCTAACCCCAACCTCTTCCAATAAGTATCCGGCAGGAATTTTGCCTCCTTTAATCTGACTATGATCGATTTTACTTAATAATTCGCGATCGGCATTTTCTAAAGGGATATTTTTAAAAAAGCTTCCGGGACATTTGATTCCCGGGTGATATTTTTCTTCTCTTAATTTAATAATATTATTTGAAACTTCCATGAGATTTTCTTTTTGGTTTGGATCAAGCTTAATTTTTACTTTTAAAATGACGAATTTCTTTTCTTTAAAAATACTGTGGCGGTATGAAAAAAAGCACTCTTTTTTTGTAAGTGTTACTACTTTTTCTCCTTCCCAGATCTCTACCCATTCAACTGTGTCGGATATGGACTTTCCAAAAGCTCCCGCGTTCCCGACAACTGCTCCTCCCACAGTTCCCGGAATGCCCGAGAGTAATTCAAGTCCAGTCAAATTCTTACTTATGGACTCTTCGACCAAATCAGAAAGCAATACT
>MFJL01000043.1:13319-44557 GCA_001779195.1 Candidatus Gottesmanbacteria bacterium RIFCSPHIGHO2_02_FULL_39_11
AAATAACTTTTCGTTAATAAAATTTCCTCCGCAGATCCTTATAACCGATTCGGATATTCCTTTATCCGGAAGTATTAAATTACTTCCTGCTCCCATAATCCGATATTCCTGACCGCTTTTTTTAAATTGATTTAAAATAGTTAATAAATCAGTCGGATTATTCACGGTAATTAATTCACGGGCAAGAGATGAGATACCAAATGAGGAATAAGCTGCTAGGTCAACTTTTTTTTGCATATTCATAGGGTTTTTTATTGTCATGTAGCCTTTGATTATACCATTGATTTCTTCCAGCTTAAAAATAATATATAATAGATTATATGTGCTTTTCCATTCCCGCAAAGATTATTGCTATTAACGGTTCTTCTGCATTGATTGAAGGAGGTAAATCGGTTAAGATTGGAAAAGATCTAAAGGTAAAAAAAGGGGAATATTTAAGAGTTGTAGGATCAGTGGCAGTCGAGAAACTATCCAAAACCGAGGGACTTAAAATACGAAAACTATTAAAATCTCTGAATAATTAAATGAATATTAATTATAAAAAAGGAATCGTACTTGCTTTTATTACGGCAGTAATTTCGGGATTCTCCATTTTCTATAATAAATTTGCCGTAATAGGAGGAATGGATTCTACTGTTTTTAATATTATCAAAAACGGCGGAGTAGCAATTATTTTCTCCGGTATTATTATTTTTTCAAAAAATCGGAATAGATTCAAAAATCTTACAAAAAAGGATTGGATTAAACTTTTGCTGATCGGCATAATCGGAGGAAGCATTCCGTTTATACTTTTTTTTGAAGGATTAAAGCTTATTCCGGCGGCAAGCGCAAACATTTTGCAAAAAACCCTTTTTATTTGGATTGCGCTGCTTGCAATTCCTATCCTGAAAGAAAAACTTAATTTTTTACAAATTATCGGATATTTACTTATAATATACGCCAACTTCTTTTTAGGAGGATTCCAGGGATTTTCAACTTCAATTGGAACCTGGCTTATTCTGACTGCTACTATATTTTGGGCAATTGAGAATGTAATTGCCAAAATTACACTCAAAAATATTGACCCTCTTTTAGTCGGATGGGCGCGAATGACTTTTGGGGTTCTGGTTATGATACTTTTTGCCCTGTCTCAAAATAAACTGGGACAATTTTCTCTTTTGACTCCTGCGAAAGTTATGCCGATACTTATAAGTATTTTATTTCTTACCGGCTATGTCTTGACCTGGTATAAAGCCTTAAAAAATGCTCCCGCAACGCTTGTCAGTTCCATTCTAGTATTTGCTACTTCCATTACTACTATTTTAAGCAGTTTATTTATTACTCATACTTTTCCAAATAGTGGGTTTGTTACCGCATTTTTATTGCTTCTTGGAATATTGGTTATATCAATTTTTTCCTCAAAAAATATTACAGTCAGTGGCAGACCTATTTCTATTTAGTCGACCGACTTAACTTGATACATCACTATGTCCATACCCGGTATTTCTCTCTGTTGTCGGTTTGCATATCCTCCTAATTCTTTGTTTCTGTGCGGTCCCGAAAAACAAAAAGATCTGAAATGGTATTCGGAAAATCAGAGTCAGGATAAGGGTACATTTGAAATACTTTCTCAGTTCTCAACTCTTTATCCCTATTTAAAATTAATTGCGTCTTTTAACAACATTCCTGACCTGTTTGATGAAAGAATAGTGGCAGCTTACTGGATTGGAAATTCATTGTTGGAAAATATTCCCATCCGCAGATTTGTTTCTCATCTGGAGGATGATTTAGACTTAAAGATTAAGATAAAAAGAAAAGACAGGCAAATCCTGTTTGACAAGATCGTGCAGGGAGGACTTCCCCACCATTCTTTTCATGTACTTAATATTTACAAAAGGACCGGACACCTGGACATTCCTCAAACCATTGAAACAATGGATGCGTGTATCATAAATTTCGGTAAAGTCACTAAAATAACACATAATTTAATATGCGTAAAAACTCAACCACTAACGATAACAAACGGAAAACTAACTTGGGGAAATGAAAAAGAAAGATGCCTTATAAAACAAGGACAAGAGGATCGGGTAATTTCTGATATATCCGTAGGTGATTATGTTTCTTATCACTGGGGATACTTCTGCACAAAATTGAATCTGAATCAAGTGATGCAACTGAGACACTATACGGAAATATCAATGCATTTTGCCAGCAAAATATGAAAAAAATTTATTATATGGGAAATCCGCTGGTACGTATTGATAGAAAACCAACTGAAATTATTCCATCCATTATTAACAAATTTAAGAATATACAGTTTATATATGCGGACCCGACTGAAAATATAGATCTTATCAATAAGACATTGGTTATCTTAGACACAGTGGTAGGAATTAATAAAGTAACCCTATTTAGCGACTTAAATTCTTTTGTGAGGTCGCCGCGATTCTCAGTACATGACTATGATTTGCTTTCTGATGCGAGCATCCTTTTTAAACTCAGAAAAATAAAAAAACTAGAAATAATTGGAATTCCCCCTCAGGGAAATATGAGTATATTAATTGAAGATATTGCCGGTATTATTAATTCTCTTGGCAGATAACCTTTCCCATTTCACTTTCAGAAAATGAGAGGCGCAGGACATACACGGATCATAAGCTCTGATAATTTTTTCAATGTCGTGTGAAAGTTCATGCTGATCTTTTTGAATATTCGCAGATATGTAGGCATAAAGCGTCTTCTCAATTCCTATCTGATTTTGACCAGTCGGAACAACCAGATCTGCATTAATAATTTTACCCACGTTATCCATTTCAAGACGATAAAACAACATTCCCCGGGGAGCTTCTATTACTCCCACTCCAACACATTCTTTTCTCACAATAGGAATTGGCGGTTCTTTTTCAACCTTCAGATTTTCCAAAATATCAATGGATTTATCGATACAGTGAAGAATTTCAATTGCCTGAGCTAGGTTATTATCATACGCATTTTCTGATGGAAAACGGTCCAGTATGGAACCTGCATCTTTTATAGTATTCTTATGAAGGTACTTTTTTGCTAAATTTATACGAGATAAGGCTCCCACAAAATACGTCTTTCCTGCAAATGTATATCCGGAGGCATGAGAATAAGGAATAACCACATGTTCCAGATATTTTTTCACGTTTGTCTCTTTTATGACTTTTCCGTCGCTTGTAATAATCTCTCCTTTTAAAAAAGAATAGTCCGAGTCAATAAGCGAAACAAATTGAATGGATTGCGCGAGTAAAAAAGAATAGTTACTAAACCTTTCTATAAGTCGTAAAACCGCCGGCCTTACCTCCTGCAACTCTTTAATAAGTCCTTCAAATAATTCCTGTTTAGGAACAATTAAAAATCCTCCGATTGTCGGGAACGGTGCATGGACGCTTCTTCCACCGATTACTTTACTCAGTGTATTTCCCGCTGATTTAACGGAGAATGTATCTTCTAAGAGTTCTCTTTCCTCCGGTTTATTCTCGTCCAAATCCAATATTGAATCAATTCCAAGTAAATCCGGAAGAACAAATACATATAGATGTAAAGCATGATCCCGAATATTTAATCCGAAATTTAAAAGCTCCCGGAGTTTTTGAGTCTGAGAAGAAGGAGTTATGCCCAGCCCGTTTTCAATTGCTTTAATGGCGCATAACAGATGTGCATTTGAACATGTTCCGCATACCCTGGCACAGAGCTGTGGAATTGCAGCAATATCTTTTCCCCGAATTGCCTGAGTATAAAATCGTTTATACTCGGTTATCTTAAATTGAATTTCTTCAATAGTGTCGTCTTTTATTTTGACACTGAGACTAGCTTTTCCTTCAATTTTTGAGATATCGTCAAGCGTTAAATCAAATGTGTGCATACGAAAGAATTTTAACTTATAATAATTCCGAACTCCTTAAGATATTTGGTTAATACTTGAAGAAATATATTCTCATCCATAGGACAACCGGGAACCACACTGTCAACTGTCACAATATCTGAAAGTTTTTTAACAGAGGGTGCATATTTAAACCGTGTCAGAATAGGGGCAATTTCCTTTTGCTTCTCTTCATCAAAGAGATTTCTCTGACCCGAAGGCATCCCAATTGTCGCACAGGCTCCGATTGCTACAATTTTTTTTGCCCGGACCCTAATATCTTTAAGTTTTTTTTCCTGCTCTTCTGAAGTAATTGCTCCCTCAACAAAAGCAACATCCATTTCATCATGATGATCCCGGCGTTGAAGTATAAGAGCAGAGCGAATATCCAAAACTTTTTTCCATTCTAAATAATGCTCATTGAGCATTTCTGTAAAAATAATGGTTGAGTCTTCGCAACAGGAGAATGAATACCACCCGATTTTTAGCTTCTTGTCCATGAGTAAAGAATAGATGAAAAATGTCTTCCCGTCAAAGTATTAAAATGTACGGGTAGGTCTGGGACCCCTTATCATTCCCGGAAGTGTAGGAATCGGGACAGTTGTGGGAGAACTTCCCTGCGTTGGGACACCAATACCTGTTGGATTTGGAAATCCTATGGTCGGCAACGTCCAACTGGGTCTTACAATTCGTGATGTAGGAAACGGAATTCCTCCTAAAAATGGCGTTGGAGTTGGTAAAACCCCGTGAAAATGTATGGAGTTATCTCCTCCTACTAAGACTCCGTACAATCCGTTACCTGAAGAATCCTTTGCAATATTTTCTCCTCTTTGTTCATCTAAGTGCCAGTATAAGAGTGGCTGAGTATCTGAAGAAATTTTTACCTCATCTAAAGAACCTAAGAATTTTTGAGAGAAAAAGGATTCATCATAGGCAGCTCCTACAATAATTGAATTCCCCAAGGATAATAAGTTAGAAGCCCCTGTTGAAGAGATGACGTTTGCATCATTTATATATAAAGTAGTTTGAGAAGGTGTAATTTTTCCCAAAACATGGGTCCACGTATTGGGCAGAATCTGCCCTGCGGATAAGTACTTACTGGATGAGGAGGAAAACTTAAACTGAAACACTAAAGATCCCCCATTAATTCCCAAAAAGTAGTGCATGAGTCCTGTTGATTTATCTCCTATTGAAAAAATGGGTCTGGTTCCTGAAACATCGGAAGGGTTGATCCATGCATCGAAAATAACGGTTGAAAAAGATCCCGGATAATATCCGCTGGCTTTAAGGTAACCTCCGTTTAGGTCAATATAATTTCCCGAAGGGGCTGCGTTTACTCTTCCTGAAGCAAAAATTGAAATAATACTTACTAAAACAAGAAGGACAACTACACGTAAAGTCTTTTTCATAGTAGGATATAGAAAATATTATTAAGAGGCAGAATAAAAGGCAGTGACCTATATTAATAGATAATCTTACTTCAGGTCAAGAAGATAAAGTAAGTCAAACCACATCAAAACCCAAGTTTTTCTTCTTAAACTTACTCTACGATTAATTTCCCTACCATTCCCAACTGTCTGTGGTTACCGACACTGCAGTAGTATTCAAATGTACCTGCTTTATCCGCAGTAAATTGAAGGGTTGCTTCTTTTCCTGCACTGATCGGATCAATCTTTGCATTAAATTCATCTAGAACCCAATTATGCATGCCTTCTATATTTTTAAAGTTTATTTTGACGGTATCCCCTTTTGAAACCTTTATTTCATTGGGCGAAAAGCTGAAATTGGCTGCTTCAACAGTAAATTCTTTTACGTCTGAATTATTCTGTATTTCTCCCTGAGTAGGTACTTCAGTTACTTTAAGATCTGCCGAGTTTTTCATCAAGTAAAATCCGCCGCCAATTACAACAAGACCAACGATCAAAACAGGAAGAAGTTTTGTATTCATATGATCTAGATTATCATAAAAATATTATTGATGTAAAGTAATTAGCTTTAACCTCATAAATGGTATATAATATAGCTCTGCGGAGACCGGATGATCATCAGGTGCCATCTGGTACCTGGAGGAAAGTCCAGACTGCAAAAGACATGGGAGTCATCGTAAGATGAACAATGGCAACATCGGGTGTCTCCCGATTGAAAGATTGGGGGAACGATTCCCCCGCTTAGCGGGGGATGAGAGAGCCACAGAGACGAGCTTTTTCCTAAGTCCGAAAGGATATGGAAGAAGGGTGAAACGCCGGCAATCCCACCAGCAGCAATCTCCGAATGGGCTGACAAAAACCAATGTCTTTTGGAAGCCCGAAGCTTGAGAGCACCCCGTTCACCCTGTAAATACTAGTAGTACTAAGAATTTACAGAGTAAACTCGGGGATGGTAATGAGTTAATCATAACCATAGAGAAATGATCATTTATTCTTCGACAGGCTCAGAATCCTGAGTTTATCGAAGGAAAAACAGAATCTGGCTTACGAGTCTCCGCAACGTAAGAATCCGCCTTCGGGCGGATTCAACGTTGATGGAGCGTTTAAACCGAAGGTTTATTACGCTCCGCAGATTTCAATTTGACTTGTTTGAATTTTAGATACTCTCCCACTCCGGTGAGAATAGTTATAAGAAGAGGTATAGCAAGAAGAGCACCGATAATCCCCCCGAGTTTTGCCCCAATCATAAGAGATAAAATCGTCACAATAGGAGGCAACCCTGAAACTTTTTTCATCATAACCGGAACCACAATATGAGCTTCCACCTGTTGGATAATCAGATAAGAAGCAAAAGTGATTCCTGCCATAAGCGGAGAAATGGTAACTGCAATTAAAATTGCTGGGATCATAGAAATAATGGGTCCGATAATCGGAATAACTTCCAAAATTCCGGCGAAAATTGCCAAAGTCAGAGGATAAGGAAGTCCCAGAATCATAAGGGCTATAAAAGTCATCACCCCTATAATAAGTCCAAGCATCACCTGTCCCCTCACCCAAGCTCCCAATCGTTCTTCAACTTTTTCTAACCCCTGTAGAAATTTTTCTCCGACAGCACTTCCAAATAAATCCTTGAAATATACTGAAACATGTTTTCGTTCCAACAAAAGATAAAAAGAAACAACGATTATCGTAAACAAAGTTATAATATTGCTGAAAACATCTATGGTCACCTTAAAAATATTTTGGCTTAAAGGTGCAATTTGTGTTGATATGAGCTGAGTATCCAAATTTATAAAAGGCAGTGCATTTCTGATAAATACTGGCAAAGTATCTATAAAATGTACACTTTGCGTGATAACCGGAGGAAGCAAAATAGTTATTAACAATCCAAGAACGGATAAAAAAAGGAGATAGATAATAAGAGCCCCTGCAATTCGGGGTAATTTTTTTGATTCAATAAAATCGACTATTGGTTTAAAAGCAGACATTAAAATAAAAGCGACAAAAATAAAAATTAAAATATCCAAGACATGGTAAACAAACCAAAGGGAGAGAAGTATGATAATGGTAAAAAGAATTGTTTTGTGTGAAATTTCTATTTTTGTAGGAAACATATTTAAAATCCAAAGTTCAAAATCTAAAATCCAAATTATTTTTGGATTTGGGATTTTGGATTTTACTTATTATACCATTCTTCTACTTTATTAAAAATATTGTACTGATAACCCAAATTGTTAATATTGAACCAATTTATATCTTTGATCCTCTTAAAAAAAGTCATTTGACGCTTAGAATACTGAGTTTCATCCAATATCCATCTCTGAATAGTCTTATCATATAAGTTTTCATTATTACTTTTGACCTGCCTGTCCTGAGGTTTTCCGAAGGAACTTTTAACATAATCCTTCCATACTTTATATCCACATGCAGAAAAGGATGGTAGATCAAAGGAATATCCTTGATTTAATAACGCTTGAATTTCTTCTAAAACGCCATCTTTTAATCTTTTTCCAATACGGGTCTTAATTCTTTCTTTCAACACTTCTTTATCTGCAGTTAAACCAATAATTAATGCATCGGGAGAAGCCCGTTGGAATTTTCCCTGCAGATTGGAATGACGATTAAATAATTCGACCTCTATAGCTCTTACAAGGCGTCTCGGGTTATTTTTATCTGAATTATTCATGCTCTCCCACTTTTTTAGAGAATCTCTTTGAAGTTTCTCTTGTAATTGTCTGGTGTTAAAATTTTCCAATTCTTTTCTCAAATTTTCATCGGGTGGAATGTGTAATGTATCTGGTGGCTCATTAATAGACTTAATATAAAGTCCTGTCCCACCGACAACAATAGGTAATTTATTTCTGGATTGAATATCTTTTATTACCTTTTTTGCTAAAACTGAGTACTCACCAACATTAAATTGATAGTCAGGAGAAACTACATCTATTAACCAAATAGGGATTCGGTCTTTCAGCCGGTAACCAACCGAATTGGATAATTGGAAATTGGATAATTTTGATATGTCTTTCCCCGTTCCGATATCCATCCCCTTATACACCTGCCTGGAATCTGCTGATACAATTTCCCCGTTAAATTTTTTAGCAAGTGTAATTCCTAAATCCGTTTTTCCAACTGCGGTAGGACCAAGAATAACAAGAAGATTATTCATGAAATTAGGTTGAAACAATTACATTTCTTTCTCTGGGTCCGTCTAACTCTAAAAGTAATACTGACTGCCATGTACCCAGAATTAGTTTTTTGTCTTTAAAAGGGATCGTTAGCGATGGCCCGATTAGTGCATACCCCTTCTTCTCTTTCCTGATTTTGTAAAAAATGGTTAATCTTTTCTGTCAAGTCTATTATTTCCTTTTTTTCTGGTAGTAGCTATCGTAAATGAGCGTTGCATTATAACGTGTTATATAAAATGATTTGAATCATTTATCATTAACTGTATCAGTTTCCTAATGCCTTTATTTTATCCAGATTCGGCTTATTTATAAGATTTTCTAAAACTTTCCATCTCTCTTTTTTTACAGGATAGAGAACATTATCTTTAAACGCCTTATGAGCAGCAGTTGCGGGACGGTCCGAATACATGGCAATATATGCTTTAAGAAATTTTGCTTTTTTAACGAGCTCTACTGTTTCTTTAAATTCCTTATCCGTTTCACCACAAAAACCTACGATAATGTCGGTAGAAAATTCTACATTGGGAATTTTCTTTCTTATTTTAGTTAAAAGCATTAAATAATCTTGACTCGTGTACCATCTGTTCATCCGTTTAAGTACAGAATTGCTCCCTGATTGAAGAGCAAAATGGACAAGACGGGTAATATTGGTATTGTTTGCAATTATATCAACTACCTCATCAGACATATCCCAAGGGTTGGAAGAAATAAAATCAACTTTCTCAACCCCTTTTATATTGGCAATGTCTTCTAATAAATAAGGAAAAAGCGTCGGAATTCGGAGACGATTTAAATGTTTGACTAAAACAGGCTTAACCATTCTTCCATCAGGTAATTTATATCCGTTAATTTCTTTATTCACTTTTTCTCCTTTTCTCCTTTTCTCTATTTCGCTAAAGTATTTTTTATCAATATCCCTTAGAACCTGAATATTTTCAGGACCGACTACCAGATCAGCTCCGTAGGAATTTACGTTCATTCCCAGAAGCGTAATCTTTTTATATCCCCGCCTCACTAGATCGTAACATTCATGGAGAATATCAGCGTAGGGACGGCTCACTTCCCGCCCGCGGGTAAAAGGAACCACACAAAACGTACAAAAATTATTACACCCGTTTGAAATGGGAACCCATGCATTTATATCACTCGTCCTAACCGGATTATTATCAAATCCCACTTCTTCAATTGCTAAAAATTCATCCGCTCCCGGCATCCTCTCTTTTATCAACTTTAAGAATTTTCCGCTTTTATCCCGAAGTGCCATTCCAACCATGCACCCCGTAACAACTATTTTCAGTTCGCTGCCCTGAGCCTGCCGAAGGGTCTTCAACTTGGATAAATTATTGACCAATCCGTATACCCGGTTCTCCGCCATCTGCCGGATCATGCAGGTATTGATAACTACATGGTCCGCTTTGTAAACAGAGGGTGCTTTTTTCATTCCACGGGACTCAAGCTCTGCTGCAATGCGCTCTGAATCTGCGACATTTTGCTGACATCCGAATGTCTGGATAAAGTAGGTTTTGGCCATATTTAAGCTCTATTTTACACTATTTAGCAGGATAAGCCTATTTTCATTTCAACAATAACCGAAGACCAATAAGTAGAATTACGGTCCCTGAAAATAAAGGTCCTCCGATATATGCAAATTTTCCGAATCTTTTTTCAAAATTAAACTTTTCTTTTCCGGTAATCAGTACAAATCCCAAGAGCACAATTACGGTTGCAAGTCCAAGACTAAATATAAATGTGAGAAATATTCCATACGCAACTCTTCCTAAGCTTATACATAAGAGAAGTAAAGATAAAGCGTCAGCACAGGGCAAAATCCCACCGCTGAATCCGGCAAAAAAAAGTTGTTTTCTGTTTTGGACATGCATAACTTGATTATGGTGATTATGATCATGTCGATAGTCTACCCCTTTTAAGTGATCCCTCTCATGCTTCCAGTTTTTTATCCCAGTCCGGATAAGCCCCAGAGAAAGAAAAACAACCAACGCGGCACTTGCTTTTTCTAAAAAGGGAACAGCTGTATTAATTGTTCCCGTCTTATCGATAAATAGAAAAACAAATCCCAGAATAAATATAACCAGAGTATGAGTAAGAGTAATTGAGAGTGCCAAAAGAAGTATATCTGATAAGGAACTTCTATGTTTCCCCAAAAGAAATGCCGCCATCATGCTCTTCCCATGTCCTGGGGTAAGGGCATGAAGTCCTCCTCCTATAAATATTGCTACAATTGCTAAAAGTAAAAATAAAATTCCTCCGGTTGGTTGCGCTACGTATCGGACTAAAGAATAGGAAATATCTGATATTTTTTTGGTTACACTATTTGTCTGAGGTTGAGGGGTAATAACAAGCCGAGTAGACGTTTTGGGAGTTACTCCTCCGTTTTTTGTCAGAATAATTTTCGAGTTATGAATTTCTGCAAAAGTATCTCTTATAAACCCTTCTTCTGTTTTTACCCGAAGTATGACAAAAATCACGGTATCTTGGGGTGTATATGTATGAGTAACCGTCTGTCCTTTTGCCTGTGTTTCATCACCAAAATCCCAGGAATATTCTGCTATTTTAGTTGTAGAATCATCCATTTTTGCTTCAAATTTAAGCTCTTTTGTACCGATATCATCTTCAAATGTGTCAGTTATCGAGTCTTTTATTTCAAATCCGTTGATAACAATAGTTGGGGTAACAACTGAGTAATTAGGATCAGGTAGAACGTTTATAAGAACTGACTCCAAATCAGTTTGACTAACATAGGTTGGCTTAGGCTCTGCATTTAATCTAAAAATATATGAACCAGGTTCTCTATAGGTATGAGTATTTTTAAATCCCTCACCTTTCCCTCCATCCCCAAAGTCCCAAGAATACTTAAGGGTATTAACTATATTTTTTGGAAAAGGCAAAAGGTTGGGATCTATTTCAAATGTAATAGGAATATTTACAATAAATGTGCCGTCAATATCACTTTGAGGAAGATTGATAATATCGCTTTGCAGAGGAACATGATAATACTTATTAAACTGTCCATTGGCTTTAAAAAAGGGAGGAAGACCTGCAGGATGAGCAAAGACATGATAAGGAGAAAAGGGGAAAAGGAGAAAAAGAAAAAAAGAGAAAATAATTTTTTTCATTGTTAGTGTATTAATTATTTAAGGTATTTGTCAAAAAAGGATGAACCGGAAATATTATGGTTGCAAAATACATATGAGGGTATTTATTATACATCTTTTTGAAATAACTAACTGAAAAATTTCTTCTCTATTGACAGGAATTGCAAAATTCTCTACTTTAAATATATATGAAGAAAAAATCCCGCCCCGTTAGGCGGCGAGCTGTAGTTGCTAAAGAAGAAATACAGAGCCCGGTTGTACGGGTAGGTGTTGTATTTCTTGTTATAATGGCAATTGCTCTTGTCGCTTACGTAGTCAAAGTCTATCTTCCATAATATCCAAAGTTCTTAGTCTATTTTTTTAATATACTTCTGGTTTTTTTCGGAGAGTAAAAATCTGGCAAGAATTTTATAGGTGTCAAAATCAAAATTATAGGAAGACTCTTCATATACAAACTCTTCGTTTTCCTCTGTGGTATTCCCAAGAAGACACCATCTATCTATGACAAAAAACTCAGGATTTTCATTTCCGTCCCGTATTGCAACTGCTCCGTCAAAGGGCCACTTTTTGATTTTATATTTAGTGAATGCTTCCAAAACCCGGAGATTGTATTTCAGGTTTCCTTCCCTTTCTAGGCATGCTCCTTTGCATTTTCTCAACTGATACCAAAAACAGCTTTCTTTCCACTGCCTGCATAGACGGGCCTTTTCTAATCCTAATATTTTAGGACATAAGATATATTCTTTTGCCATTTTTTCTAAAAAACTTTTAGCATCACGCAAGTTTTTGAAAATAGTAACCAGTGAGTCTAAATCTTCTGCTGGTACTGTGTCTGTTTCCGAAATTTTAAATGTGTCATACCCCTTTTTACTTTTAACTTTATCCAGTCTAAACAGTTTTTGTATCTTTCTAAGTTTTCTATTAAAAATCGGCTGGTGTTTTTTTATAAGTGATGACTCCAAAAGAAGTGCTCCTAACTCTCCTGAGGTTGGGATTGCCTCAATGCTTCTAACCGATGAGGAAAGTTTCATTCCCCGCTCCGAACGAATATCTTCCGAAAAATGCGAAAGCACTCGGTCTTTAATATCGATGCTTTTTCCGATATATAAAACAGCATCCTCTTCTCCATAAAAGATATACACACCGGGTGATTCAGGAAGTCTGTCAATTTGTTTTGATTTAAGATAAGGAGGAAGAGAAGGTTTTTTTTGTTGTCTGTCTATAGCATGGTTAATTTCATCAATACTAAATTTCTCAAGAGTTATTTTAAAAATATCGGCCAAAGCTTTAGCATCATCGTATGCTCTATGCCTGTTTTCAATAGTTAAGGAAAACTTTTCTATAAGACTGTCCAGGTTATGCGAAGAAAATTCAGGATACAAAAACCTGGTTAACTTTACCGTGCATAATGGTTTTTTTTGAAATTTGACTCTCAGACGCTTAAATTCCTCCCTGATAAAACCGTAATCAAATCGGGCATTATGTGCAATAAATACACTACCTTCTAATAACTCTAAAATCCGATCTGAAATTTGATAAAAAGAGGGGGCTTTGATAAGGTCTTCAGATGTGATTCCCGTCATTCCGCTTATAAAAGGGTCCAGCGTTACGTCAGGATTTATGAGAGATTTAAATTCATCTACGACTTTTCCATTCTCCGACCTTAAAATCCCGATCTCAATGATCCGGTCATAGATAGGATTGGAACCGGTTGTCTCAACATCAACAAATGCCAGCGGACTCTTTAAAATACTCACAGGTTGCATCTTACCATTGCGCAGGATAGAATCAAAGCCAATATATGAATACTATTTTTGCAAAAGTTGATATTAATAATCCAAATCTCTCCATTCTTAAAAAAGCAGCAGATATTATAAAAAAAGGAGGACTTGTTGTCTTTCCTACAGAAACCGTTTATGGACTGGGAGCAAACGCACTGGATGAAAAAGCGGTAGAAAAAATTTTTATTGCAAAAAAAAGACCTTCCGACAATCCCATTATTGCCCATATTTCAGATATCGGAGAGCTAAGTTCCTTAGTAAGTGAAATAACTCCAATTCATAAAAAGATTATAGAGAATTTTTGGCCGGGACCCCTGACCCTTCTTTTTAATAAAAAAGACTCAGTTCCGCCGATTGTTTCTGCGGGGCTTCCGACCATTACCGTAAGATTCCCTTCTCATCCTGTTGCAAGAAAATTAATTGAATTAAGCGGCATTCCAATTGCAGCTCCTTCTGCAAATTTATCAGGCCGTCCCAGCCCAACAAATGCCCAACACGTGATAGAAGATCTTAATGGCAGAGTTGATATAATTATAGATGGAGGCCCTACCACATTCGGACTGGAATCAACCGTTGTTGATATTCTTAATAATCCACCGAGAATTCTAAGAAACGGAGCTGTTTCAATTGAAGAAATAAGAAAAATTTTACCTAATGTTATTGACGGAACTAAAATATTAAATAATAACAGTCCGATATCCCCCGGGATGAAATACAGACATTATGCTCCCCGGGCAAAGGTTATTCTTCTGGATTCAAAGAATCTAGTACAAAACATACAAAATTATTTAAAGGAAAATTTATTAAATAAAAAAGAAGCGAGCTTAATTGCATTAAAGCCATTAAACCATTTAACCATTCAACAAAATATCTATAAAGACATAAATGAAATGTCGATACATCTTTTTGATGCCTTTCGTAAAATGGATCACGAAAATAAAAAAGTAATTTTTGTACAAAAACCTGCAGCCCGTGGAATTGGCAAAGCTGTCTTGGATAGATTAGAGAAAGCTTCAGCATAAAAACATATTTACACTTGACATGTAAACGTTCGTTTAGTATAATAAAATTATGAAAAGAAAAGTGATATTTACAAAAGGCTACATCAGATTTCACGATCAGGTAAAAGCTCTTAAAGAAGGAAAACTGAGAATGGTTAAAAAACTTGCTCATGAAGCAAGACATGAGCTGGAAGCCCGCTCCCTTATCAAACAATTAAACCTTAGATTTACTGCCTATGATTATAGATAATGCCGTAAGTAAACTTCGTACCTTTTATAAAGACCATAAGCGTCTTCCCTCTTATCAGGAAATGTGCAGTTTATTCCATTTTTCTTCCAAAAAATCAAGTTTTGATCTAGCAGGAAAACTCATTAAAGCGGGATTTATTGAAAAAGATACAACAGGCAGACTGATTCCTAAAAACCTTTTTCCCAGACTTCAGCTTCTCGGAACTATTCAGGCGGGTATTCCTACTCCGGCTGAAGAACAGCTTCTTAATACCATGTCTTTTGATAATTTTCTGGTAAATCGTCCGGAAAAATCATATCTTTTGAGAGTCTCCGGAGACTCGATGATTGATGCCGGTATCCAGCCAGGAGATTTGGTAGTTATTGAAGAAACACAATTCCCTAAAGAAGGAGATATTGTAGTTGCTAACATAGACGGGGATTTCACGTTAAAATATTTTCACAAAGAGGAAAGTAGTGTCAGTCTTCTTCCTGCAAATAAAAAATATTCCCCCATTCACGCGCAGGAATCTCTGGAAATTATCGGTATTGTGGTATCCGTAGTCCGCAAGTACCATTAAGCGATGGAATTAATTATCCCATCAGATCCTGGGGGCGGAAACGCATTTTCAAATAAAGGCAGTTTATTTTTTTGAGAATGCTTTCTTTTGAAAGAAAATAAGGTAAATAAGAGGCAGAATTCCCAAAGAGTTTATAAGAGAAAGTGCCACAAACCAGTAGGGTTGATTATTCCTTCCGGCCCTCCAGAGAGCATATAGTTTAAGGATAATATCCAAAAGAACAAAAGGTAAAAGCCAAAATAAATTCTGTCTGATAAAGAAAAAATTCATATCCTTTTTAAGTTTAATACAAGATAGGTATAAATTCCAATCAGTACCGAATATGTATGTCCATAGGTTTATAAAATAGTATGGTATACTTTCAAAATATGAAACTCAGCCCGCTTACTCCAGAAGAAGAAAGAGTCATTATCCACAAAGAAACAGAGCCTCCATTTCAGGGAGAATACGACGATTTTTTCGAGGAGGGTACCTATATTTGCAGGCAATGCGGCGAACCCCTCTATGAGTCAAGCACCAAATTTCACTCGGGATGCGGATGGCCGAGTTTCGATGCTGAGATTCCTGATGCAGTATCCCGAGTCCCGGATGAGGATGGCCAAAGAACGGAAATATTATGTGCAAATTGTGGGGCACATTTAGGACATGTCTTTACCGGAGAACATTATACCAAGAAAAATACCCGGCATTGCGTTAACTCCATTTCAATGAGGTTTATACCAAAAGATCAGGAATTAGAAGAAAATGAGCTTAATCAGGAATAAATTTGAAAGCCAAAGAATTCATATAGTAGTATTTACCTGAGGAGGCAAACCATCATCAAATCGTTCCTCATAGATCAGATATGCAAAAAGCAAAAGTTTTAAGCCATCCTTTCATACAGGATGCATTGGGATACCTTCGGAATAAAAATACACCGATTGAAACTTTTCGTTTTTACTCGGATCGAATTTGTGAATTTCTTATATATGAAAGCTTAAGAAATCTTTTATTAAAAGAAAAAAAGATTTTAACTCCTCTTACTGATACATCAATAGGTTTTATTGATGAGGAGTTTGTAATTTTGCCAGTACTCCGAAGCGGAATTGCCATGCTTCTTCCTACACTTCACCTTCTTCCAAAAGCAAAAGTCGGATTTATTGGACTTGAAAGAAATGAAACCACAGCAATCGCAAGAGAATACTATTTCAAAATTCCTAGAATTAATAATAATAGTATTGTTCTTATAACAGATCCCATGCTCGCAACCGGAGGATCAACACTTCATTCTCTGGAAAAAATTACTCCATTTAATCCAAAACAAATACTCATTATATGCGTTATTGCAAGTCAAGAAGGAATTAAAGCAATAGAGAAAAAGTTCCCCAACGTAACTATAACAACCGCAGTAATTGATCCTGAGTTAAATTCAAAAAAATTTATTGTTCCGGGCCTTGGAGACTATGGAGATAGATATTTTGGTACGGACGAACTCTTTACTTTCCGATAATGGATTTATATCCAAACCTCTTGATTAAGAGTAGGAAGAACCACACCTGAAATTTTTAAGTCTTTTTTTATTTTTCCAGAAAGAGATGCACGTGAATTTTCTTCTCCGTGAGTCAAAAATACTTTTCTTGCTCCCGTTATATTTCTAAGCCAAGAAAGAAGTTTTGGGTAGTCGGCATGAGAACTCATGGCCTGAGTCTGGCTAATGCTGGCATGTATGTAAATAGAATTTCCTTCTATATCAATACTTTTTTGACCCCGAAGGATTTCTCTCCCTAATGTCCCATCTGACTGATACCCGACAAATAGAAGCCGGGTTGAACTAAGAGGCAGGTAATTCAGAGCATGACTCAGTATTCTTCCTCCGTTCATCATACCGCTTCCCGCAATAATTATTTTCGGCCCCGTAAAAAGAGAAATATTGCCGCTATCTCCCCTGTTTTGACTTGTAATAAGCTCCGGAAAATGAAACGGATTATTTTCTTTAAAATCAGAAGTCAGTTCAGGGTTATAATATTCCTTATATTTTTCAAACACTTCTGTTGCTTTTTGCGCCATCGGGCTGTCAAAATAAATCCGGGTGCTCCCATTTATTTTTCCCTCTTTTCTAAGATGAAAAATTCTGTGCAGAACCTCCTGAGATCTTTCTATAGAGAAGGCTGGGATCAACAAAACTCCGCCTGATTTTTCAACGGTGTTTATTTCAGACCTGATAATTTCGGATGGATTTTCCTCGGGATGAGCCCTGTCACCGTATGTCGATTCCATAACTACCACATCGCCTGACGCAATAAGTTGAGTCGGCCGGATAAGATCCTGAGGAGTATTTCCCAAATCTCCGCTGAAAATAATTTTTCTAGTCTTCCCCCGGGAGCTCTCGTCTATTATTTCAATGCTTGCCGATCCTAATATGTGTCCCGCATCATAAAAAGTAATTGAAAAACAGCCTGCTGAAAAAACGGTATTATACTCAACAGTTTTAACATGCTCCAATAATCGGGATACATCATCCTTCGTATAAAGCGCTCTTTTCCCACTGTCCTTGTTATTTATCTTTGCGCTGTCAAATAAAGAAATTTCAGCAAGATCACACGTTGGACGAGTCATCCAGACAGCTTCTTTAAATCCTTTATTTAGCAAAATAGGAAGTCTTCCGCAGTGGTCTAAATGCGCATGAGTAAGAATTATACCTGTTAAAGAAGAAGCATCACTCTCAAACGGAGCATAATTATATTTCTCGATATAATCAGGCCCCTGGAATAATCCGCAGTCAATTAGAATTGATTCTTCTGACTCTGAAGTAAGCTGGTAACAGGATCCTGTAACCGTGCCGGCAGCGCCTAAAAATTTTATTTTCATATTTATTTTATAAATAGTTTAAGAAAATCCAAATACTTATGATAGTTCGAATAAATAAGATATCCGTTTAAGAGCATAAGACCCGGAAAAATTATGGACTTTTCCACCATTCCCCCGGTTTGAACACGTAAAAAATGAAAAGGGGGGATACCGAACTTAAAGGGCAACGGGAAAAGAAGAGGCTCCCCTTCCTTTGTAATAACATCCATAATCAAATGAGAAACAAACCCTATCATAAATGAAAACCAAACAATATTCATATCAACAATTAGTACATTTCGAATGGCATCTAAAAATTTGGCACTTACAAATCCAAAAACGATAACTCCCAAAAGAGAATGGGAAATCATTCGGTGACTTCCCAGTATGGGATAAATAATTCTTCCGATAATTGATCCTGCGGGAATTCGTCTCCATAGGTCGGCTGTCGGCTGGTCAATATCCGGAGTAAGTCCTCCAATTAAGTTTGCACTGATACTTACAAAAAGAGTGGATAAGGAGATTGAAGTAAGCGGATAGTATATAAAAACTCCGTTTAAAAGAGTGAATGCTGCCAAATCATGCGTGCGTCCGGTCATATAAGTATTATACGAAATTTTTCAGGTATAATAAGAACATGTTTATTGATGAAGCAGAAGTCACTCTTATCGCAGGGAGAGGAGGAGACGGAAGAACCTCATTTTTACCCGGATATAAAGTAATCCCTGACGGAGGAAACGGAGGAAGGGGTGGAAGCATTTATGCTGTTGCTTCTTCTGATCTGACCCTTCTTAGTCAGTTTACAGGAAACAAAAAAATAAAAGCAAGTGATGGAAAAAACGGAAACAGATTAAAAAGAACGGGGAAAATCGGTCAGAATATAACTATAGTTTTGCCTATTGGGAGCATTTTAACTGAAAAAAACACAAACGAAGTTATAGAGTTAAACACTCTTAATCAAAAAGTACTTATAGGTAAAGGGGGGTTAGGAGGAAAAGGGACTTGGGATTTAAGAACAACTAGTTTTAGGGAAAAATTTAAAGCTGAAGAAGGGCATCCGGGAGAAAAAAAAGAATTTAAAATTGAGGTAAAACTGATTGCAGACGTTGGGCTTATAGGCCTTCCCAATGCCGGGAAAAGCAGTCTCCTAAATACATTGACACGGGCACATGCTAAAGTTGCAAGCTACCCTTTCACAACTCTTGAGCCGAACTTAGGAGTAATGGACGGGAAAATAATAGTAGATATCCCCGGTCTTATTGAAGGCGCATCCGAAGGAAAAGGACTGGGAATAAAGTCTCTTAAGCACATAGAAAAAGTGAATTTAATTATTCACTGCATATCCGGGGAGTCTGAAAATTTGGAAAAAGATTACGACGTAATCCGAGGCGAATTGGGAAAATTTAATTTAAGTTTGACAGAGAAACCTGAAATAATACTTCTGACCAAATCCGATTTACTGCACCCTCAAGAATTAGAAAGAAAAAGAAAAAAATTGGAAAAATTCGGAAAAGTGTTAATGGTTTCGATACATGATTTGCAGAGCATCCAAAGATTAAAGAACTGTATTCGAGGAAATTAATCACACAGCTAAATTGTTTTATGGTTATATTATTCTATTATGGTTCCGGTGGCAGATATTCTTCACCGTTTGGAGAGGAGTTGTAGTTCCTTTAAGCCATTCTACATAAGTACATCCGGTTGCTTTTCTTGCTTCCCAATCCCATGGGAATATATCCTCCGATTAAAGATCCTATGGTCATCCCCCCGTATACCCATATTTTACTGGACATATAGGAAGTGTAACAGAAAATGGAGATATTTAATCCGGTTAAAAGGTACAGGTGACAATAAACTGGTATGCAAGAAAACTCATCCATCTCCTTGTAATCTCATACTGGATGTACTTAGGAAGATAGTTAAGATATTTTCCGATTTGAGTAATCTGAGAAAATCCGCTGGAACAATCCATTTCTGCTATTTTTAATCCTGAATCTTTTATAAGTTTTTCAAGAGTTGACCGAGTGAAAAATTTCACGTGCGTTTCATCCATAATTCCCAGATTTGAATACTGGAATTTTCCCCGAAGAAGGGCAAGACGTATTGAAATGAATGCAATGTTGGGAGTGGAAATAATTATTTTTCCCTCTTTTTTTAAATATTTTTTTGACGTTATAAGGAGGTTTTCCGGATTTTTAAGGTGTTCGATAAGATCAAGCATGAGAATATAGTCAAATGAATTTTTCCCAAAAGGAAAACGTTTCGTCCTTTCCAAATCCAAAACCGCTGTTTTTCTGCAGTACTTCTTCGCTTCTTTTACCGATTCCGCATCAACATCAACTCCATACACTTCGCAGTCTTTTTTTATAAGTTCCCGGTCAAAATACCCGGTGGCGCACCCCAGATCTAAAACCTTTGAGTTTTCATTTATTTTATCCAGTACTAACCGGTGACTCTCAAACGGAGTAGGATTAAAGACAGTGTATTTCATGCTGCTACTAGAATGACAATTAGAGATGACTTCTAGTTTATTCTTTTGTATATTTTTTAATCTTATCCAGCAGTTCATCCATTTCAAATGGTTTCTCGATATAATCATCCGCCCCGTATTCTTTAAATGAATTACCCGCCGACATATTGGCAGATACCATAATAATCGGGACATGATGCGTAACCTTTCGGCTTTTTAATTTTTTGCAGATTTCTCTTCCGTCTGATCCGGATAACAGGACATCCAGAAGAATAAGATCGGGTAGCTTTTTTTTGGGGAGTTTTTGTAAATAATTCGCATCAGAAGAGGTACGTACCTTATATCCTGCAGTTGTAAGCAATACGTTAAAAGCATCCTGAATACTTTCATCATCATCAATAACGTGAATATTTTTTGTCATATGGTAAAAAAACTTTTAACAATCTCGAGTTTTTTTAACTATAATTTAAGAGACTTTTTACCGTTTATTGGTATGGAAAAATGAAATGTAGAACCTTTTCCTACCTTGCTGTCTACCCATAACTTTCCCCCATGACGTTTTATAATTTCAGAAGATATATAAAGACCGATTCCCAGTCCGGGATATGTTTTATTATTGGCATCATAAACTCGATAAAAGCGTTCAAAGATTTTATCTAAATATACTTTTCCAATACCAATACCAAAGTCCCTCACGGCTACATATACATTATCGCGATCTGTGGTAAGTTTGACAATAATTTTTTTAGATTTTGGCGAGTATTTTATAGCATTTGAAATAAGGTTATTGACAACTTGACCTATACGTTCCTGGTCTCCCCGAACTTTTTTATTTGTTCTTCCGTATACTTTAAAAGTATGTCTAGTCACTGTCTGACTAAGTATGTCAATTATCTCTGTTACAGCATGGTCAAAATCGAAAAGATTTTTATTAAACTCCATTTTGCCTGCTTGAATTCTAGAAATATTGAGAAGATCATAGATCAACTCGGTAAGCTTATTTAGTTGCTTATCCATCCTGGAAAGATGATTTACCGCCTTGGCATCCCCTATTTGCTCTGAGTGCTTCTTTAAAACCTGGGTAAACATCTTTACGCTGGTTACCGGGGTTTTTAATTCATGTGAGGCAATTGAGATAAAATCATCCCGTAATGTAATTGCATCCTGTGAACCTTTATACAGTTTGGAATTTTCAATGGCAACAGATGCCCGGGTTCCCAACTCTTCCGCCATAAGCAAATCTCCATGATTATAATGCCGGGATGTCTCAGTAGTTACAAAAGAAATTGTTCCGATTGGCTTTTTTTCTGAAAAAATAGGAACAATCATGACGGAAGTTAAACCAATGCTTCTTATAAGTCTTAATTCTTTTTTCGTTTTTGATGCTGCGACAAGCATACTATCTGTGATATGGGGATAAATTTCTGATTTGCCGGTTCTTAGTACATTGGCAATACCTGTCGGAGCATTCATATCAATAGTTTGTTGTTTACGAAGCTCTTTGGCCCATTTTATTTTTTTAGCATCTTTATGGGCAACCGCAACTTGTCTGAGTTTTGAATTTTCATCTAAAATATCAACGCTGCACCAGTCGCTAATTTCAGGAACTGCTAAAGTCGCAATAGCGTTTAATGTAGTTTGATAATCCAAAGATGAGGAGAGAATTTTACTTGCTTCTGATAAGTAGCGAAGATTATTTTCCACGTATTGAAGTTCCTGATGGTACGTAAAAGCAAGTTCTGATGTCAAAACATCTATATACGTTCCTACATTCTGGCTAAGTACAAAGAAATCTTCTATTGATATTTTTTTTAGAAGCCTCTCTTCTTTTATCTTTTTCCATAATGCCTGTTTTAGAAAAATGTTACCGTCAACTGCTTCTTCTAAAGTCAGTTCATCCTGTACCGATTGTTTGGCAAATATAGTTCCCAGTTTTTTAAATATTTCTGAGCTTTTTTTCGTATCACTCGCTTCCAGATGTTTTGCGATTTCTTGCAATATCTTTATGTGGTTATTATGATATTTTCCGATAAATTCGCTTTGCATCGAACCCACATCCAGATATTTTCTGTGAAGTCTGTTTGCTTCTTTCTGAATAGAATCTGCATTCATCAACACAAACTGTCTTATTTTTCTGAATTCTTTCTGTTTTGAGGACATAAAATAATACCTATTACACTAGGGACTGACATTGTATGCAGTTTTTATAAGAATTATGTAAGAAGAGTTAAAGAATTCAACACTGAGAGTGGAGAGGAATTGAATGCTATTCAACCGTAAAACTATACTCGGGAGACCATACATTTTTTTCATTTATATTGGCAACGGCTCGAAAATAATATACCCCGCTATCCTGCATTTTTGTATTTCCAATAAACCGAAGAGGCACTTGTGACTTATTACCCATAAAATCATTAACGATAATTTTATAAGACGTATTTGAAACGGAAACTTGGGTATCTAAAACACCCGACATGGATTCCTTTGAAGCAACTATAGCCGTAAATCCGGTTTCTGCGGTAGGACCCTGAATTTCCCAGGTAAACGAAGTATTTTCCCCCTGTGAAACTTTTTGGGGATAGTTTATTATTTTTATTTCATATTTAGGAGCGGGTCTTACCGTAAAAGTCTTCTCTTCTGTCCATAGATTAAGCTCATCGATTTGGGCATAAGCTCGAAAGAAATAGTTCCCCGGTACCATCTTTTTCTCATTTGCAACAAACTGAAGAGGAACCGAATACTCTCCTTTAATAAAATCCTTGACTACGTTGGTATAGTGAGTGTCAGTAGGCAGGATATGATTTCCCAAATCTGCGGAAGAACTTATGCTTCCATAATAAATTGCGGTTGTGTGGATTGTCTTTGGAGGACCGTTAATACTCCATGTAAATGACGCGATGGTTCCTTCCATAATTTCATCCGGTGCATTTATAAGGCTAATAGTATAGGGAATTAAAGTTGGGGTTGGGGTCTGGATCTGGGTAAGAGTAGGTGTGGGAGTTGAAACTATTTTTACTCCCTCATTTCTGTGTAAATAGTTCCCATACAGAAATACTCCTGTAAGAGTAACAAGAGAGAAAAATGATGCAATAAGTCCGAAGAATAATGAACGGTTTTTTATCGTGTCTAAATTATAGCAAAGAAAAAGCACCGAGGTAATTGAAAAAGTTAGAGGATGTGGATACGCCCAACGGCTGTGATTGCAAAAGTAACCAACATCCTTTCTTCTTTTCACACCAGTGCCGGTGCTTTCTCTTGCAGTAGTATATCCAGCTTAGTATCAACTTGTTTTAAACTATTAAGGACAATTGGTTACACCGGCAGGATCTTGGCCAAAGGAATCATCTAAAGTTCCAAGTAGACTAGCCAGTTCACCGACACTCATGTTAAAAACATCATGAGCCAAATTACCTACTCCTACCCTTGGTTCCTCCTGACTGGAAGAATGTTCTCCAATATCATGATAGTAGGAAGCCCGCTGTGAGACTACTGTTCCCCAGCAGTTATTTAAACCTGGTCCAGTTGCTAGTGTAGGTCCAGCAGCTCCTAAAATTAAAGCTGCAGAAGCTGCTGAAACAAAAATTTTTTTAATCATTAAATACTCACCTCCTTTTAAAAAACTCTATACTACTAAACATTCGCTTAAATAAGTATAAATTTTATGAATTCTATGTATGAATATTGTAAGAATTTTAATGACGTCTCATTATTGGATTGCCAAGAGATGTTTACTTCTCGGAAAAGAAATTAGTAAACCCGCATTCTGACGAGCGGGGCATTGTGGTTTAGGGTAAAACTTAACTTTATTTTTCAGTCTGCATGAGTCTTGTTTTTGCATGCGTTACAGAAACATGAGTTAAATTCTCTCCATGTTGTGCCCCATGCCAGTGTTCTTCACCTGCCGGAGTCCAAATAATATCTCCTTTTTTTAACTTCAAATTCTTCATCGTGAGCAGCAACAATTCCTTCACCTTTAATTACAATCAGCACTTGATCGTTTGAATGTTTATGAAATTTATTCCGAGCACCCTTGTGAAAGTGGACATAATCAATACTTAAATCACTTCCTTCATTATCAGTAACCGGCGACTGACGTATTACTCTCCCAATAAAAAGAGACAATCCCAGATGCTGTTTAGGAACATTTTTTATATTTATGATTTTCATAGTTTTATAATAGAAATATATGTATAAGAGGTGAGGTAATAAGAGAAAGACTGTGCTATTATTCATCAGTATAAACTCGTACCTCATCCGTATCCTAAGACCCGGATTTATCCCAGGCGCGGCTGATAAAGCAACATAGGATCCCTATTGTTGTGAGAATAAGGAAGAGTAAAACTAAACGTTGATCCCTTTCCTTTGGAACTTACGACACTTATTGCACCTCCATGCCGTTTCACTATTTCGTTTGCAATATATAGTCCCATACCGAGCCCGGGATATGTTTTTCCTTCAGGACTTGTAACACGGTAAAATCGGTCAAATATTTTTTTTGTGTACTCTTTTTCAATGCCGATTCCAAAATCCTGTATACTGACTTTTGCGTAATCTTTTTTGGAAGATAATCTTACAATCACTTTGTCTCCAAGAGGTGAGTATTTAAGGGCATTTGTTAACAAGTTTGTTAATACCTGATAGATGCGGTAACTATCAGCATATACTTTCCGTGAGATTTTTCCAACAACTATGATCGTATGTTTTCTTTCCGTTTCCTGTAATAACTCTACAGTATCGGAAGAGAGTTCATTAAGGTCAACTGCTTCCATTTCAAGTTCCAGTTTTCCATGT
This sequence comes from Candidatus Gottesmanbacteria bacterium RIFCSPHIGHO2_02_FULL_39_11, assembly GCA_001779195.1. Lineage (GTDB taxonomy): Bacteria > Patescibacteriota > Microgenomatia > 2-02-FULL-39-11 > 2-02-FULL-39-11 > 2-02-FULL-39-11. The sequence continues at coordinate 38,588 of MFJL01000043.1, forward strand.
TGAATTTTTGAAACATTCAGTAAATCACTAATAAGCACCGTAAGTTTATTAATTTGTTCATTCATCTTTATAAAGGGTTTAGTAAAGTCGCTCTTTTTTCTTTTTTCTAACTTTCTTTGTATAGCTTGCGTATACATCTTAAGACTTGTTACTGGTGTTTTTAATTCATGGGATGCAACCGAGATAAAATCATCACGAATCATGACAGCTTTTTGCGACTGCATATAGAGTCTTGCATTATCTATAGCGAGTGCCGCCCTTTGAGCTAATTCCTTTGCTACTTCCAAATCTTGACTGGTATAGAGTCTTTCTTTAGTGGTTGAGGAAAAAGTAAGAGCACCCACAATTTTTTTGCCTATCTTCATCGGTACACCCATATAGGACTGCAAATTAAGCTTTCTCATAATCCTTGCTATTTGAGGATTTACTCTATTAAATATATCAGGGGTGATTTTACTTATGTGTTCTGCTTTGCCGGTCTTAAGAATTTTTCCTACTCCATAGGTATTAGCAGTATCGTCTTTGTATTTATTATAAAGTTCTTTCACTAAAAAGATCTTTCTATGATCTATATGATTTACTGCTATTTCTTTAATTTGTTTATTTTTATCTGTAACAACAATACGACAGTAGTCAGCAAGATAAGGAATAATAAGATTACCTAAATTTTTTAGGGTAGTCTCATAATCAATTGATGCACTTAATATGGTGCTTGCGTCTGAAAGAAACTTAAGATTCTGCTCAAGCTCTTTTCTTTGGGTAATATCATTTCGAATAGCAATAAATTGTTTTGGTTTGCCGTCTTTCCCGAGAAGCGGTATGACGGTAGTATCCACCCAGTAGTATGTACCGTCTTTAGCACGATTTCGGATCTCTCCATGCCAAACTTTTCCGGAAAGGATTGTTTTCCAAAATGTTCTGAAAAATTCTTTCGGATGATATTTTGAATTAATAACTCTATGGGTTTTACCAATTAGCTCTTCTTTTGAATATTTGGATATTTTTAGAAATTGGTCATTGACGTATTGGATGACACCACTTTTATCAGTAATAGCAACAATTGAGGATTGATCAAGCGCAAATTTGATATTGGCCAATTCTTTAAGTGTATTTTGAAGTGAATCAAGAGCTTTTTTATGCTCAGTAATATCACGAGCAATCACTGAAACTGCAACTACATCTCCCCGTACGTCTTTTATGGGAGACATACTCACAGAAACATCAATTCTCTTACCATCTTTTGTTATATGTCCTGTCTCAAAGTTTTGTATCATCTGACCTTTAATTATTTTTTTCGTCAGCTCTTGAAGTTCTCTTTGTTTATTAGGCGCAACAATAAGATCAGTAGGCTTTCCTATTATATCTTCTACTTTGTATCCATATAAACGTTCTGCTCCTTCATTCCAGCTTTTGATAGTATTTTCTAAAGATAAACTCCAAATTGCATCTAGGTTAGATTCAACTAAAGAGGAAAGATACAAAAGTCTTCTTTGTGATTTCTTTTGCTGCGTTATATCTCGAAAATTGATAACGATTGCTTGTATGTCTGGATCAGACAGTAAATTCGTACCGACAACTTCTATCCACATCCATGAACCATCCTTTCGCTTTGCCTCAATTTCAACCTTTGCTACTGCTCTTTTTTTCTTAAGTATCATTGCCATGTTTTTCATAACAAGAGGAAGATCACGCGGATGAACAAGTTTAAACGCATTCATACCTACCATTTCGGCAGAGGTAAAACCTGCTATCTGTTTTATGGAAGAAGATGCGTAGAGTATTTTTCCTAAAGGGTCAATAAGGGTTATGGCATCAAAACTATGTTTAACTAATGCCAGAATTTTTCTTTCAAGTTGAGTAGTCATGTGTTAGATTGCTACCATTATACCCCTACCCGAAATTCTCATTATTAAAAACTTGTAACTTTACGTGAAGGAGAAGCGTTATAGAAGAGTTAAATTTTTTTATTTTTTATCAGCACTATTCCGGTTCCAACTATATAAAATAAAAATGGGGAAATGTATATAAGAGAAAGCCAGTACAGGAGATTTGTGAAAGGCTCTTTGAGTTTTTCAAGAGCCCATATTGCCGATAATTGAGGATTTTTAAGTAATGACTTTTTGTCAACAAAATATACGGAAAGAAGGTTTGCTTCGTTGGTTACCAACTGAACTATTTGTGACGGACTCTTCTCTGATAACTGGTACTCGAGAGAGTAGTGTTTTCCTTTAGAGTTTATTTGTATGGGAAATCCAAACGGATGATACCGGCTGTCAATAATTTCATAGGCGTTATAAGAACTCTCAGATATTAGTCCATTGTTTTCATTTTTCAATCGAATATTTAATTTAAATGGAACAAATCCTCCCCTTACCCCGGGAACTTCTTGATTTCGTATATGCATCATAATCATTCCCAGATTATTTTCAGAAGCTACAAATAACTGTCGAGTAGGTTGATCTGTAATTAAAACGGTATCCTTTTCATTAAGGCCCAACCAGACGGGATTTCCTCCATGACGACTTGACAGAGTAAAAAGAGAAACCGGAGGCTTGTTTGCAGTATATAACAATACCAAGATAGTTATTAATAAACTGATTACACCAACACGAAAGGATAGTATGGCATATTTTTGTGAATATAGGTTACTCTCTTCTTTTTTAACCTCAGTCTGTTTTGATTTTTCCCTAAATAAAAAATAGGGTCTTTCCGTGAGCTGGTATAAAATCAACGCAAAGGTAATAGATCCCATAAACGAGAATATCGCAAGAATTACTCCGTTGAGAGCGGTATCTGCTGATACGAACCGGGAAACGGTATGGATGACAAATGAATGCACTAAAAACAATGCATAGCTGTGCTTTCCCAAGAATATAAATAAGGGGAAGCGGAAGAATTTATTTCCGTATGAGCTTTCATCTTCTATGCTAAGTAATAATAAACTTATCGGGAATACAGTAAGAATCGGCAACCAGGGACGATAATAAAGGGGAAATAATGAAGTCAGCTTAACTGAAAGAAAAACCGCAAAAAGTAAAAAGAAAAACCACAGGGGGTACACAATAATCGGTTTGAGATAAATCAGCTTATTTTTAAACGAGGTGTGATTTGCGCCGATAATAACCCCTCCGATAAAATAAATAATCAGATACATCTTTACCATTTCAAAACCTAAAATTCTCTGAGTAATTAAATACAGGCCAAAACAAAAAGGAAGTAAAGATGCTATTCCCAGTACTTTCCATACAGACGACAGACGTTTTGAATAATATACAAGAGGCGCAACCCAAATAGGATACAGAATATAAAATAGAAGCTCTGCCTCAAGCGCCCAATAAATACCATCCAGCTGGTCAACATATTGACCGAAGGGCAACGTCAGGGTAGCGTTGACAATTGCCGTAACCAGGATGCGCAAAACCGGAGGCCATACCTGATAGAAAATTGAGGAAGGAACCTGCAACAAAAAGCCGGTGTATAAAATAATTATGCAAATCTGAGAACCAAGAATTGCCGCCATTATCCATTTTCCCCATTGTTTTTTTGAAGCAATTTTGAAAAATACTTTCCATACCGCCCACATGCCAAATGCGCATACTAAAAAGATAAAGACTTGAAAGATAGGCGCTAAGCCCGGAATCAAATGAAAAATGGTAAAAGAGGCTACCATTACAAGAAAAGGAGGAAACAAACGTGCATACCTCCGGCGCCAAAACGATAAAGAAGAAGAGGGAAGTTCGTATAACCGGCCCATCAAAAAGCCAGTCAAAATAAAAAAAATAGTTACTCCGATTCCCCCGCTTCCCAGTATGATATCCAAAAGAGAGTGGAGATATCCGGGAACTGATCCGTACCAAACTCTCAAAGGGATATGAGTAAATATTACCGCTATAATTGCCAGCCCCTTTAACCCATCCACTGCATAATGTCTTTTTTTCATTGGTAGGAATTGTTTTTTATCTTTACTTCTTTGAATACAATCCAATAAACTCAGCCTGGGAGAGGATATGATTTTCCATGGCGTCTTCAACAGTTTTTTTATCTGCTAAATTAGAAAGAGAAAGCAGAGTATCTAGTGCATAAAGTTTAAAGAAATACCGGTGAGTTCCGGATGGCGGACACGGAGCTCCGTATCCTTGTTTTCCAAAACTACTTACTCCTTCAATACCACCAGGCGTTGAGTTTTCTTTTATTTCTGAAACAGTTGGTGGAATATTAAAAATCACCCAGTGCACCCAAGTACCCATAGGCGCATCCGGATCATCAACAATAAGAACTAAACTTTTAGCATTATCAGGAACCCCGGAAAATTGAAGAGGAGGATTTACATTCTCTCCATCGCATGTATATTGGGAAGGAATTGGCTTATTGTTTTCAAATACCGGGCTTGTGATTTTCATATCCTGCTGAGTTAATACTTTTGTTGGTATTGAACTTATCTTAATTGTACTTCTACCGGATGATTTTTTAAAGTAAAAAAAGTCAAAAACTGAACTATATTTTATCATCTTGCAATGTATACCGTTCTTGTACTAATTTGAATATAGATGGCAAAAAGATCTCATTCTAAAAAAACAAAAAAATCCCTTTCTAATTCCTGGAGTAAAACAGTCAGGCATTATTTTCGAACCGTTTTTCTTTCTTTTTTTGTAGGAGGTCTAGTTTTTGTGTGGGGTAAATATTTTTTTATCCCTGCCACACCCTGTGCTAACTCTCTTAGCTGTGAGAGTGATCTAGTAGAAAAAATTGAAAACGGAGCCGTCGGTGTATTTCAAGGAAACAATGTTAAAGTTCCAGAGATTAATCTTGCATTTGATATCACCAACCCCTCAGTTCTTGGTACAAACGAGCCTGGCGGTGAAAAACATATTTATGTTGATCTGGCATCTCAAAAACTCTATGCTTACCAAGGAGATACTAAAATTTTAGAGACTTTTATTTCCTCTGGACGATGGAATAGAACACCTGTCGGAAATTTTCATGTTTGGACGAAACTAAGGTCGACCCGCATGTCAGGTGGTTCTGGCACTGATTATTATAATTTACCTAATGTACCCTATGTCATGTATTTTTACCATGACTTTGGGTTACATGGAGCTTACTGGCATAATAATTTTGGACATACGATGAGCCACGGATGTGTAAATATGCGTCCCATTGATGCGGGAGCTATCTTTGACTGGGTTGACGGTCCTAAAAATGGAGAGAAGGGAACAATAGTATCTATTTGTAATCGCTTTACCGAACCAAATATATGCGAGCAGAATAATCCGATAAATTCGTAAGGAAAATATGACAATACGACACCAAATAGAATTTGAAACCGTATTTTTTCTTTTAGTTGCTATATTTCTGGCCGGCTTTTTTGTGTGGCGAAGTAATCAAAACCTTCAGAATAATCTTTACGCAGCAACTCCCATTATCTCAGAGGGAAATACACCAAAAATTATTGTTCCAACTTTAAACCCGATTCTAAAAATAGAGACTGCATCCCAGATTTCTCCGGACGGAACAAAAAAACTTACCATGGAAAAAACTCATAACAGGGATAAAACAGTAAGTTACGTTTTCACAACAAGCGATGGAGATGGCAATAACCCACATGAGGTATATACTACTCAATTATCAGGATCAGAAGATTTAAGCCTACCCTTTAATACCTGGTCTCCGGATAATAAATATGTATTTATTCAAAAAAATGAAGATAACGCTCTGGTATTTAAAGCAACCGGAGAACCTATAACCAATACTGCAACATTTTTTGATATACAAGACTCATTTAAAGAAAAAGATAAAAAAAATGTGCCGAGTGTGACGACGGGATGGGCTTCTGAAACACTTTTAATTGTAAACACGATAAAAGAGGACGGTACCAAAGGCCCCTCGTATTGGTTTGAAGTTCCGGGAAAAGCAATCATGCAGCTTTCTTCTAATTTCTAATAGCTTCAATAAACCACTACCCCGCTGTTT
>MFJL01000043.1:44572-50492 GCA_001779195.1 Candidatus Gottesmanbacteria bacterium RIFCSPHIGHO2_02_FULL_39_11
GTACCTTTGTCCCAGTAGGACTCGCCTACCAGAGGATCATTAAGAACGATATGCGACACACTGCTAAAACCGCATGCACGTCAAAAGGTATCCTGTAGTTCTTTCATCTATTCTACACTTTTCTCTCCTTCCCATGGGGTCATGAGTTGAAAATAATTTCCATCAGGATCTGCAAATGTTGCAATCCATGCTTTTGTGTCTTCCATCGGCTGGTATGGTTTGGCAACTACTTTAGCTCCCAAGCCTTTTATTCTCTCAAACTCCCCCATTACATCTGTTGTCTCCAAGTTAAACATCATACGGTCAGGACTTTTGTTTTTGCCTTTGACTTTTTTATGCGGTCCGAAAGTCAGAAATGACTTTCCCACGGAAAATCCAAAGTAACCTTGCTCTGCCCACTCCGGTTCTTTTTGAAAAATCTTTTTATAAAAATCAGAAAGCTTTTTAGGGTCTTCTGAAAAAAGCAAAATGGAATTTAAATTTAACATTATGGTCGCCTCCTTTTATTAAAATAGGATAATACATTTAGGATAATATATTAATGTAAGAATTGGATAAGAGTATCTTAAGTGACGTGTTTGTTTAATCCAAACCTTTTTATTGCTTGAGCGTGTGCACGTTGTGCTTCAATCTCACGATTGTGGGGCTCACTGTTAGTTACAAGAGATCCAAGAAGATTTTGAGCATCGGCGGCTACTTTTTCAACCGCATGATTAAATACTTCTTCGTTTATTTTGGAAGGCTTCTGAAACCCTGAGAGTTTTCTCACAAATTGAAGAGACGCCTGGCGAATTTCCACAGAAGTTGCGGGAGGATCAAAATTAAAAAGAGTTCTGATGTTTCTGCACATTATTTTTTGTTAGCTTGCTTGTAATATAGGAGAATATTTCCGTTTTTAAATGTCCTTGTTTTTAAAAGTTTTAGATTAAGCTTATCTTTAATATTCTTAAATAACAGTTTACCTTTTCCTAAAACAACCGGATTTATCATAATCCAATACTCATCAATAAGTCCCAGATTTGTGAATTGCTGGACAATTGTCCCGCTTCCGAATACTACGATGTCCCGTCCCTTTTGTATTTTAAGTTTTTTAATTTCCTCAGGATTAATATTTTTAAACAATTTGATATTCTTCCAATTTTCAGTTTCCTTAACATTTTTCAATGTTTTTGAGAATACTATTTTAGGAGTAGTATTCATAAGTTTGGCAACAACAGGATCGTTTTTTATAGCATCGGCAGTGGGCCAGTAGCTTGCCATCGCTTGATAGGTTATCCGTCCATAGATTTGAGTACCAAACATGGCAGTTTGTTCATCTGCAAATTTACCGAATTCCTCATCCGTATTATGCCAAGAGATATCTCCCTTAGGACCCGCGAAATATCCATCCAGTGAAACCATATTAAAAACAATTATTTTTCTCATAATGCAGTGATAATTATAACAAAAAAAGTATCAGATAATAAGACTATTATTAAAAGTTTTTATCATTGACATATATATTTATTTACGATACTATGTATATACAATATATGTATATATGAAAATTGATACTTTAAGTGGGGTTGTAGAATTTGACTGGAACGAAGCAAATATTACTCATATTACCAATCATAATGTAACACCCGAAGAAGCTGAAGAAATTTTTTCTGATAAAAACAATGTACTTATCGAAGATATTAAACATTCGCAACTTGAAAGAAGACTTCTTATTATCGGAAAAACCCAAAAAGGAAGAATTTTATATCAAATTTTTACCAGAAGAGGAAATAAAATCCGGGTAATTTCTTCTCGAGATATTAATAGAAAGGAGATTAAATTGTATGAAAAAAAAACTAGTCGTTCCTATATTTAAAAGTGAAGCTCAGGAGTCTGATTTTTGGGCAAACCTTGACCTAACTGAGTACTTTGAACCATCTGATTTTAAAAGAGGGGTAGTTTTTCCGAATCTCAAACGCACTAAGAAGTTAATTTCTATTCGTCTTCCTGAACAACTGCTAATGAAAGTTAAAGCTCGCGCGCATAGTCTTCGCATACCTTATCAAAATCTCATTCAACAATATATACAGCGTGGGGTAAAGGCATAAATAAAAGAATTTCCTCTTTGTAAGGAAGATCTCTTCGATGGGATTTGATTGGAGCTGGTTTCTGGAGAAAAGGAAAAAATATATATGAAAAACAAAATAAAATACACCAATGAGCCGATCGAGGCTCGCGTAATAAAAGATTTTTTGCCTAAGCCCCAATATCTGGGTTTAAAGGAAAAGAAAACAAAAGTTACGTTGACACTTACAGAGAAAAGTCTGGATTTTTTTAAGACTAATGCAAAGAAATATGGAGCTTCATATCAATCAATGATTAGAAAGCTTTTAGATTATTACGTTGCAAATCAGAGAGCATAAAAGCTATTTATTAAATAACTATTTTTTGTCAGATAGCGAAGTGCGACAATGGTATTTTTATTATAAATATAATTCTAACGAAATTATTTTAACAGAATAGTTAATATTCAAAAGAATTTAGTAAGACTTGCGGTAAACTTTTAGATTTAAAGTAAAGATTCGGATAAGAATAATAAGACGGGATACTAAAAAGCTGATTCTCTTCTAATGCCGGGGCGCAATACGTTAAACGAAAGAAAAAAACAGAGAAGAACCAGCACGCTTCCTACTAAAAATGGAAGTGGAATGGTGATAGTTGCAATTACTCCTCCCAAAATAGGTCCTATAATCATCCCGATACTCTGATACGACGTATTTAACCCCATAATAGTCCCTTGGGATTTTGCATCTGCTTCCTGGGAGAGAAGTGTGGGAATAAGCGTCTGGACAACACTGTTAACTATTCCAAGAAGAATGGATGCCGCGACAAAAACAAAAAGAGAGCGCGAGAAAAACATAATTACAAAAGAAAGTGAAGTAAATAAAAGAGACAGGGAAAACGACTTTTTCATTCCTAAAGACTTTGTGAAGCGTTGGACTAAAAATGTTTGGGAAATAAGACCGATAATTCCAAACATGGTAAAAAGAAGAGAATTCTGCGAGGGGGTAATATTAAGAATTTTCAGGGTAAACGGCTGAAATCGGTAAAGTATGGCACAGGAAAATGCCATAAAAAATACAAGGGAGATGATAAATGTAAATCCAACGTTGGGGTCAAAAAGAGTTTTCCAAAGCCTGGTAAAATCAAAAAGTTTACCGTGTTTGACCTCTCCCATATGCCGGTTTGTTTCCGGTAAATAGAAAAAGGTTACCAGAGCAGCAATAAGAGCAATTACGCCGGCAATAATAAAAGGAATATTTTCTCCGAATCCTAAAGTAAGAGCTGAAATTGCCGGTCCGAAAATAAATCCAAAGCTAAATGAGGCTCCGATTATTCCGAATGCTTTGGGTCTTTCTTCCGGCTTTGTAGAATCTGAAATTACCGCAAATGCAACCGGAATGTTGCCTGCAGTAAGTCCATCCAGGGCCCTGGCTATAAAAAGAAAGATGGCACTCGGTGCGATAGCCATGGTAAAAAATGACGCGGCTGTCCCAATAATGGACAAAAGAAGCATGGGGCGCCTGCCGTATTTGTCAGAAAGGCGGCCGATAATGGGAGTTGAGATGAATTGACAGATTGAAAATGATGCAAAAAGTAACCCGTTTTGAAAATCAGATAACCCAAATTTTTTAGAATATGCATAAAGAATAGGAATGATAATTCCATACCCCAGCATATTCACAACGGCAATAAGGGCGATAATGAGAACATTTTTATTCGTTTTTAGCATGAATTTTTATCATACCAAAATTACATAGAGAAAAACACTCTTGAGTTATTGGTGGATCAATTAGAGGAGTATACTAGGTAACCAACGGTTAGAAATGTATCATCAAGCTTTTTGTATGTGATATTTTTAAGCCGTATCGCATCTTTTATTAACCCTATCCCCTCTCCTTCTATTGCACTCACGGCACTCCTCCCTCCTATCAGGATCGGCGCATGGAATGCATATAATTTATCAACAAGACAACTTTGGACAAAACTTCCTAAAACACTTCCCCCTCCTTCAACCAGGAGACTAATAATTTCTCGTTTTCTCAGTTCTGACAACAAATCTTTAATAGGAGTGGTTGTATCATCGAACATGATGATATCTATTCCTTTACCTTTCAACTGTTTTACTTTTTGTTTGGAAGCTTTAGCGGTTGTTCCGATAATAACATTACTGTCTCGCAGTACCTGGGATTGCAGTGGGATTTTAAGCGTGGAATCCAAAATAATCCGCAACGGGTCTCTTTTTCCTATCACTCGTACCCCTAAATGCGGATCATCACGCAGAATAGTATTTATACCTACCAGAATAGCTTGGTACTGACTTCGTAAATTTCTTGCAAAGCTCCTCGCTTTTTCACAGGTAATCCATTTGGAATCACCCGTCTTTGTAGCTATCTTTCCATCAAGACTCCCTGAGAATTTAATGGCAACAAACGGTCGCTTCTTTTGGTGAAAGGTAAAGAATGCTTCATTCAGGCTCTGAGCTTCATTTTCTAATATACCTACCGTAACATCTATACCTGCTTGTTTTAACTTTGTAATTCCTTGTCCGTGAACTTTAGGATTGGGATCAAGGGATGAACAGACGATTCTTTTAATTCCAGACTTAATAATTGCGTCGACACATGGAGGAGTTCTGCCATAATGTGAACATGGTTCAAGGTTTACATAAAGAGTAGCACCGGTAACATCCTCTTTTGCGCTCTTGAGCGCCTCAATTTCTGCATGGGGGCATCCTACTCGTCTGTGAAATCCATGTCCAATAATTCCTCCTTCTCTTACAATTACTGCCCCAACCATAGGATTGGGACTGGTCCATCCCATACCCTGTTTTGCAAGATGGAATGTTTTACGGATAAAGTACTCCTCTGAAAAAGAAGAATTCTGCATATACTATACGACACTTAGAAGATGACCTAATTTCTTTTTTTTTGTCGTGAGGTAGACAGTATTTATACCGTTAGGCTTAATCTCAAGAGGAATAGCTTTTCTGATGCGTATTGCGAATTTGGAAAGCTGCTTTTCTTTTTCAGGATTATTTGTCAGAAGGTCAATTTCATAAATTCCTAAATCTTTCAATATTTCAGCTGCTACTTTGTAAGTCCTGGCATCTGCAGGAAAACCAAGAACATGATTTGCCTCAACCGTATCATATCCTTTTTCTTGAAGAGCATATGCTTTAATTTTGTTTGCAAGTCCTATACCTCTACCTTCCTGATTAAGATATAGAAGAATTCCCTGTTTTTTATCTTTGATCATTTGCAAACTTTTATGAAGTTGTGCATAACAATCACATTTGAGGGAATGAAAAGTATCTCCTGTAATACATTGAGAATGAATTCGTGTAAGAACCGGTACCCCTGATTGTTTTCCCATGCGCAAAACAACATGCTCCCGATTATCCGTAATTGATTTATATACAGATAACTCAAACCTTCCATATTCTGTCATAAGGAATGCAGTTGCTTCCTTACGAGTCTCCCTGTAATTAATTACCGCTGATTTCTTTTTATTCAGATAAGAAATCAGATCGGTAACGGATATCATTTTTATCTTGTGCTGTTTGGAAAATTCAGTCAATTCTGGAAGTCGTGCAATTTCCCCATCGTCCCGAAGAACCTCACACAACACTCCACAGGGTGAAAATCCTGCAAGACTACATAATTCCACGGTTGCTTCCGTATGACCGGCACGCTCTTTCACACCGCCATCTCGGGCAAGGAGGGGAAAAATGTGTCCCGGTCTAATAAAATCATGCGGAGCTGACTGTATATCTGCTAATGCTTGTATCGTCTTTGCTCTATCGGATGCCGCAATACCAAAAGAGACAAGACGATACAAGCATTAGCAGATATACAGTCAGCTCCGCATGATTTTATTA
>MFJL01000044.1:0-3846 GCA_001779195.1 Candidatus Gottesmanbacteria bacterium RIFCSPHIGHO2_02_FULL_39_11
CTGGCAATACCGTCATAGAGCTGTGACTGAAAATCATCCTTCGGAAACTCCTGAATGATTACTCTGTACTGGCTACATCCGGGGGGTTTAATCTATATCCAACTCCATGTTTATTTTCAACCGTAAGTCCATGATCTCTTAATCCTCCAATAACTGCACTTACAAGAGATAAACTTGCTTTTCTTGATACCTTTTGAAATTCAATCCAAAGTGTCACTGAAGCTACATATTGAGGATAAGCCTCTATTAGAATATTTTTAGCTGTCTCGCCATAAGTTTGATATATTACCTCTTTATTCATTTTTATTATGTGTATATTTTTTGTGCAAGAATGATTATTTCGGCAATTTCTTTTATTGATTTTCGGCTGTTCATACTCTCTTTTTGAATCAGCTTAAAAGCCTCATCTTCTGATAGGTTTTTCCTCTTCATCAAAATCCCTTTTGCTTTTTCCACAATTTTTCTCATCTCAAGAGCTTCTTTAAGAGATAATGACTCTTCAACCAGTAAAGCATTATCAACTGCTCCGCCTACTAGTTTTCCGATTGCACTAAGCAGATTAATTTCAGAGACGGAATGAACATGCGGCTTTTTATGCTGAACATTAATAACTCCTAAAATCCCTTTTTTGTTCATGATGGGAACGGACAGAAATGCTTCAAATGTATCCTCAGGAAGTGAGGAAAAATGCTTAAATCGGGAGTCTTTGTATGCATTTTGGGAAAGGACAACCATTTTTTTCTCCTGAGCTACCCACCCGGTAATACCCTCACCTAACTTGATTTTTATTTTTTTAAGAAGATTGGAATGAGGATTTTTTGAGGAACGAAGGATAAGCTCGTTCTTTTTCGGATCCAGTATGTAAATAAGGATGGAATCGGCCTGCGAAATTTCATCCACAATATGGGCAAGTTCTTCCAACAGTTCGCCTATCTCTAGACTGTGTACGGACTGGGCTACTTTGTATAAAATTTCCAGCTCTTTTTGAATCTGTTTTTTTTGCAGCATTGCAGCATTGTATCACTGTTTTATTTCATATTCATCCGGTTGAGAATCTCTTCATGCGCTTTCCATTCCAGTTCATCATCAAGAGGATCCAGTTCTATCTCTTTTTTATACTTTAGCTCCAGTGCGGTTTTTATCAGCCAGTCGGCAACATGCGGATTTTTAGACAAGAAGGGACCGTGGTAATAACATGCAATCACATTTTTATAAACAGCTCCCTCCGTTTTATCCTCTCCGTTGTTTCCATATCCTTTTATCACCTGGGCAAACGGTACGCAGTCTTTACCTAAATATGTTCTTCCTCCATGATTCTCAAAACCTACAATAGTATTTTTAAATTTCGAATTTCGAATTTCGAATTTCGAATCAATTTTTCCGATAGTATTTCCTATACACCTCGGTTTGTCATTTCCGAAATGCTGAGTAACGTAGTCAAAAATTCCAAGTCCCGGCAGTTTCTTGCCTTCCCCCGTTACATAATAATGACCCAACAGCTGCGGAGAACCACACACGAATAATCCCGGTATGCCTCTGTCAAACATTTCTTTTAATACATTCTTTCTTTTTAATAAATCGGAAACTGCCATTTCCTGCTGCCTGTCCTGAGCTCCACCTCCCAATATGAGATCGCATGACTCAAGTTCTCTATTGGTTGTATCTATTTCAATACGAGTCAGGTGGGTTTCGATTTCTCTCCACTGGCATCTTTTTTCAATCACGATTACATTTCCACGATCTCCATAAGTTGACATTAAAGATGGGTATAACCAACCAATAGTAAGTTTAAAGTTCATAATATCTTCTTCCCTGTTAATATTTTTCTTGTTTCAAGCATTGCAGAATAGGTAGGAAGCACATATAACGTTTCCCTCTTATTTAACATGCTTAGACCCCTTTTTAATGCATCTGATAGTTTTTCTTCAACCATTAACTGTTTCATTGTTTCATTGTTCCAATGTTTGATTGCGTATTTCATTCTCACCACCATGTCATACACCCGGTCTCCGGAACAGATGACGGAAACGATAGGGGGAACTATTTCAAAATCCACGTCATATATCCATGAGACGTCCCGTCCGTCTGGAATACGGTCGTTTAATACCAGAAGAATTGCCTTCGGTTTAAGGTCCAGAACGGCACGGATCGATGCATTAAATCCTGCTGGATTTTTGGAAAGGAATATTTTGACTTTCTTTCGGTCTATCTCAACCTCCTCCTGCCTTCCGAATGCCGGTTTAAAATCAGAAAGTGTCTTTTCAGTATCTTCTTTTGAAATTCCGGCTGCCGCTCCGGCCAGGTACGCGGCATACAAATTGTACAGGGAATATAAGCCCGGCAGATGGGATTTTATGTTTATATTTGCAACTGGCGGGCGCTTAAAGCCGCATTTATCGCATCTCCATATACCTAAATGGGAAAAATATATCCCTTCATAAGTAAGAGAATTCCAGCAGTTGGGACAGTACGCAGAATCTATTGCATGATCTTTTATTTTTAAATAGTTCTCTTTTTGGTTAATCCCGAAATAATGCGTTTTCAGTTTTACACTTTTTCCGAAATAGGCAATCTGGGGATCATCGGCGTTTAGGATTAACTGAGCATGAGAAGGAAGCATCCTGAGAGCCTTTTCCCATTTTCTTGCTATGGCATCTACCTCTCCATATCGGTCCAACTGATCCCGGAACAGATTTAATAAAATGAGAACAATCTTCTTTTCATTGGGCATTGAGCATTGTACATTCATAAGTACGGACGGCAGGCTGTTCTCATCCACCTCAAACACACCCCAATCAAAATCGGTATTTCCAGACCAACTATAAGCGTTAATACAGGCAGAAATAACTCCGTTCAGAAGGTTAGCTCCCGTATCGTTGGTTACTATTTTTCCCCCTTCTGATTTTTCAAGTAAAGAAACAATCATTGAAGTTGTTGTGGTCTTTCCGTTGGTGCCCGCTACAAAAATAATCCCTTCCTTAAATTTCGGAATGAAATATACGAGGGGCCGATGATAAAATTCTAGAAAAACTTCACCGGGCCACGTAGCTCCCGATCCGAGATGAAAAAATCTGAGAACGTATCCCATTACTTTTAGGAAAATAATCATCAAATAGCTCCGAAACCACGAATGATAGGATTGAAAAAATCTCCAATTGGTAGGATCAAGTCTGTTAAAAGGGTCTCCTGACATATAATATTATTTTAGTTTGGGAGTTTTAATACTACTTTCCATAATAATTTCACTTTCAATCTAGAATATTTTGGTTGTTCTGTTGATTTGGGTCCATATATTTATATACTCATCTCTTTTAATATTTTAATCCGGTTTTCAATGGGAGGATGCGTGTTAAAAAGACTTGAGAACCAAATGGTTGCTTCTTTCCCTTTAAAAGGATTAGTAAAGTAGAGATGTGCAGTTGCGTTGCTGGCATGCTCCATAGGTTTTATATCTCCGGCAATTTTGGTAAGAGCCGAGGCCAATGCGTCGGGATGCTCTGTAAAAACCGCACCGTCTGCATCTGCTAAGTATTCGCGGTTTCGGGACACCGCAAGCTGTATAAGGGTAGCAACAATGGGAGAGAGAATGGCAAAAATGATGCCCGCCAGAAGAAGAACGGTTCCACCTCCTTTATCATTATCCTGTTTTCTTCCTCCCCAAATAATAGACCGGATAAACCAGTCAGAAAGAAAAGCAACCAGCCCCACTAAAACAGACAAAATCATCATAAGACGAGTATCAAAGTTTTTGACATGAGATAACTCATGAGCAAGCACCCCTTCAGTTTCCTGTTTTGACATCATGTGTAAAAGTCCATAGGTTACACAAATAGATGCATGATTGGG
>MFJL01000044.1:3879-19175 GCA_001779195.1 Candidatus Gottesmanbacteria bacterium RIFCSPHIGHO2_02_FULL_39_11
CTCCTGACACTTTAAGAATTAATTTATCCCCATAATAATAACTTATAAGACTCGCTATAAGGGATATGGCAAGTGCAGTAAATAAGAACACATTTCCATACCCCAACCCTTTACTGAGTATAAATCCTACCATCCCGATAAATAAGACAAAGAAGACCATGATAAGATAAGTTTTAGTTTTATTCTCCCGGATGAAGTTTTGGGCTGTAGACATAAGTGAGGAAAATTTTATTTAGAGTTTATACTGGTCTTACTCCGGTCCCGATTTAATCGGGAGCGGATTAGAGCAGTATATACTGAAAAAATACACAAACTAAGTTTTTTTAGTATAGCAGCCAATCTTTAAATTCATTATACCTCATTGTGTTTAGGATGTCATTTTTTTGCGCCCATCCTCTTCTTGCTTGGGAAACTCCAAATTTCATATTATCCATTTCCTCTTTTGAATGGCTGTCCGTGTTGATAATGAGCTTAATTCCATTTTGAACAGCAAGTCTTATCATAATATCTGATAAATCCAGCCTATAGGGTGAAGCATTTACTTCTATTGCCTTATTATTCTTTTTGCAAAATTCAAATATTCTTTCCCAATTTAATTCAAATCCCACTCTTCCTGTCAAAAGTCTGCCTGTCGGGTGTGCAAGTATTCGAGCTTTTGGATGGGACAAACCCTTTAGTACTCTGTCTGTCATTTTTTCTTTATCCATTCTAAACTCACTATGAACAGAAACTATACTCGCATCTATATACTCAAAACATTGATTTGGTAACGCCAGATCGCCATTTGGTCTTATATCTATTTCAAGCATGATCAATAATTGTGTTCGTATACTTTTATTACTCCTTTTTTTGTGTTCATAATAAGCTTTTCTTATTTTCATAATAGATAATATCTTATCTTCTGAATGCTTAGATTGACTCGGATTATGATCGCTTATACCTATATATTCATAGCCCAGAGAATCCGCTTTTTTTAATAGGGTAAGGATATCGTGAGACCCTAAATCATGGGAGGTCTCGATATTAAAAGAAGTATGGATATGGAGATCGCCCTTTATATCTGAAAGTTTTACTAATTGAGGTAAGCCGGGTTTTTGATCTTTGGCTTTATGAATGGCAGCTTCAATCTCCCCTCTATCTTCTCTTATCTCAGGCTCAATTCGGGGAAGACCTAGAAACTTATAAAGTTTTTCTTCTGTATCAAATTCTAAAATCTTTTGCTTTTTATTTTTAAGAGGAGTCAAACCATACTCATTTAAAGAATATCCTTTTCTTAATGCCAACTCTCGAAGTTGTATATTATGAGCTTTACTTCCGGTAAAATACTGCACCATGCTACCCCATTGGCGAGGCGGAATAACCCTCAAATCCACTTGTCTCCCATTTCCAAGCCTTATAGTAGCTCCTTCTTTACCTTTCTCTACAATTTGAGATTGATCAGGGTATTTTAAAAAATATTCTATAACTTCATCGGATTTTTCTGTAGCAACCGCTAAATCAATATCTCCAATCGTCTCTCTCATGCGCCTCAAACTTCCCAAGGCTAAAACTTTTTTAACAAGTGGAGATTTTTTCAAATACTCAGTTATATTTGAAGATAATTCATAGGCTAGTCCTAGAAGTATACGATTTTCTTTAACCTGTCCTTTTTCGAACTGGCCTATGGCATCTAAAATATCCTTCTGAGACTTTTCTCCAAATCCTTCCAAAGATGCAATTTTCCCTTTTTCTGCAAGTACCTTGATATCCTCAACTACCGTTTTAGGGTTGTCCAGTTTGAAATAAGTGACAAGTCTATAGGCTTTTTTAGGTCCAAATCCGGGAACAGAGAGTAAAGTAAACATGCTTTGCGGTATTTCACGAAGTATCGCTTCAAAATGAGAAACTTTTCCCTTTGTGAAAAGCTCCTTCACGTGTGAAATCATTGAAGAGCCAAGCCCGGGAACTTCATCCAAACGGTCTTCCTTCCACATTTTTTCAAGAGGAGTGGGAAAATTTTTTATTTCCTCAGATGCCCGTTCGTAGGCGATAACTTTAAATCTGCTGTTGGGCAGGTTTTTTATCTGATAGGCAACTGCAATTTTTTTAAAAAGATCTGAAATTTGTTGATTATTCATACATAAATATTACCATAGGCAATACTTATGTAACCATTTACAATTTTAAAAATTATTACATTGTTTCATTGTTAAATTTTTGCAATTGTATTATTCCTATTGACCGCGGCTAATCAGAATGATATTATCCCCACAGAAGTAACCGTGTATATTGAAATGGGTTTACGGGTTTACCCCTTAAATTTGTTCTCAAAGTGCTAAAAGCACTTTGCAAAAAGCTTAGCTTTTTGGGAACAAATTTAAGGGGTCGTAGCTCAACTTGGTTAGAGCGTTTCCCTGTCACGGAAAAGGTTGCGAGTTCGAGTCTCGTCGGCCCCGCCTTCGCTTGGCTGCTTTGAAAAAATAAATAATTTCTGCCAAAAAATATTTCTGCCCGGAAAGAAATTTTATGGCAAAAAAAGTTCCATCTGTTGATTTTTCTGACTCATACATTTCAATCATCCTGGGATTTCTTGTCGTACTTGTCGGTGGAATTCTGCTTTATAATTTTTTTACAAAGACTAAACCAACTGTTCCTGCAAAAAATATCACATTAAACGCTCAAGTTTCTGCAACATCGTCCCCAAAAATTAGTCCGTCCGTTACACCTACAAAGATACCTACTAAAATTTCGACACCTACTCTTACGGGCAAGCCTACCCGTGTCCCAACACGCTCACCATCTCTGACATTAATACCCACACGCGTACCAACAAAAATACCCACACGCGTACCATCAAAAGCGCCAACTCCAACGTTAAAACCTTTACCTACATTAATTCCCACAGCTACCCCGACGCAAAAAGGAACAGCATCCTTAAAACTTCCTTCTAAATATAGAGTTGCTGCAAACGATACTCTCTGGTCAATTGCAGAGAAGTTTTATTCCTCAGGATATAATTGGGTAGACATTGCAAAAGAGAACAAAATCGACAACCCCAACCTGCTTGCGGTAGGAAAAGAGTTAACCATTCCAAACACCAAAGTAATAGTACCCGGCACTATAAAAGGAGAGTTGCTTCCGACTGCTGTTTCAACATCTAAAACCTATACGGTTAAACGCGGGGACACCTTATGGGGAATTGCAGTCCAGGTATATGCTGACGGCTTTGCATGGCCTAAAATCGCACAGGCCAACCGCTTGGCTAACCCGCAGCTTATTCATGCCGGAAACAGGTTCGTAATACCATAATGCCTAATACAGAGCCTTAAAATAGGATATTTTTATGTCAGTGAGAATCGGCGTTCCCAATTTCTGTTAATCAATATTAAATCTCCAGCTTTTCTTTATTGCTATCCGATTGTTCCTTCCCTTGCCTATCCTACCTTTTCCTGGTAAATTAGAGAGGTTCATCGCGGGATTAGTACACTGGTAGTATGCATCCTTCCCAAGGATGAGAAGGGGGTCCGATTCCCCTATCCCGCTCTAGATGGGACAGAAATAAACAGGAAATTACATTAAGTGATAAAATCTATATCAAAATATGCCTGAAAGATTAGCACCGCTAGCTCGTACAAAAGAAGATTTTATGGGCACTCCTCCAGACATTCCTGACAACGTGCCTCATATTGATATGTTTAGTGACGAAGAGCTAAATGATTACTTTATGGGGCGGCTTTTTGTTCAAGGACAAATTGGGCTGAATAGTGAAGAATTTCCTAGTACAACTCCAGAAAATCTTCAAGGAATTAGGAAAAGAACAATTGAATCCCTGAGGCTTGATGTTGAATATGCTCAGTCTAGAAGAAGAATGGTGCCCGCCGAAGTGTTAAGTTATTTCAAGAATTGCTAAAGGAAGCTGACAATGTTCATATGCTCTTTGAGAGCTTGAAGTTGGAGCGCAACATCAGGTGTAAGAAGATCTCTCAGGTTCGAGCAAAGTACGGTGACCAGCTCAAATTGGATGATATTTCGTAGGACTATGTAAGAACTAGATCTTTAGGAGGAATAAAAGTTAATGGAATTATTGAAGCTCCCACGACCTTACCGTCGGGGAATCTTAATAATGCGCTTCGTCCGTGAACTCCAAACCCGTCCGAACCTGCCTGCCGGCGAGGCAGGGCGGAAAAATATCTCTGCATCCCGCGATCTAACCAATCGACGAGAATTCCGCGAAGGCGAGTTAAAACTTGCAGTTATTCATCAATCTCTTATTTTCACGATGTCTTTTTCTCTTTCCACGAGTTTTTCTTTGACAAGCTCTCCCAATGCCTTCTGAAAAAAATCCCGGTTCCCGGTTATCTGATTTTCAAGCTTCTTAACGGTTATTTTTTTCTCTGTTAAGAGGATATCCAATATCTGCCCCCGCACTTGTCTGGAGGACCCAGTAAATTTGGATTGTATGGTATAATGCTTACTCTGACGGTTTGGATTGGGAAATGTCTTTCCTAAGTATGTCCCATAGTCCATAAGGGCATAGTACCAATCACGGGGATGGTTTATCGGCAATGTTTGTTCCACAAGAGGATAAATTAGTTTGTCATCAACCCCTTTTTTGTCTTTAAAAAAGTGATGAATGAAAACCCGGCGGATATTTGTCTCGATAAACACCTTCGGCTCGTCAAAAACAAAAACATAGATGGAACTGGCAGTCACTTGGCCTATCCCAGGAAGCAAATCCAGCGCTTCGACAGATTTTGGCACTCGTCCGTTATAAGTGCCATAAATTATGCTAGATGCTTCTAGCAAGTTGCGACAACGTCTATTATACCCCAAACCCTTCCAAAAAAATAAAACATCAGAAAATCGGGATTTTGCCAGTTTTTCAAATGTCGGAAATTTTTTTATAAATATTTTGTACTTGGGAATAACCTTTGCTACCTGAGTTTGCTGAAGCATGACCTCTGAAACAAAAATATGATACGGATTTGCCGTATTTCTCCACGGCAGATTTCTTTTCTTTTCCCTGTAATATTCCCATACTATATTCTGGAAGCTTTTTATATTTATTTTACCTTTGTTTCTTTTCACCTGTTTTAGAATCATAACCTATAATTATAAACCTTTTAAGACAACGGGCGCTGGGGAATTGCGCAAGCTATAGATTATATATCATAATTACGAACACCTTTTCTATCAGCTGAAGTCTCCCTATTGTATGGTTTTAATTTTCCAGGTAAATAACACCGGCAGTAAAAAGATAGCCAGTCGCAAAATCTGAGATTGTTATAAGGCGCTAAATCGTGAAAATATCTGGAAAATTCGTGAAAAGCATCTTTCTGACAGTCTAAAGAATATCATGAGAAATCGAAAAAAATTAACTGGTCAAGTGGTACATAACATTTCTTTTCCGGAAGAATCGTGTGATAACTCCAAGCTGGGATAGTTCTTCTTCCTCTTCTTTTGACTTCTCCTGTATAAAACGGTCAATGGCTGCGATTTCCGGACTAACCGATAAAGCAATTTCATTAAGACCCAAAATCTTTAAGCTTTCCAAATTGCGAAGACGGGAAAGCGCGACATATCCCATTCCTAAAAGAAATGATTTAGAAAGATCGACCTCTGCAGCACTTAGCGTCATCCCCTGACTTTTATGGACGGTAATAGCCCAAGCCAGCCGTAGAGGAAACTGGGTGACGGACGCCTTTATGCGTCCGTCTTCTTCTATACTCCATGTCAAATTCTTAACATGAATTTTTCTCCTGTCAAACGTCTCTACTATAGGCCCTCCGCTGTCAAACCCAGTTACCCGTCCCATAGTTCCATTTATGTATCCCTCTCTGAGGTTGTTTCTGACAAACATAACAACTGCTCCTTTTTTAAGTTCCAGATGCTCCGGTGCCAAACAGTTATTTTTAAGAGATTGTACAAGTGTAGGAATGCCGCTTACTTCCATTTCAAATGAAAAAACATTTGAATTAATCTTCTCAAGCTCTCTTTTGTTTATCGCATCAACATCTATATTATGGGTATACAGACGCGTGGGGACAACTCCTCTTGGAAATTCACGGCTCACGCAAACTCTAAGTATTTTATATTCGGCATCACCTACGGTATTAGACCTGATAGAATTAAGCACTCTTAAAAAATCTCCCATCTCCTGCCGGTGAGTCTCCGTAAGATAGGCAACATGAAGATCCATAGAATTCCAGATTTTTGATTTGAAAGCATAGGGAGGATTATTCCGGTCATCAGCAACAGGAGGAAGCTGAAAAAAGTCTCCGCAAAAAACCATCTGCACTCCCCCGAACGGGTTTTGATTTCTTTGGGCTTCTTGAAGCAGCCGGTTTAGGAGGTCAACTTTACCTGAGGAAAGCATGGAAACCTCATCAATTATCACAACTTTTGTTTTTAACAGCCGTTCTTTGATATATTTTTTTTGAGTAATTTCGTAAATCTGTGGGTCCGTTAATTCCTCAGCTAGGCCTATTCCGCTCCAAGAATCAAGCGTTGTTCCTCCGATATGAGTTGCTGCAATCCCAGTAGTTGCCGTAATTCCAACCGGTACCTTATATTTTTTCAGATGTTTTATGAATTTATTGAGTAGATGAGTTTTTCCGCTTCCCGGAGATCCGGTAATAAGCATCGTGTATCCGAGCCGAAGCATTTCAAAAGCTTGTTTCTGAGTCATGTTTTGTCCAACCCGACTAAATCCTCTTCCGTATATTCTTCTAGAGGTTGCGTTTCTTTATTACTGTCCAAAGACCAACGATTATTTTTATAAAGGATTAAATTATCATCCTCAAATATTTTTTCAAGACCTTCAGATCTATCTAAAAACCGATATAATTTCTGATCCTTTTCTTTGGCAAGAATTATGTATTTTACGTTTATAAGCGCAAGATCCTCTCCCCACGCTATCTTTCTATGAACCGGATCACCCAGCAGATTGACCTTATTTTTTTCTATACTCAGAAGTCCGTCAACATGCAGCGCTTCCATTCTAACATCGTGAGTATCGAGATATTTAGTTTCATAATTTTGAGCAGAAAGAATGGGTTTATCAAAATAATAAGAAGCAGGATTGGCAACCACCATATTATTGGTAAACTTAAACCTCATATATTGATGCCAGGGGAAAAAAACGGTTAAAAAATCACCTGTATCTTCTTTTAAAGTCTGATTGACTTTCTCCCAGGATGAAGGGTATAAAACAGGTCTAAGCTGTCCCCAAAATGAGCCAAAAAAGGTTGGGGTATAGACAAAAGGGAGAATAATAAATATACCGGTGATAACCAGTTTTCCTATCCGGGCGACTTTTTTTCCTAAATAATAAATACCCATGCTGCCAAAGAATGCGTAACATAGCATCACGATGCCTATCAGTTTCTGCGGTTCCCGAAATCCGCGTAAAAAAGGAACTTTATCATAAAGGGTAAAAGCAGTATCTGCAAATGAGCGAAGAGCGATACCACCGGCAAAATTAAGCGATAAAAGAAAAAAAACGATTAAGGCAATTACTAAAGGAAAACGCTTTTTTTCCTTTTCTTTCACTAACCGGACGAACCCGTATACGGAAATAAGAATAATTGCGGCTGAAATCACCGGCCAAAAAATATTTACGTTTTTAGGTGAAATAAAATAATCATATACTTCAGGCCAAAAACCGTATCCTGAGGCAAGGTTAACTATAAGACCAAAATTTTTATCCGCAACACTTTGAAAAATTATCAGATCCGCACGGGAAAACTGACTGATAGTCAAGGCTAAATTTCCTCTACCGATAAATGAGAGTAACAGCCAATTGATATTCAAAAGAAATACAAATAAAAGAAAAACTGCCGAATATTTTAATATAGAAGACAGTCTATTTTGGTTAAAAATTAAAAATATTACTGACAAAACTGCAAAAAAAGACATAAAGATCAAAATGAAATGCACAACAACAGAAAACAGGATTGTTGTTAAAACTGCCAGGATAAAAGCTTTTTTCTTGCTGGGGTTTTCCAGAAACTGCAGCGTAGAAGAAATAATAAAAGGCAAAACAGCGTATCCCAAAAGCAGATTCCAGTGTCCGGCCATCACCCTTTCATAAAAAAACGGATTAATTGCATAAAAAGTACCACCAAAATATCTGATAGAACCTAATTTCCCCGGCAGAAAATAATACATACTCAAGCCTGCCAAAAAGAAGATAAGGAATAAAATGATCTTTTGCAGAAAATACGAGGGCAGGAATAAATTAAGAAATGCCATTACACTTCCGAATAAAAATGCCGGTGACATCCAGGATGGAAAAGCTGTTTTCCCGGCTGTGACTTGGTCCAGCGTCAAAATATAACCAGGTGTAAGAAGCGGGGCAATGATAATAAGGGACAATAAAGCAAATAAAAATATAGGGAAAACTTTCTCGATTTGTTTCATTTCTTTTCTCCGATTGTTAGCTGCACGTCATATTCTGCTCCGGTTGTTGCCTCTTTAGTATCGACTGTCGTAAGATTTAACAGGTATTTTAGATATTCTACCACGATCCCATCTCTTTGTTTGAGAGTGAGTTCCCAATTTTTGTAGTCTTGCCTCTCTGCATTACCGACAGTTATATCCTTAAACCCATCTTCTCTTAGTATCGCTGCTGTTGAAGCGGCCAGACCTGTAATTTCGGTACCATTTTCCACAGCTAACTTCACTTCATCTTTTTTTAATTTTAGCCTTGCGGTTACCTCTGCAAAGGTCAGCGTAGGAGTGGGTGTAAAAGAAGGTGTAACTGTCGGCTTAACTTTTTTAGTAGCGGTAAAAGATATTTTAGGTAAGGAAAAAGTGCGATTACCTAAATACGTCAAAAAGACATACACAAGGATAAAAGAGATTACCAGTGAGATGGAACCTATTATAATAAGCTTATGGAAATTTTTCCCGGATATCTCAACTTTATCCGTAAAGGATTTCAATTTTTCGCTATGCAACTTGATTTTTCCGGTTTTTTCTTCCTCCTCTACCGCTTGCGGGTTTCTAATAAAATCTACCACTTCCTGAAGTACTCCTATTACCAGAAAATAATATGTAAAAACAGCTGATTCTTCCGCAATTTTATCTTTCCCAGAGATAAGCAAAAACGCAGATGCGACAAGAAAAAAAAGTGCGGCGGCTATTGCGTATTTACCATGCGCTTTTTTGAACACCAGGCAAAAAACAATATAACCGGTAATTGCTGCAATATACGCATTTGTCAGCGGATAGATAAGAAAAATAATCGCCAATATTCCCCCTATCTTTAACAAATTAATAGAACTTACTTCAACTTCTTTGGAAAACGGCAGTTTAATAAACCATTTATTTTTCTGTCCTTCCCTAAAATATAAAACTATGGCTACTGCAAAAAGAAGATACGAAGAAAGTGAGAGGTCTGCTATAAAATCAAGGTTAAGAGAAAGGAAATTAAAAACCAGAAAAAGCCCAAATACGGCAAAAGAGGAAAGAAACAACCAGACAGAAGGAAGATTAAAAAGAAATACGCAGGCCGCAAGCGTTAAAGAGACAGCCAGATCCAGACCGGAAATAAGATAAAGAACAAGAAGAAAAATAAAACAAATGACGGCAATTTTGGCAGGGTTTAATACGTTCACTTCTCTAGTTTACACTATTTCTATTGCTGAAATTCAAAATCATCAAATAAGGTAACTCCGCTGTCGTATACGGCAATACCTACTCCTCCCTGTTTAAATTCTGAATCATTTATTTCGCCCAGTTTAGTATAGGATTTACCGTCCGTAGAAAGATAAAATTTCATATTATCGCCTCTGGCTTCAACTTTCAACCACAACGGCTGATTATCGTCTACCGCAAAATTATTAATTACTCCGTTTTTCAATATCGTTTGGGCATCTTTCTCATCTACTAACCCGTTTTTAAGAATCTGCCAGCGATTGCCGCCCACTCCGTCGATCATAAAAAAATATCCCTGACTAGTTTTATAATTACCTCTTATAAAAAACCCGCTTCTGGCGTTTACTTTCATGGGAACCAGCTTTGCTTTAAAGGTAAAATTAGATACTCCGGCAAGTTTTTTTATAAGAGCTACCGATGCTCCGATATTTTTCCCCTGTAAAGTGACATTATCCTCAGGAGATTTTATCAAATCAAGAAATAGAGGACCGGTTGTCAGCCAACCATCCAGATAATCCTCAGAAGATAACCCTCTTAAGTCATCAAAATTAACAGTAGAGGTGACATTTGACCGGGAGGTAACTTCCAATCCGACCCTCTCAACTTTATCCCAGTTTAATAGACTGCCGTCTTTAGGACTTGAACCGCTTGTAGCCTCATTATTTATTGGTTTGGATTTTGCTATACTTTCTTTTGAAGCGTTTACCGAAGAGAATTTCATTTTAGGAATCTTTAAGTAATTCCATCCCTTCACCAGATTGGTAATCGGGTAAACAAAATAGGCGGTTTTGTCTTTATTCGCAAAATAAAGCCGGACAGATTCAAGATCAGAAGGGTCTGTTTCCAGATAAACGGCCAATTTAAATATCTCGTAACTGGAAAGGTTAAACTTTTCCTCAAGATAGCTTTCTGCTTTTTGGTTATCCCGGGACTCCAGAAGAAGAGATGATTCTCCCTCAATAGCAATATCAGAGTCAAAATCATGCTGTCCCTGCCAATTCTCGTTTTTCTCAAAATACGCAATCTTTATTACGGCGCCAGCATCATAGGAAGAATGATCGAGCTTGTAGTTTTTTTCGGTAAACTTCAGCTGAACTGAAGAGAGGGGAGTACCCGCATAGTCTTTTCTGGAAAATAACGTACTCTTTTTGGCCATCAAAAGAAATATGCCAGCTATAACCGTTGCTAGAATTATGCCGACTGAAATAACTTTCTTTTTGTTTTCAGCTATACTATCCATTAATTCCTCTGTTCCGTTATTCTTTTTATTTGAATCAAAGCCAATTTTTTTTAATTTAATAATCATTATGAAACAATTTAGTTTAATATTCTACTTTTAAAATAAATCTTACTCCTATTCTTCCCTACCTTCAACCACATGTAAATGGCGCGCGGTTCAGACTGTCAGCGACTCTAAAGTGATATAGAGTCAATGAATTCTTTTATAGGAATCCATTCCGTTTTTTCATCCTTCTTGCAATCAAGCAAATTCACAACAGCAGAATTAGCTGTCAATTTTAATGCCAGTTTAAAACGAATTTCTGTATCTAAATCTATAAATGTGTTACAGAGCTTTTCTTCTCCATATACGCAATCGACAAAAATTCGTTTTGTCCTGCTGGAATAACTGGATTTATTTTTCCGAACGTACATTCTTTTTCTGCCTTTTGCATATTTATTATAAAAACTCATAAAATCAAAGTATCGTACCATCTTCCCTGTACCGATAGCTTCATCCTGTATTTTGCCCATTGAGAAAGAGTAATCGAAAATGGATATTCTGCTTTTTTCTAAAATATCTAAGAGGTCCTGTGCCGATCGGATCGCATACAGAAGAGTTACACCTTTCGCAAAAAAAACATCTTTTTTCTCTTTTATTACTGTCATTTTATCCGAAGTGAAAATTTTATATTTCTGGTGCATTAAGGTAGAAAGCTTATTAAAGAATTGAGAAATATCGACCCCGTACCAATTCAATTTCTTTAAATTAAGAAAAGGAGTATTTATATTCATGTATTTTAGAAATTTCTGGTAAAACTCCATACCTTCAATACATCCAAAAATTGTCTGTCCTAATTCAAAAAATGATAAATCGCCGGAACTTCGGTTTGAATTATCCATAACAGTATATAATGCGATTAGTTTTCCGAGGTTTAACGAGGCATCATTCTGGTGATGAACTTCTTTTGTATATAAATCTGAAATCGCTTCCAGAGACCTGTTGTCTTCTGTCATCTGCATCATATCCATATAAGCAACTAAATCATTTGCATAGCGTGCAAGCATAAGCCAGTCATACGCTTTCTGATGAACTCGAAAATCCCAAATTTCCTTTTTTCCTAGAAACGTGTTGATCGCACCAAACTCTAGATAGGAAAAAACGGAGTTCTTCGAATTATCATAATATTTGTCTTGAACCATAAGTCTCCCTTTTAAATCTCAATAATGCCTCTGGCGGAATTACGGTTATAATTTTTATTGATTTTTTGCATTGTAATACATCTTAATATTGGATGCATTACATAATAAGACGGCTTATCGGTATGGAGCTGAGGTTTTGGATGAAATTCTCCATAGGTTATAAACGTTAACAAAATTTTTTTAAGGGTCACCGCACGTATATAGGGATCCAGAATGTAATCCATGTAAAAGTTTTCTGATTGCGCGATTTTATAGTTTAACCGGAAACGGGAATAATCTAATATTTTTCCGGTATCAATCTTTTTTTCCATAATAAATCCTGTCGACGCTAATGAATAATCTGCAAGCAGGCTATAATAGAAGCAGGTACTGCCGCGAAAACTGGGTAGAAGCCCCGGATGTACATGAATAAATTCTTTGTCCATATTAAAAAAATCACCATCCAGAGTGCCTCCTCCTGAAAATATAAAATACTTATTTCTGCATTTTTTAAGTGCATGTTTTACGCTGACATCGTTGATGCCGGTTCCGTCTATAGTGAAGATCTTCGTTCCAGCATTTTTAAAATATTTCTTAATATCTAGATCCACGTTGAAAAACGTATTGGAGTAATCATATTTCTTATCTTCTTTTCTAATTTCCTCTATGTGAGGAATTTCGCCTTTCATCAGTATTATCTCGCTCGGCACTAAACCTAATTTCTCAAAAACATTAAAATATGCAATAACTCTTACTGACGGATAATAGATTAACCCGATATTTATCAGCTTATAGCTCATATAAATTTTTAAGGATACCTTTTTCAAGAATAAGAGAAATATAAACCAATTGTTTTTGGGAACGGGATATACGCCATCCGGACTTAAGAATTAGATCATTAAGTTTGAACACGCTGTTTAATAAATTCCATTTTTTTGTTTTTATAAAGCATAGGCTGAAAATGATTGCCAGCAGGGAATATATTTCAATATCATCATAGGAATTACTTTTTTTATTCATTGAAGAATCATACTTCTGATATATTTTGCGGCTGACTTCAAATTTCTTCTGCAGGAAAAATAAAACAGTCCAGTCTTTTTTACCTATATTATTTTTTTGCATCATATTTTGTAATATTTTTATTAAAACATTCCTGATATCTATATCAGGATACCGTTTTGACTTTTCTTTTACTTTTCTCTTAAAGAGACCTTCCGGAAGATAGTCAGCGATTTGATCAACTTTAAAATTATTAAAGTTTTCCGGACTATCACTGTCAATCTGAAGCTTATCAGCGAGTGTTTTTCTTTCCTGAAAAAACTGACCGCTACAGAGGGAAAGGTCTATTTTAATATAGGAGTAGTTTAGAATATTTTTTATCTTTTTTTCTTCTTTTGCATCAATGGGTTGCATGATATTATTCCAAAAATGATATTTTTCCTGTGTTATATAGCTTCAAAGCAAGCTCGTAGTCTTTCGACGTATCAAACTCAAACCAATTTCCTTTTGTTATTTCAGCTTGAATATCCATTTTTGACTCAATGAGTTCGTGAAGCATATCCGTCATATAGCCTTTTAAAAACATATTGCCTGACTGTTTCCACTTCTCGTTCTTTGCTTTTTTAGAATGATAATAACCCAGCAATTGCTTAATCCCTTTTTGTGAAAACTTTAACAGACCGATATAACGGTATTTTATTCCTTTTGGTGATCTAACCGGTTTGCCGATTTCGCTTATTTTTCCGTTTTCTGAAACGGTAAGGGTTTCCAGATCAGTCTCTGTAGTACCATATCTCATCATCCAATATTTCCGCCAGTCTTTATCTGCTGCAACGATAATATCTCCTGAATTGTGTGTAACTGCTTTAAGAAGTTCTCCTCTATATAGAATGTCTGAGTATGAAACAACGAGATCCGTATTTAATTCCTTTTCCGCACATACTAATGTTTCTATCATATTTGTTGACTTATAATTTTGGTTATGATAATAGGCGACTCCTTTATATTTGATTTTCTGACTTTTATACCCTGTTACGATAATTATTTCCTTGATGCCCGCATTTTGAAACAAACGAATTTGCCGTTCAATCAGGGTATGACCTGCAAACGTGAGCATCCCTTTGGGAATATCCTGTGCATAGTTACCCATTCTGGTTCCGGAACCGGCTGCAAGAATAATGGCTTTCATAAATTAAATTTTCCAATAAAGTTCGCGTTTGATAAACGAATTAATCAGTATCTCGTCTAACCTGGTACACGATTTATTTCTTTCAGGATGCCACTGGATGCCGGCAATCGGATATTTTTCATGATAGAGTCCTTCAACTAGGCCTATATCCCTATATAGTGAAAAGGGGTTGATATTTTCTCCAACTGTATTTTCCAGAATCCCCTTATTATGATAAGAATTGGTTATACATTCATTTTTGAGATAAAGATGTATCAGTTTCTGATCTATTAATTCGATTTTATGTCTGACATTGGGAGAATGTATAAGAGGTGAGGTACTATTATTTATTTCAATCAGCTTCCCTTTGAAAAATACATTTATAAATTGCATGCCTCTGCATATCCCGAGAACCGGTATATTCCGGGAAATAGACAGGTGAAGCAGTTTCGATTCCGTATCATCCCTATAGGTAGAAACAGCATGAGTTTTTAAATTCTTCTGCCCGTACCGTTTTGCATCAACATCTCCTCCCCCGCTTAAAATAACTCCCAAAGGCTTGACCGCATCTACAAAGCAGGTGATATCGGAACAGACGTTTGGTAAAGGAAATACAGTTAACCCGAAGGAGGAAAAATACTTAATATAGTTATTCTCCAAGCTGTCGATCCAGCCGGCTTTATCATTTTGTATATGGCGTTGAGTGACAATCACGTTCATAAGTTAATCCCAATTAATTTTTTTATTTTTACAGTCGAGCTGTATTCTTCTTGCTGTAGTAATATTCGAAAAAATTACATCGCCGCAGCCGACAGCAGCAGGTATTCCGAATTCTGCGCATCGTATCGCCATATGAGAACCGGCTCCTCCATATTTTGTGATCAGCGCTTTTATATTTTTTGTAAATATCCAGTCATATCCCGGATCTGCTTTCTCCAGAATTACAATTCTGTCTGTCAAAGGCTTATTTTGCTCCTCTTTATCAAGAATAACGGCTTTTCCTTCTACTGTCTGATCCGTAATGAAATTGGGAGCAGAAGCAATTGATGAGACAGTAACAAAATCCTTGTCAGAAAAAACTATCGGGGGC
>MFJL01000044.1:19198-54430 GCA_001779195.1 Candidatus Gottesmanbacteria bacterium RIFCSPHIGHO2_02_FULL_39_11
ATCTCCTCATTCCTCTGATTCAAAAAGGAAGATAAATCGAGGTGAGAGAGGTCAGATCTGTTAAAGCCTAATTCTTCCCCGACTTCAGCCAATAACTCGAGGGCCAAACTGATATTTTTAGTAAAAGTAAATTTATATAATTCCCGCGCTTCAATAGATCTTTTGATAAACTTTAAAAGTTTTTCCCCGTCTGAATTTATTTTATGGAAACTACACGCTTTGGATATTTTGGTTATAACATGAGCATCTAATTTTCTACTGATTTGATCGATTCTCCCTGTGTCCGCCTTTTTATCTGAAATATGAATCATATCGGAATTTGAAACAAGATAAGATGCGTTTTTGCTGTACGGTAATTTAGTAATGTCAAAAGTTCCCGGCCTTAGATGGCCGTATTTCTCAAGAAAACTCCCTATTTTGATTTGTTTCTTTCTAAGCTTAATAAAATCCATATCTAAATCTGTTGCAACGGTGGATATCGAAGACATAAAGAAATCAAATTCAACAGGGGAAATTATACCAAGATGTTTAAGGCTTCTAAGGAGAGCATTCCCGAAAAAAGCCATCCTGGCAGCTTGCGAAAACTGAAAAGTTCCTAATTTCCGGCAATCGTCAATTAACCGGTCAATAAAATACAATTTATCCCTCCAATTTTTCGCCAGTCTCAACTGCTTTCTGATCACGGTGTATTTTTGC
This sequence comes from Candidatus Gottesmanbacteria bacterium RIFCSPHIGHO2_02_FULL_39_11, assembly GCA_001779195.1. Classification (GTDB taxonomy): domain Bacteria; phylum Patescibacteriota; class Microgenomatia; order 2-02-FULL-39-11; family 2-02-FULL-39-11; genus 2-02-FULL-39-11. The sequence continues at coordinate 19,895 of MFJL01000044.1, forward strand.
CCAAGCTCTTTTATATCCTTATCGTCCGTATCAAAAAAGTCGTCAGAGTGTATTAATACGTAATTGGTAAGTCTAAGTAAGGATTTTTTTAATAAATCAATCTCTTTAGAACTGAATTTATCCATAAGCTCTCTTATTCTTTCTTCAAAATCAAACGTATAGCAATTGTACGCGATTTCAAATTCAATTTTGTCATGCAGCTGGGGATTTTTTTTAAGCTTCTCATTATAAAACACTAAAAGTTTCTTTTTTAAATAACCAGGAATATCTTCAGGCAGAAGACTCAAAAATGAATAGCATGTATTTATATACGGCTTGTTTCCGATGTTTACCATCAATCCTTCCGTTACTTTGGTGTATCCCAGAGGTACCAAAGCGCTGTTCCAGTTGGATTTCAGTATCAAATAGTTGAGAAGCGAGTAATCTAAATAATTAGGTCTGTCTCCAATCAGCTCAGCCGGATTCCAAAAAGCCATATCGCTAAGAATAAGCTCTTTGGTCAACATGTTTTTTCCGTTTTTAATATCGGTATAACTTTTTCGGCATTCCGCGATGCTTTTCCTCACCAAGTCATCATCGATTGACAGGAATCTGGAGTTGGCCGCAAGGGGTCGGACCTGGAAGATAACAATCTGATTGTTCTTTTTAATTGCGAACTCAATATCGAGTGCAACACCGGAAAAAAATAGTTCTATTTCTTTGATGACGGATATAAACTCCTGCCACTCCCGGTTTATTTCATGAAGAGGCAGATCACGCGCTATTTCCACTTTCTTATTCGCCATTCCCCCGGTTACTGCGTCTGTCTTCTTTCCCATTTCATCATAATTTATGAGGTAATAGGGCGTATTGGTCCCAAGATTTCGGGTAAATACAACCCCGCTTACCTTTACATCTCCGGTCTGCTCCTGCACCAAAATCTGATCCCTGTCCGAGAACCCTTCATTTTTTTTGTAGCTCTCAATTACCTCGGTAATACCGTCAGTAACTGCACTTCTGTTTTTTGAATGAATATCCAAAATACTTTTATAATGCCCTGCGTTGGAATATGCGACTGAATCCTCATTCAGACTTGAGCTTCTAATAACAATTTTTTTGTCTTTAAATAAATCGCTTATTTTATCCAGAATTCTTTCTTTATCTTTTTTCCAATCTGCCAGAATAAATACAAATTCCTTTTCAATTACCGCTTTCTTGAGCTGTGTTTTCAATTTTTTTAGCGTGTTTGCTTTTGTAGAAAAGTGCTTCTGCAATAAATCCATATTTCCTATTTTGATAGAGTTGAAGGAATAATCAGAAAGCTTTCTTTCTTCTATAAAAGAATTAAAAAACTTCTTGGCAATATTTTCCCGTGATAAATTCGGGAAGTATTTGTGGGGGACAATCTCTCCGCTGATTTGCTTAATGACATCTGAACCGAGTATATCTCCCCACAGCAAATGACTTTGGACCAAAAGAATTTTTGCATTAGGATACTTCTTGTGAATAATTTTAAGATTTTCTGTAGGATCCATCGAATCCTGAATCATCACCTGATCTACATATAAGATTTTTTGTAGTACTGCTTTTCTTTCCTCACATGAACTGAGAAGCGGAGAGGTCCATTTCTTTGCAACGTCATCGCTTATCACACCGCATATATGGAAATCGGCACTCTTTCTTGCTGTTTCCAGCATTTTCAAATGTCCATAATGCAGAAGATCTCCGATTAAAAAACTGTAAGCGATTTTTTTATTTCCCTTCTTGATCATCTTTTATACTTTCTAAGAAACTTAAAGGTTGCGTACTTATTTTCTAGTTTTAAGTTGGAATAATAAAGAGAAAATATCAGATATAAAAATAGGAGCCGCAGCAAGATGAAAAAACCGAATATAATATAGGTGACGTGCAGTATATTAAAAAATATTCCTATAAGTAAATAATATTTGGCGGTAAAAAATACAGAATAAATAAGATTAGAGGGGATAAGCATATTTTTAAGAAAATTATCAGCGAACGATTTTCTGTATGTGAATAATTTATAAAGCTGCTCATTTCCTGCGGCAAAGTCTAGTCCAAATTCAGAGTTTAATTTCTGCCCCAGCATATTCGCCATCGACTGTCCCAATAATGGAAGCAAAGCCAAATACTTCCAGTTCTCACCGCTATACTGTATGAGGATATGAAGCGTAATGCTAAAAAGAATGATCATTTGAGTCAGGGGATCAAAACCGTTTTCCATCCATTCACCTAACTTAGACTGCATATTTTTTTTCCTTGCTAATCCTCCGTCTAAAACATCAAAAAAAGTGTTGATTACGATAATAAACAAGGCCAACATATTATTCCAAAATCCCCCAAGAAAAAATAAGTAAGCCAGAATCGGCGTAAAAATTATAAAATTCAAAAAAGTGATTTGATTTGGCGTGATAGTTGATTTTGACAGTACCGTAACGAATGGATCCGCTACTATCCTGAATACGGCTATCATAAAATCGTTTGTTCTTCGTTTTTTCATATCGTTATGATTTGTCCGCTTTTATCCAGATAAAAGCCGAGAAATTTTTTATTAGGGGAGTTTTGACCAATAATTTGTTCAGAGATATAATCGGAGGAATAATAGTACCGACCCGGGATGGAATAACGGCATATCTTTCCAGGATAATATTTTTGAAGCCGCTAAGATGAAGTAAATTCTTCAGTTTTTTCGGAGTGCTGTTTAAAAACTCCTTCTCCACTTCCCATCTGCCTGTATCTGTTCCGGTTATTTCCTTAAGTAAATACCAGGGATAGTATAAAAGACAAAAGGGGTTTGGCTCAATAATTGCAATCTTACCTCCTCTTTTTAATGCAGAATGGATATTCTTCATAATCAAAAGCTTGGTATCAGGATTCAGATGATGAATTATATTGCAGCAAATTGCGATATCAAATTTATTTCTGAATTCCGGTTTTTCCAAACTGGTTTTCTTCAGTGTCAAGTTTTTTATTAAATTTTCTTTTCTTGCTATATGTGCAATCTCCGTTATATTTTTTTCCGCTATCTCGGTACCCGTCACTTCGTACCCTTTTTTCAGTAGAGGGATGGTCAGCCTCCCTCCGCCGCATCCCACATCCAGTATTTTTGTTTTTCCGAGCAAATTAATAAAATTAAAAAAGTTTTCAAGCTCTATTATTGCTGGCACAGTCATTTTTGTACGGGCTATATCATATGCTTCCTTATTCCAATATTTTTCCTGCCTGGTATTATGATTCATAAGAGAATTTTTTTAAAAATCCTTTCTTTAAAATTTATTAAAATTTCAGTAGCAATTTACAATAGCCGTTACATTTTTTTCGCTGAATTTTTTCAATGCATACAGTCTAGATGATTTTGTCATCTGATTGAGTAAAACTTTGTCATGATACAGCTTTTTAATTGCATTACCAATTTCAACCGGTTCAGGATTAACCAAAAATCCAACAGATTTATCCATAAGGGAAGGAATCGCTCCCAAGTTTGAACCTATTACAGGAGTTCCGCACGCAAAAGATTCTACAACAGTTCGTGCGGCATTTTCAGAATACCGGGACGGGATAACAAACACATCTGCCGCGGCATAATATTCCCGTAATTTTTCATACTCCATCCCTTCGATAAACAGTATATTCCTGCTATTTTTACTCTCGTTTCTTAAAACATCAACCATCGGCCCGTCCCTGGAAATAAAAACAAAAGTGATATCCATTTTTTGCAGCCTTTTTGATGCGTCTATCACTATATCGGCTCCTTTTATTTTTATAGCTCGTGCAACAAACAAAACGATAAAATTGGACGGAAGATTCAAATTCCTTTTTGCCAGCTTTTTATTTAACGGTTTAAACATATCCAGATCGACCCATTCTACAAAGGTAGTTATCTTATTTTCCGGAATGCCGATTCCCACTAATTCTTTTTTAGACGCCTCACTTTCGGCGATTACGTGGTCTGCGCGGGAAAGTGTCCATGAAACCACTCTCGCAAAAAGGGAGCCGGGCTGAAAATCATACAGAGACATAATACTTGCTACCGCACGCTTCCTGAATAAATATCTGAAGATAACGGCGATGAAAGAACTATTAAGCCCCTGTGCATCAATAACATCAATTTTCTTATGATTCCACAGCATCCACCAGAAAGAACGGATGAATAAATAAGGAGTTATATAGGCAAACAGAAACAGAGGATATTTTTCAAGCTTGTGAAACCAATTATCTCCTATCCACTGGAAACGCCGTATTTCCAGATTTTTTCCTTTTTCTAAGGATTCTCCTTTTTGATTGCCGGAAATGGGCTGGTAGGTCAAAACATAGACGAAATAGTTTCGCTTTCTGAGTGCCTCCGTCAGCTCATTGGCGTATGTTTCTGCGCCTCCTACATTCGGCCTGAAAACAAATGTTAGAATTAAAACTTTTTTAATCACAGTAAGCGAGAAGATTTCAACTTTATAAGATAAACCGATGCAATAATCAGTGTAAGAATCGAAACGGCAGTGCCGCCATAGACTAGCCGTTGAGGCCAATATTCTATGACTAATTCAATTTCATAACTCCCGTCTGAGTTTTTTAGACACAGATTTGATGTTTTTGGATTCTTTTTCTGTGAACATAGATCATTAGGATCAATTATCCAGCTATTGGCAAAACCATTTACTTTCAGATGATTCTTCTCATCTAATAATTTTCTAAACCATGTTTCCAATAAGAATCCGTCGGGTAAATTATTATTTTGTATTGTATACTGAAAATTCTTGGATATAAAGTCAATCCTATTTTTGCTGCCCTCTAAAGCAGATACCCATCCTTTGTCCAGAAAACCTTCCAGCTCATTCTTATTTGCCTGATCTTCAAGATTTCTTTCTTCAGGTTTATAATTTTCCAGATTTATTTTTGGATTTTGGATTTTGTCCGCCGGTTGGCGGATTGGATTTACTATGTATGCTTTCCATCCGTTATCATAAGACTCAGAAAAAATAAGAGGGAAAACACTCTTTGCCTGATGAACTCTTATTCTTAATTTGGTTGGGTTAACTGACTTATATTCTAATATCGGCTGTTCGGCAAACTCTTCCGGAAGGATTTCCTTTTTTTCTTTTCCTGAATTATCTTTGGAAAAATAAATAGCGGATGAAACTCCATAATCCAGCTGCGAAGCCACCTGGAGCAAATGATCAGACGTCTCTTCAGAAAAGAAAATTTTCTTCGGTGTATATATATAGGGAACAGAAAGAGAGGGATCAATTTTATAAAATTTAAGATAGCTTAATTCCTTCACACGTTTTATTTTATGATCATCCGTCTGCGTTTCAATTTTTTTAAGGCTGGAGTAGAGGAAAGAATTGCTGTCCCTGCTGCTATCGGTTACTATATAGCTGATGTTGAAAAGTGGAAAAACTTTTAACAATACATTGAGATCATCATACGTATAATCCGTTAAGCCGAAGGGAAGAGTTACCATGGTGGGATAGTTGAAAATCCTTGAAAGCATAAAATCAGTACCGTATCCCCAAAAATGACTTGTTCCCTTACTTCCGTCAGGAGTGAATGGAAAAAGAATTATTCTGCCTGATTTTTTTTCTTTCTGAAGCCAATCTCCGGCAATAAAGTAATCTTCAGGAATTTTTATATGCTTCGATTTTAAAATTCCCCTTTCGCCTTGTATTATGTCTCCTGTCCAAAATGGTAACGCATTGATTATAAAAAAGATAATAAAGACTAAGAAAAGAAAAAATATGCTTACTATCTTCCCGCCTTTATTTTCAACCTTGATATACATATGGGAAATAGTCCACCCGAAAAGAATGGAATATCCAAATACAAGAACGGTTCCGAATTTTTCGTACTGTGAGCGAAACATGCTAAATCCGGGAATGGAGAAAAAAAGCCATCTATTGAATTGTCCAAACGGCTCATGAACGCCTTTTACAAGAAAAAGTGCCATTAATGAAAGAAAAGAAAAAAAAAGCAGGAGACCTTTTATTTTTCTCTCTATTTTCTTCATAAAAAAAGAAATAAAGAGTATTAAGGGAACCGTCAGAGATATAAGTTCTAAAGGAACAGAAAGGTATTTCTGGAAAACCCCCGGGTAGTAAGGGTCTCCTTGCCATTGGTCTTTCAGTGCCCAAAACCCCATGAGTCTAAAAATATTAAAAAAACTTGTATCCAGACTATTTACTTCTGTTGTTTCACCAAAGCTTTTAATACCGGAGGTGACTTTAAAAGTGTCTTTATACTCTCGGCTTATATCATGTATATAAGGGAATACAAGCCAAGCGTTTAAAAAAACAACAAGCAAAATGAATTGAAAAGTAAATAATAGGGAGTGTTTGAATTTATTTCTGTCCCAGTATAATAAATTATGAAAAATAAAATAGAAAAAAAGGACAATAAATATCAACAATGGATAGGTAGGAGTAGTAGATGAAGGAGCTACAAGGAAAAAAGTGATAGCTCCGGCAAAAGCATATAATAATCCCTTACGAGATTCCAAACCTTTCATATAGAACAACAGACTAAGAGGCAGGAAAATATATGCAAACATAGACTGAAGCTGGTTTGGCCATTTGAAAAAGAGAGTATACGTATTAAACATGTAAAAAAGTGATGCAACAAAAGCAGCAAGATCATGCGTTTTGCTGCTACGAAAAGCATACCTAACCAGAAAAAACATGGTCAGTCCGGAAATGGACAGGATAAGGTAAAAAAATATTTTTTCCAGCGTAAAAAGAGATAAACCTACCATACTTCCAAATGCAACTAATAATTCATAGGGGAAAACCTCTGCTATACCTTTGGACGGTATTCCCAGTCCGTTTCCTACAAATCGGTCCCAGACGTATAAATCGTTTACCAATTCATTCACGGGGCGGAAAGGAGGTTTAAAATCTCCAGCATAAATCAGATGGTCTTTTTTAAACCATAAAAAAGTTACACAAGCCAATAATAAAATAGCAGATATAAAGAAAACCGGGATTAATTTTTTTCTCATAAAAGTTTTATTTCTTCAAGTTTATCCAGAATCGTTTTTCCCGCTAAGCCGTTCCCAAACGGGTGTTTCCAGGTCTTTTTCTTTTTCAGCATCTTATCTACCGAATCAAGAATACCATTCGGAGAGACGCCTGCTAATATATTGCCTCCTGCTTCTATCGTTTCCGGCCTTTCCGTATTATTCCTTAACGTAACACAGGGAATCTGGAGAATACAGCTTTCTTCTTGTATGCCTCCGGAATCAGTCAGAATAAGCTTGGCATTAACCTCCAAAGTCAGAAAATCCAAATATCCGACGGGATTAATCATTCGAATTGCTGAATCAACGGTCAATTTGAATTCCTGTATTTTTTTTCGTGTTCTTGGATGGATGGGACAAACAGCAGGAAAATTATACTTTTTAGCGACTAATTTCAAACCACTCAATATACCTATTAGCCTTTTTTTATCATTTGCATTTTCCTCCCGATGGACTGTGACTAAAAAATATTTCGTTTTTGCTAATCCGTAATTTTCCAATATTTTTGATCTCTTTTTCGCCAGAATAAGATTCTGATAAACAGCATCAACCACAGTATTTCCTGTAACATAAATTTTGTTTTGTGGTATACCCTCATCTAACAAGATACTTCTTGCTTTATCAGTAGGCGCAAATAAAAAATCGGAAATATGATCTGTAATAATTCTATTTATTTCTTCCGGCATTCGCCTAGAATAAGAACGCAGTCCTGCTTCGATATGAGCGACTTTAATGTGAAGTTTTGAAGCAGCAAGAGCTCCTGCCAGAACAGTGTTGGTGTCGCCTTCAACAACAGCAACATCCGGCGCTTCTCTTAAAAGTACTTCCTCTATTCCGATCAGGAGCTTTGCAGTCTGAATAGCATGTGTAGCGGAGCCTACTTTTAAATTGTATCGCGGTTGAGGGAGCTTCAGCTCTTCAAAAAAAACTTTATCAAGATTTGCAGAATAATGCTGGTTGGTATGTAAAATAAAAAAGTCGGTTTTACGCTTCTCACACTCCCGAATAAGGGAACTCATTTTTATAATCTCGGGTCTGGTACCAAGAATAATGCAGATTTTCATGAATTTTCAATAAATTTTATCTCTTGCAGAGCTATCTTTTTCCAATCAAATTGTTTTACGTATTTAAATCCCATTTTACCTTGAGAAATTGATAGATTTCTATTACTTAAATATTTAATTATTTCTCCAGCAAAAAAATCTTTATCCCCAATAGGAATATGAACGAAGTTTTTCTTCCAAACCATAACCAGTTCCGGCAGATTGTAAGCTAAAACAGGCAAGCCACAGGCCATGGCTTCTCCTATTACAATAGCCCAATTCTCCTCGTAGCTTGGTAAAACAAAAAGTTTGCTTTTCTTTAACTCAGAAAACTTTTTTTTCTGATCTAATATTAGACCTCTCAGAAAAATATTTTTTTCGAGTTTAAATTCTCTAATTTTCTTTTTCATCTCAGCCTCGAGAGGACCAGTACCTATTATGATTAGGCGGGCAGTTTTTATCTTATGAACAACCATTCTCCAAATATCTACCAGATCAAGCATTCCTTTGCCTTCCTCTAATCTTTTTATACAAACGGCTTCATATTGCTCTTGGTTAATACTCTCGGTAAATTGCTGAATTTTATCGAAATTTACTCCGCATAATACCGTTTTATACCTGGCTTTTTGGATACCTACATCTTTGAGTTGATTAGCCGTGCTTTCTGAAACCGGCAATATTATATCCGCAAGCCTCTTTACTAAAAAGAATCCGCTTCTTTGCAAAAGTAAAAAGGCAAGCGCGAAAAAAAAATTGGAGCGTCTCTTCCACCAAACCAGTGGAGGCAGCCAGTGGACGACGCAAGCCCACTTAATCTTATCCTTATTTATTATTTTTAAAAAGGCAGCAGGAAAAACATTGGTAAAACCCTCAGTCGGAGTATACACAATGCCTTTAAATTTCCATAATGACTTGGGAGGAAAAATGAGTCTTGATATCAAGAGAATATAGGTACTTTTATTCTGATTATCTACTTTGAGAGTGAAACTTTTGTGAAAAAAGTACTTGATTTTATACCCATCAAAAAGCTCTTTACCAGCCAAACCAGACCACAGATGTATCTGGTAACCTGATAAACTCCAATTCCTCACTATTTCTGCAAGACGAATTTCATTACCGGATACACCGCTTAATTTATTTCGGAAAGAAATGTTAAAAATAATCAATATCTTCTTCATATCAGATTTACTTTGTAAGAACTGCTTCAAAAAGTCTGTAAAACCCTGCAAAACGGTCAATTTTAGTGAATCTTAAGACAAGAAGCGAGATCTTAATAAGCTTATTGCGTTTGAGCGCTGAAGGCATATAGTCTTGAAAAATCTTATCAGAATAGCACAGGGTTTTTAAGGAAACTATATTAAATTTTTGCTTTTTCATGAATTGAGTAAAACTTGCTAACGTAAAGAAATTCAACCAGTATTTGTATTCTTTTATTTTATGAAAAAAAAGTTTATAGATGAAATTTTCCAATAATAAGTGACTATTTTCGTTGTCTCCTATAAAAAGATATCCGTCAGGCTTTAATATTCTTCTGACTTCCTTCATAAAAATATTTGGGTTTTTGATATCTACTAAAACAGCATCTATATTGATAACGTCAAAAAAATCATCGGGATATCCTGCACAGGTGAGCTCTCCGTGAAACATTTTCAAAGGAAAACCCTTTTCCCGTGCAATTCTACAGGCATTTTCTGAAACCTCTACTCCAAAAACACGGAAGCCTTCCTTTTGCGCTAATTGAAGAAGATCTCCTGTGGAACAGCCGATATCCAAAAAAGTCTTATTTGAAGACTCCCGAAGGAACTTTTTGATCAGTCCGATTTTATATTTTTTCAATACCGCACGATTCTCTTCGCGCTCTTTTATATCTTTCAATTTATAGTGACCATAATCTTCATCTGAATAGACGTCTTTAACTTCTGATTCGACAAAATCAAGAGAGTTGTTGTAAAGCATACCGCAGTTAGAACATCGAACTACTTCAGCATATTCATCTTTTAAAATTACTTCTATTTTTTCCACTCTCCCTTTCCTAGACGAACAAATGAAACAAACTCTCGTTTTTTTTGCTTGAGTACTAATAAATTTTCGTTTAATTTCAGTAAAGAAATATCTGATGCAGAGAATAGGAAAATCCCTTATTCTAGGTATACCGTAATGTTTTCCAAAGCTTGAAAGTTTAATAATCTTAAATCCCGGTGAATTTATTTTTTCTATAGATTTGGAAAATGTAGGGATAAGAAGTTTACTTATTAATTTTGCAACTTCTTCGTAAGAATGACAATTTCTGATATCAGCACGTTCTTCATAAAACAAGCTGCCTTTATCCAGTCCCTCATTTAATTTTTGAACTGATATATTTATGTATTTTTCGTTGTGTAAATATGCTTCCAAAGTAGAAGAGAAACCGCGATATTTTCTTAAATCTCCTGTGTGGTAACTTAAAACACCTGCCGGGGTACATCTTAATATTTCACCCTGTAATATGCCAAAACCGCGCCGGAAGACAAGATCAATCTTCTTAGTTTTAATTTTCTTTATAGTTTCTTCGGGTAAAGCGGTACCGTGTTTTCCTGATTTGATAGCAGAACTGTAATAAATTTCACTTTTATTAAATAAACTCAAATTATTGATTGATATTCTTTCAGCTAATTCTATCTGCCATCCGATAATGTCTCTTATCAGAGTAATTATTTTTTGTATAAATTTTTTTTGAAAAGATAAATCATAGTCTTTAACATGCACTTTTTTGATGATTACTAGAGGGATAGAAATATTATTTTCCGATACGGCTTTTTGAAGCGCCAGAGCTACCCACTTCATTATTTTAGGTTCATCCAGTAATAAACATATTTTTTTAACTTTCATAGTTTTACTACTTCGTAACAGCTTTTTTTATCAATGTGATTATTTTATCAACTATGCTAAGCGATAAAGTAGAATAAATCGGCAGACAAAGAATACTGTTGGCGATATCCTTTGCAACTCTTAGATCACCTGCAGCTTTTTTTGCAACAGAATTCTTGTAAATAAAGTCAAAATCCGAGGTCAGCGGATAAAAATACTTCCTTGCTTTAATATGATGATTGAGTAGATATTTAAAAACCCGATCCCGTGTTTTCTTACTACTAAAACAAACCGGCATATAGGAATAGTTATATAAAGAAGCAGTCAATTTTTGAAATTTGAGTGAAGGAATATCTCCCAGTTCTTTCACATATCTATTATAAATTTTTTCTCGCAACGAGATATTTTTATCTACTGCTTTTAAATTACACAGACCCATGACAGCCTGGAATTCGTTCATCTTAGCGTTTATACCCGGCAGAGTTATTCTTTCCTCTGAAAGAATGCCAAAATCTTTTAACAATTCAAGCTTCTCTGATATTTTTTGATCCCTGGCAATAACAGCTCCTCCTTCTATCGTGTGAAATATTTTAGTCGCGTGAAAGCTTAGCGTGGAGATATCCCCGTATCTTAGAATTGGTTTCCCGTTATAGTGGACGCCAAACGCGTGGGCTGCGTCATATATGATTCTGATTTTATATTTCCTGCCTATAGTTTCCAGTCTAACAACATCACAGGGATTGCCATATACATGCACTGCCAGAATAGCGGAAGTTTTTTTTGTAATTTTTTTCTCTGCATCTTCCGGACTTAAGTTAAACGTATGCGGATTTATATCGGCAAAAACGGGGACTGCACCCCCCCATAAAATTGCGTTTGTGGTTGCGGCAAAGGTAAACGGAGTTGTAATAATCTCACCGTGAAGATCCAAAGCTTTTATGGATAACTGAAGAGCTAACGTACCATTGGCAACTAATGAAATGTTTTTTACACCCAAATATTTTGACAGCTGTGAGGTTAGTAATTGAACATGTTCTCCGTTGTTTGTCACCCAGCCGGACAGCCATATTTTTTTAAGATATTTGTTGTATATGCTTAGACTCGGTAAATCAGTTTTGGTGACGTTTATCATTTTCAGATTATAACCTATGCTCCTCGTTTTTTAATCGTCCGGCAATCCGGATTAGGGAATAATTCGCTCCGACAAGAAATTTAAGCACGAACACCGCAAACATAAAATGAGGGTATCGTATCCATTTTTTCCATTTTCCGTTTTCCGTAAAAACATCAAAATACCTGTACTTCAAACCCAGCTGTTTACGGATAATGGGATCATCCCTGCCCCATTTTTTAATATATTTTAAAATATCCTGCGCGTAATATGCCTTTTTCTTAAGGTATTTCTTAAAACTAAAGTTTCTCTCGCTATGGAACAAGACGGACGCGGTGACTGTTGTTTTTCCTATCGCTGCTAATCTTCTATCCAGATCCCAATCTTCAGCGGCTATTAAAGACTCATCGAAACCTCCCAGTTCTTGCCATATTTTTTTAGGAAAAAATCTTACGCAATCGATAACCGTTCCGTTATAAAAACTTCTTTCAAAATTCCTGACTTTCCCCCAAAAGGAATTGCCGGTCATAATCTCAGGAATGTAGAGACCGGCAAAAATGCCGTCGCTTATCCGTTCCACACAATCCTCTATCAGTTTCGGAGATAAGCTCATATCGGCATCAAGAAACATGACATAGTTTCCCTTTGCCTTTTTTATTCCGAAATTTCTTTGAGCTGAACGTTCCGGGCCTTTGTTAAAAACAGAATCCGTATATGTCTTTGCAATTTCCACTGTCTTATCTGTCGAATTATTATCGACAACAATAATTTCTATTTTCTGTTCCGGATACGTTTGGTTTTTTATTGATTCCAGGCATCTCCCGATGTTTTTCTCTTCGTTTTTGGTAGTAATTACGACAGAAACAGAATTTTTTATCATCTTAAATCTTTATATCTTCTATAAATTCGTGAGAAACTGCATTCTATCTTCTTCGTAAAAATGATAGGGCATATCAGCAGGTATGATTCTTTTAAATTCCTCTTTGGAGTATTTATATGCACCCGGACAGTTTTGTAGCTTCAGATAGATAAGATGAAAAAAGTTTATCAGGGATAATTTTTTTTCCGGAAAAGAGAAAAAGAATTTTTTGCCTTTCAGCTTTTTAAAAAGTAGTTTCAGTTCTTCCTCTGATAAATAATCAATAAAACCAAGTCCTACAGCATAATTGAAGTAGGGAAGATTGCTTTTGGCTATATCTTTTTGAATAAAAAACAAATTCTTCGATATACCTTGGGAAGCAGCTTTCCGTGAGGCTTCCTTCACTGCAACTGAGGATATGTCCATGCCGATTATTCTCTGAGGTTTACATCTTAAGATGCGGAAACAAAATTCCCCCGTCCCGCAGCCGAAATCGGCAAGTATTTTATCCTTAACTAAAGGACATAAAAATTTATACGCTATAAGTAGTCTGCCGTTTATTGGACCTCTGAAAAAACCGGCTATATACTCAATCAGGTTAAATTGGCCATTCCTGCGGCGGTAGGAAGAATCGCTCCAAATTTTAATTTTATTGTCCCAATATTTTTGCTGAGAACTCATAATCAGGATTTAAGAATATTTTGCATTTTTGATATTTCAAAATTAGAAAGAAGATATTCAAAGACACTCTGACAATTTTTCATATACGGAATATATAGGGGGTGCATCAGGATATATTTCGCATCAGGAAATAAGGCATGTGAAGGAGGAACTATCTGCCAATTATGTATAAAAGCTACAAACGGACTGCCCTGTTTATTGATTAAAGAATATATCTTTCCTATTGTCCTGCCGAAAGCAGCAATTAAGTAGCCGGATCCGACAGGAGGCTCCGTGAAAAGCAGTTTCGCACTTAAACTTCTTGGAAACATCATTTGCGGTTTACCGATTAACGGGTAGGTGGAAACGGGCACCTCCTGTATCTGTCCATACGTCCTCTTGAAAGAGTAAGGACCATAGATAGATGAATCATAAGTGAAACCATGTTTTTTTAATATTTCAAGATATTCTTTTTGCATTATTATTTCCGGTGCACGAAATCCGCACGGGTGAAACTTTTCAATAAATCTGTTCGATCCCCTTAATGAATCAGTTAAGACTTTTTGGCCGGTTAAGCTCTCATGCCGGTGGGTATGATAGGCTAATTCATGACCTTCTTTTGCCATTGCATCAAATACATCCGGGTACCATTCGTATAATTCTCCTAGTATAAAAAAGGTTATTTTTACTTTATATTTATCCAAAATCTTAAGAATTTTCTCCGCTGACTCCCTGACAAAGCCTTTATCCAAAATCTTCCGTTTTTCACTAGTCAGGGTTATGAATTCCGGTAAATTAGGATATGCCCATGATTCAAAATCAATCGAGAGGTAATTAACCATATCTACTTATTTTACTCGGTATATGTATGAAGTGAAAGCTCAGTCTTTCCCTAGTCCCAAATGCCCATTTTAAAAACGGGCAATGTTTCGTAAAATAAGATATGAATATAATTCAGACGGCCAAAGTATTAAGCATCCGCATCCTGACTGAATCAACCTATATTCTCAGAATCGAACGCAACAAATTCAAATTTATCCCCGGTCAATGCGTGAATATCGGACTTGTCGGAAGTGCCGTAAATAGGGAATATTCCACCTATTCCGGTACTAAGGATACTTATCTCGAGTTTCTCATAAGAAAAATTAATGGAGGAGCTGTATCTGTTGGCCTGAGCCAGCTAACACCCGGAGAAGAGGTAACTTTAGACGGAGCTTACGGCACATTTACTATAAAAAAACCTGCTAAGATAGGAAAATATATTTTTGTAGCATCCGGAACAGGAATTGCTCCATTTCATTCTTACGTAAAATCCTATCCTAAAATCGATTATCGGATTATCCATGGAATTCGTTTTGATTCGGAACAATATGATAAACAGGATTATGGAAAAGGCAGGTACGTCAGTTGCATATCACGGGGAAAAGGCGGCGACTTTTCCGGCCGGGTAACTGATTATTTAAAAAAAATACCTATTCCTCTTGATACCCTTTACTATCTATGCGGCAATAGGGCAATGATCAATGACGTCTATGATATATTAAGAATAAAAGGAGTAAACGGGAGTAATATCATTACAGAAGTTTTCTTTTAACGTATGAAGATCGCCATTTCCTATCCCCCAATTATCAACAAACGTGGACAAAAAGCCATGGTGTCCCAAAACCGCAACGTCCAGTTCTTCAAAACTCCCACTTATCTTTTGCCGATTATCCAGGCACAAGGGGCAACGTGGCTAAGAAACCTCGGATATGATCTGAGGTGGGATGACGGAAACGCCCAACTGAAAAGCTTAGAGAACTGGTTTGCCGAATTAGTTTCCTGGCAGCCTGATGTAGTTGTATTTGAAAGTACTACTCCCGTCATGAAATTTTACTGGGAAGTGACGAATAAACTTCGAAAAAAACTGCCCAAAACGATTTTTATTATGACCGGATACCATTCCATGAAACGGCCGGAGGAAACTCTGGAAAAATCAGCAACTGATGTCGTAATAAAAAGCAATCACATAGATTTTGCCCTTATCAAACTCATTCCCTATATCGAGAAAAACCCGGATTGGAGGGTATCTTGCCAGATAGAGGGCCTCACTATCCGGGTAAACAAAACTAAAATACGCGATACCGGGGCATTCCGTCAGGTAGAGCCTCTTGAGAAATCACCCTTAGTAGATCGGGACCTTGTCGAGTGGAAAAATTATGCTTATGAGAATGGAAATTTTCTGCAGACTCCCGGCACCTACGCCACGAGTGTCATACGGGACTGTATGTTTGGTAAATGTACATTCTGCCGGTATAACGGACCGGAATTTACCTTCTCCAAAATGTCCGTGCAAAAAAGCTTAGACGAATACGAAATTCTGATAAATAAATATCATGTCAAGGAAATTTTTGATGATTCGGGAGTCTGGTACCGGGGGTCTGATGCAAGGGAGTTTGCTCAGGGAATTATCGACCGGGGACTCCACAAGAAAGGATGTTATTTTGGCTTTAATACCCGGTTTGAATACCTGGATGAAGAAACCATAAAACTTCTGGCAAAAGCCAATTTCCGCTTTGTACTTATCGGTCTTGAATCGGCAAGTGATGAGACATTAAGACGCCTAAATAAAGGATACCAAAATCAGTACATCATACCGTCTCTGAAATGGCTTACAAAATACGGACTCCACCCCCATCTGACTATCATGGTAGGATATTATTGGGAAACCCAGGAAATGCTTGATAAAACGGTGAAGTTTGTAGAAAAACTGATGTTTGCAGGACTTGCCAGAACACTTCAAGTAACTATTTGTACGCCGCTTGATTTTACCCCGTATCATTTAGAATGCATCAGTCAAAAGGTTTTACTGACTAAAAATTATGACGATTTCGATATGAGTCGGGTAATTGTGAAAACTCCAATTCCCCACGAGCGGTATTATGAAGCTATTAAAAGAATGTATGGAATCGCTTTTCATCCGAGGTTTATTGTGAGACAACTATTATTTCTGACTTCATTTCGAAAACGCGACTGGCAGTTTCTGTTTACTTATGGAGTTCGGGCAATTAGAAGAGTCCGCAACCACATGTTTAATCTCACGGTTCACAGCAAAAATAATTAACGTCTGAGGTGTCTTACAAACAAAAATCCCTGCATAAATCTGAGTCCGTACCAAAAGTGGGTTAGAAAGACAACCGGGATAGAAATTGCGCCCTGAAATAAACTTCCGGATTTAGCAGTTATCCAAAGACTATTGATAATTAAAAGCAAACTATAAGATGGAATAACAACAAAGGGTACAAAAAAGATTCCTAGTACCAGAAACGAAGGTAGAAAATAAACCAGACGAAAGGAAGTTTTTGGCAATGTCTTTGCAAAATAACCCCGGTGAAGACCATAATTTCCGTTTTGCCGCAGGTGAGACATCCATACCTTTCGGCGGTGATGATAAACCAAAACTTTGGGATCATAGATAATTTTTTTACCTAATTTGTGGGTCAGATCCAGACATAGTTTAGTATCTTCTCCCGGCCAAAAGTTTGAGTCAAAACCGCCAACTTTGATAAAATCAGATTTTAAAACGGCGAGATTCATGGAAGGGTAATCATCTACAAAACGCTTTTTATACGGCAGGAACCGATACACATAAGGCCCGCCCCCTATAATAGAAGCTGAAAACCACCCTGACGCCTGTTCCCGCCATGAAACATCCGGGGGAGTTACGCCGGGACCTCCAACAGCTGCAACTTCCAAACCCTCAAAGTTACTCACCATATTCTTCAACCAGTTTTTATCAGGATAAGCATCGTCGTCTATAAAAGCTAATATCTCCCCATTAGATTTTTTTGCCCCCATATCCCTTTTCTCAGCAGGACCGATCTTGCCGGTTGCAGCCACTTTAACTTTCTGATAATTAAAAACTTTTTTTTCATCCGGAAGTAAAATTACTTCGTAGTCTTTAAAGGTTTGTTTTTCCAAATAATTTAAGCACTTATAAAGATATTCGGATGGTTCTTTAAAAGGAATGATAATGGAGATCATAGTTTCTTCCATCCTCCGTTATCATCGTAATAATGCAAAATATAGAGCCTATAAAAGATAGCCATCGTGTCTAGTGAAATATTGAAAATCGCATGAATTGTTGAAGAATGAATCATATCTGAAAAATTATATTTAAGTTTTATAGGAGCTTCATAAATTCTTCTAAATCCTTGTCTTTTGGCTACAGCCAATAACTCTAAATCAAAAGCATATTTTTTGACAAGAAGTCGGGGTAAGATCTTTTCTAAAACTTTTCTCCTGAAAATTTTAATCCCTGCCTGAGTATCCCGAACACTCAGATGAAATAATAACCGAACTATCATTTGATAGCCAAAACTCAAAATCCTACGGTCTCTAGGATAATTCACAATCGAAGCAGGATGACGCTTGGACCCAACAATCACATCAGCGTTATACCATTCCATGTGTTCTAAAATCATGGAAATACCATTGGGATCTATCTCCATACCGGAATCGATAAAAGCTACATAGTCGCCTGTGGCTTTCCCCATCCCCAATCTTACTGCGTGACCTTTTCCCTGATTTTTCATGTATACCATCACTTTTACGTTTAAAGACTTCATTTGCTTTGCCGCTCTATAGGTGCCATCACCATATCCGTCTACCACAACGATAATTTCATAAGAATATCGAATTTGGCTGAGTACTTTTTCAATTCTTCTGACATCCTTTACTATAGTTTTGGATTGATGATAGGCAGGAACAATTACCGAGAGCTTACGATGAACCAATTGATCAGTCATATCATATTTCTATGAATATTTTTCAGAAGTATATGAGTCAAAACCTTCTTTTCTTTCTGCCAAACAAAAAAAGAAGCGGCAGTAAAATATAACAAACTGACGAAAATATTTATCCAAATTATCTCCCTGATGGAATTGTGAATAAAGAAGATAAATACACTTTGGAGAAGTGAAATTAAAAA
The DNA here is from genome assembly GCA_001779195.1 of Candidatus Gottesmanbacteria bacterium RIFCSPHIGHO2_02_FULL_39_11. GTDB lineage: Bacteria > Patescibacteriota > Microgenomatia > 2-02-FULL-39-11 > 2-02-FULL-39-11 > 2-02-FULL-39-11. Next base: position 38,387 of record MFJL01000044.1, read on the forward strand.
AAGAAAATATATAGGTTTACCGGAAGAGATAGAAAGAAGAAAATAGGTGAGAATTGAATTAACCGAGAGCAAAGTTATAAAAAAAGAAAATATACCCATATAAGGAATTGCACCGGCATATCTTCCGCCGTAAAGAATCGACAGTATGAGTCCCGGAAACAGAAAATAGGTGAATATTAAGAGGGATGAAATTCCCAAAGCGAATACTAATGTGCCCAAAAGGGGCATGATATAGGGTGTACCGTTACCGGCTCTTCCGGATACCAAAGGAAACATTACGCTTATAATCGGGCCAATAAGATAGTATATAATCTTGCCGACAGTAGACAAAGCAACATATTCGCCGGCAACATCCGGAGCAAAAAAATGCTTCACCAAAATAATATCAGAGGTAAAAAATAGGGTTATGGTAAGACTCGTCAACAGCACCGGCAACGCAGTCTTCCAATTTAGCCATTTCGGCGCCTTTACGTTCTCTTCTGATGCATATTTGCTGAATAAAATACGAAGCTCGAGAACAGTAAGCAGATACCCTCCTACAGCCCCTATCAAAGTACCCATCATGGCTCCGACCAGTCCAAAATTCAATATGACCAAAAGTATTGACACAATCAGTTTGAGTATTACCTCTACAATACTGTTTGCCGAAAGGTATGAAAACGACAGGGTACCCTGAAGAGTGGCGCGATTAAGAGTTGCAGAAAAACTTAACACGAAGATTAAAGAAATAATGATAAGAGGAAGTGCATTTTCCAACTGGAGAAAAATACTCAGCTTTCCGGCAAATAATATAGTTATTGCTGTCAGAAAAATACCCAAGAGAAAAAGTCTCGGGGTTAAATCATGCAGTAAGAGCTTTACGACACCGGTCTTTCTCCCCCCCCAATAGAAAGAGATCGTCTTGACCATCAGCAACTGAAAAACAGAAAGAGGTATGGAAAAAATAGCTAAAATGGAAAGCGTTGCCCCCAAGTCTCCAAATGCATGCGGAGTAAGCATTCTCCCCATAAAAAGACTATAGAGGAAATTACCAAAATTTGCCGTGTTGTTGGCTATAAATACAAATAGGCTTCCTCGCACCAACCTACTTTGCGACATGCGTCTGAATATTGACATAACAGACTTTATTATAAAGGGCCAGGTGAAGTTTTGTTAAGTGAGGTTTTTACCTTTCTATTACTTTTTGAAAAATATCGAAAGGATGTTTTGCCACAGATTCGTTTTCTTAACCGGTTGTGTTACTGGTGATGGTATAGCCGTGGGTTGAATCTCCTGAGGAGGAGGCTCATATGCCACAGCAACTGTATTTTCCTGCTGATTGGCATCCCCCAACCGCGGTTCTATATCCACACCCATTACTTCGGCTTCTACAACCGGTTTTCTTACAGGTACTACGTTATACGAGAGACCCAAAACAGAATTATTGGCGCTATACCCTACACCTCCCGGTCTTCCCGACCATTCCTGAGATAATGCTCCTGCTGCACAACCCTTTAAGGCTTGAACTGCGAAATAAAAGGTTTTATTAGGTAAATAGCCTACGGTAAAATTTCCTGTATCCCCGATATTTACAGCTGAATAGATATAGTTTTTAGGTGTTAGCCCATAGTAAATATTATACCCCGTGGCTCCCGGAACTTTATGCCAGTATAAGACGACTTCACCGTTTTTAGCTTTTTTAGGCAAAACCGGATGATTTGGCTGCAGAAGAATAGGCGCTTTATCCGGCTGTGAATCAGTGCACTTAGGCGGCCCCTGATTGGAAAAATCAACTTGCGGACTCCATCCGTATGATTCAGCTTTTACATCCCCGGCAAACATAGATACGACTGCAATAAACAATAAAACTACAATACTGAAATTCTTGGCTTTGTTTTTCATAAATTGTATTCAATAATCTTTATTTATTTCAGAATAAAACGTATTGTCATGTCTTGTCAAGGGGCAGACAAGACTAAAAATTAAGCTTGACGCAGGTTGTAGGAGCTGATATTCTTTTCTCTCGTATGAATAATTGGTATACATCAAAAGTAATAAAAGGAAACCAAAAAGGGAGAGAAATCGGGTTTCCTACAATAAATTTGGATAATCCTTCCCTGTTAAAAGGAGAGAAAGAAGGAGTATATCTCGCCCAGGTGCGGGTACGGGATAAAAATCACTGGGGAATGCTCTACTATGGTCCCCGGTTAGTAGTTGATGAAACTCAAACTACTTTAGAAATACACTTATTTGAATTTAATGAAGAATTATACGGACAGCAAATTCAGTTTCGGATATATGATTACATCCGGGGAGTTTTGAAGTTTAATTCATTTGATGAACTAAAAAACCAACTGGAAAAAGATCAGAGAGAAGCCATAAACTTCATAAAAATGGTAGTAAGCGCCTGATACTTCCAATCCTTCTCATATATAGCCATTCCTGATAAAATACCATAGCAAGCGCCGACGTAGCTCAGTTGGTAGAGCAACGCTTTCGTAAAGCGTGGGTCATCGGTCCGATTCCGATCGTCGGCTCCATATCGGAATTATTTTTCGAAAGAGAGAATTTGTCCCGACTTGTCGACCCTTTTTCAGGTCCGAGCCGACCTTTTTCCTCATTGAACCAACTTTTGAGAGTAAATGCAAGTGGTTTTGAAAGTGTTTTATTTCTTGTTTTCGTCACCTAAAAGCCCCAGATTTTTGGCATTCAGTTTGGAAACAACTTTCTTGCCTGTCCTTTTCTCAATTTTTCTCCTGGCTGATCCGGCAATGGCTCCGCCTTCTCTGGCTACTCTCTGATTTTCATTGAAATTTTTCGGTTCGTCTTTCTTGGAAATTTCCGTAGTGGTTGCTTCGGCCAACATATTAAGCACCAATTCCAAATTGGTCATGTTGTCCCGCAAATTTTCTTTCTTTAAACCTTTAAATTGCTTGTAGTCTTTTGTCCTCATTCCTGCCCAGGCGAAAGTGATGATGTCAGTCAAAATAGCAAACTTACTGTTACCCTTTACTCCGCGAGTTTCCCACTCGTCAGTCAGTTCTTTTCTGACTTCAATGCTTTTTAGTCTTTGGTTTACCCAATCTTTGGAGTACCCGCGTTTTAAGTAAAAATGCATGGCTCTTTGGATGACTTTTTCCGGATCTTCTGCCTCTTCAATTCGTTCATAACCAACCCGGGCAAGCCAAAGTTTAAATGGTTCAGCTTGCGGAGACGGGATTGACTGAATGATACGAAGCATTGTTTCGGTGTCTGCCATGTCAGTCAAACGCATTTTTCCATCCGCTGCCAGCATTTTCAAAGCGTTACATTTTGTAACGGTTTCATCTGCTCCTTCATCTAGCAGTCTTTTTTTAAGCACCCGCCAGTAAACCTGCGGATTTGTACTATCAGAAAGCACAGCAACTATATCAACTACTGAAAACCACCACTTTTCATTTTCTTGATCCCACTGTCGGCGGATTTTCTTGCCCTCAAAAATTGCGATTTTTGTATCTTTCATCCTTATACGTTTGTATCAATTTCAAGCGTAAAACACAATAGAAAAAGACGACTAAAATTTTTCCGGCAAAACAAAGCGAGGCGACAGCTTCGAGCAATTTGGTACAATGGCTCAAGCATTGTGGGCAGGTAAAGTGTCGGGTCATCGGTCCGATTCCGATCGTCGGCTCTATTTTTTGTCGGCTGCATAGTACTGGGATAAACCGCAGACATCGGTTCTCTGTCCGCAATCGCTTGTACGCTCAGACGCTTCCAAGCGGGGATTCCTAAAAGGGACTCAAGAGTAGCGTATCAAAAACGGCACCTGAGAATTTTAAAAGATTTATACAAGAGTAGGTGTGGACTCACTTCCACCCTCCAGGTGGAGGTTCTTATAATGAGAAGAACAAAATATTACCGGGTACCGGATGTCGGGAAACCAAATGAGTTGGTTAAAGACGTCATATACCGGTACATCAGAAATCCCATGTACTTATCCCAAATGCTTTTTTGCGGAGTGCTCATAATTAATTCATTTTCAATATATCGGTTCGGAGTTTATTTTTTATTCGTAATAAATTTTATTTTTAAAATTCAATACGAAGAAGTATTATTAAATGCGCATTTTAAGGAATTTGCAGCGTACAGAAAGACATCCTGGAGGCTGATTCCCTTTATATACTGATTAATCCTGCACAAATCTGATCAGTGAAAAGAAATACAGCAAAAACTAAAAAGCGTATTTCTGAAGAAAAGAGAGGACGTGCTGTTTAAATTCAGCCGGGTGGGCACTGAAAACATCATGCAGGCTGTCTGCTTCCCAATATTCCTTGGGTGAATTTGCCAGTTCATACAAATTCTTCGCGTCTTTCCAGTTTAATTCCTCATCTTGTTTTGCTGAAATTAACAAAATGGGAGATTTGATATTTTTAATAACCGTAGAGGGGGAGAATCGCTCATAATCTCTTCCCAGTTCTATAAATGCAGCTATTTTCATAAACGGATAAAAGATAGTCGGAGAAAGACCGGCCGCTTTGATCTGAAAATGGAAAAGGGAGGAAAAATTTGCATACGGAACGGAAGCGATGACAAAATCCCCTTTCCCTGTTTCCCCTGCCGTTGTAAGGGCAGTAGTCCCTCCCATGGAAATGCCTAAAAAACCTATTTTCTTGCCTTTATTTTCGGAAAGAGATTTTATGTGATCAAAAACAGCTTCAACATCTTTCCATTCCGCAACTCCTAATGTTATTTTGTTTCCCTTACTCTCTCCGTATGATCGTAAATCCAGTAGTACCGTTGAATACCCAGCGTTGCGGAGATACTCCGCGTGCCCCAGCATTTGAGCTTTACCCCCCGGATTACTGTATCCGTGAATCAAAATGACAATTGCTTTAGGACCTGTTACCGGAAAATACCAGTAGGCAATTTTTCCTCCGTCGCGGTTAGTGATAAAAAATGTATTAGCCGTCCAGCCGGCCGGTAACGGTCTTTTATCGCTTGCCGCATGGAGATGAAGTTTTACACGAAGCCGATACCAAATATAGAAAAATAAGCTGAATAAAAGTAATGAAATAATACTGGCAAGTAAAATCAGAACTTTCATTAACCTAAAGTATACCAAAATCCGGTAATTTAGATAGATTTCTACGCGTTAGACTGTTAAACCAGAGGACCCGTCCGAATTTTGAAAGAATAAGTAGTATAATAAAAACATGCGGCCTACATCTTCTCACAGAATAAAAATTGAGGAAAGAAAACTGTATAAAAAAGCAGCACTTTTTATAGCTGCGATGATCGGGTTTGGAATTTTTATGATTTTTATCGGAGTTCCTGTATTTGCTCAGGCAATTTTATTTATCTCAGGATTTAGAAAAGATAAGACTCCAGTTAATGTATCAGTTTCTGAAAATGCTCTTTTTCCTCCGTCTCTGGATCCCCTGTCTGAGGCAACCAATACAGCAACCATCGCTCTTTCAGGATACGGAGAAAAAGACGCCTCCGTTGTTGTTTTCGTAAATGATAAAGAGACTAAAAAAGCACAGACAGACAGTATTGGCAAGTTTTTTATTCTGAACCTACCTATTAAAGAAGGGAGTAACATCATAACTGCTAAAAGTATAAAAGATGATAAAGAAAGTTCTCCTTCCTCCTCTTTTACCGTTTCCTATCTTAATAAGCCTCCGAAGCTTGATATAGACAGTCCGCATGACGGAGATAAATTCTCATCAGAAAAAAAACAGGCTATAGTAAGCGGGATAACTGATCCGGATAACAGAATTACGGTAAATGACAGAATGGTAGTGGTAAACACCCAGGGTCAATTCAGATTTGCCTATCCCCTGTCAGAGGGAGATAATGAGTTGACCATAAAAGCATATGATCCGGCGGGAAATTCAAGTGAAAAAAAGATTAAAGTCATCTATTATCCTTAAAAAGGGATTAAACAGGTTTTGCAATTACAAATCTTCTCTTGCTGTCCAAAAACCCGTCGCATGTATATAGTGTAAGCCTGTCATCATCTACTTTTACCAAAGTAAGGTCTGTAGAGACTACATCCCTGATATCAACAATCCTGTATTTTCTTATCCCCTCTTCTCCGGCAACACTTACGATTTCACCTGTACTCACATTATACAGTTCTGCGAAAAGCCCCTTTCTGTTATGAGCCCACATTACTATATTTCCTTTATCGCAAAGATTACTACCGGAATTAATATGCCAGGAAACAGCATCATCGTATGTAGTCCAATCATTTCCTTTTACCTCTCCTGCTTTAAGTTTTAAGACAACAGAAGTATTTGAAAATGAAATGGTTTGGGGGATATTCAGGTTACAAAGAGGCTCAACAGCCGGTTTATAGGAATAAATAGAAGTATTGATCCTTAAAAAAAGATAAAAAATAGAGAATAGGATAATAAAAAACGGCAGGATTTTTTTAACCATATATATACTAACCGGGACCATTACTGGTCCCGAGTAACAATGTTATTTTACTTGTCACCCTGAACTTGTTTCAGGGTCTTCATTAAAAAAGTCAGATGCTGAAACCTGCCTTGTCGGCAGACAGGTAAATTCAGCATGACAAGTGATGATTTATATAAATCTTTTCTTCAAAAGATATCCGAGAGAGATGGCTGCCAATGTGCCAACAGATACATCTGTAATAGTCGTCACACTATCTCCTGTATCTGCAAGAACAGTAGGTTCAGCTCCTCCGATTCCGTATCCGGTGATAGGTCCGGGATCAGATGAGAGTTCGCTTGTCGGATCAGAAGGCTGACAGTTATTCAGCGCGTAGACAATAAAGTAATATTTCACATTGGGTGCTAGATTTCCGACTTCATAATGAGTTACATCCCCAGTTTGGGCCACTCCATAAATATAATTTCCGGTCTGCAAACCATATGAAATCATATAATTGTTTGCTCCCGGAACTTTTGTCCAGTCCAAAACTGCAGTTGTTGAGTTTTTATATGAAACTGCAATTAAAGTTGGGGTTCCCGGCTTTAAATCCGGACAAATCGGTGCTCCCCTGTTTCCACCATCATTACTGGATGCTGAACTATCATCTGGTACATCAGTTGGCGTTGGGACTATTGTACCGGTTAGAGTAGGAGAAGGCGTTACACCTGAGCCTCCGCATGAAGTACCATCCGTAGCCATTACTCCGTCTACATCATAACCATCCGCATCCGGGTCGGCAAAATTAGCCGGATGACTAATATCGGTAAGCCTTACATATCGTGCGCAGGAGACAGTCCGAGGCATTGCAACGTATCCGTCCTGAACTACTGTTCCTGCATAATGCCATATCAGGTTATCATCAGATAATTCTACTTGTACCCGTTCAAAGGGATATTCGGGATTAGTTGCTTCTACAAGCACCACACCATTACTTATAGGGTTATCAAACTGCAACACCATGGATCCGCCAAATCCTAAAGAATAAAAATTACCTTCAGTCGTATCATTTTCAGCAACACCAAGTGCTGAGGAAGGATTGCTTCTTAACGGATAAAATGAAGATACGGGTTGCCCATTTAAAGTAAGTCCCTGATTGGTTGAAACCACACTATCTGCCCAGGGACCGGAACCATCAGGAGCAGCTGCTAAAACTGGCGGGGAGTTAACAAACATAAAAAAAGAGGTGAATAATACAGCCAAACCAAAAATTATTTTTACCATAAAAAATTAAATTTAATACTATTTAATAATTAGGTTTTGCATTATAACATATTTATATAGGATTGCAAGTTCCGGGAAAGAATGCTAAAATATGATATAATTGGATACTCTGATTATGGAAAAAAATATTCACTCCAATTTGCACTGCAGGCTGTGTGATTCTCCGATTGATTCGATTGTTATCGATTTAGGCCTTTCTCCAATTGCCAACGATTTAATTGCCATTGAAGATGCATATAAAGGAGAGACTTTTTTTCCGTTAACTATGTATCTATGTAAAGATTGCCTTTTGGCACAGGTACCTACTTTTAAAAAAGAAGAGGAAATATTTACGGATCATTATCCCTACTTTTCATCTTTTTCTTCCTCGTGGCTTCTCCATGCCAAAACGTATGTTGAGATGATGATTAAAAGGTTCAATTTGAACAAAAATCACAAAATAATTGAAATAGCATCAAATGACGGATATCTCCTCCAGTACTTCAAGGAGAAAAATTATGACATTCTGGGAATTGAGCCGACACGAAATACGGCAGAGGTTGCCGTAAAAAAAGGAATTCCTACCCGGATAGAATTTTTTGGGAAAGATTTAGCATTAAAAATGAAAAAAGAAGGCATAACGGCAGATATAATGATTGCCAACAACGTAGCAGCACATGTACCCGATATAAATGACTTCCTGTCCGGCTTTCCAATTCTTTTAAAAGAAGAAGGTATACTCACAATTGAAGTACAACACCTCTATGAGCTTTTGAAAAAAAATCAGTTTGATACTATTTATCATGAGCATTTTTATTACTGGTCACTTCACAGCATAAAAAAAGCGCTTGAAACTCACGGACTGAAAGTTTTTGATTTTGAATCTCTCACGACACACGGAGGTTCCATGAGGATTTTTGCCTGTAAAAAAGATTCGCGTACTCATAAAGTATCTTCCAATGTAAATAGAATGCTTCAAATTGAAAAAGAATTCGGAATAACATCGGACAAAGGATATAGAAATATTTCTAAGTGTGCTCAAAAAATACGGGTAGATCTTTTAAATCTACTCTATAAGCTCAAAAAAGAAGGAAAAAGAATCGCGGCATATGGAGCGCCCGCAAAAGGAAATACCCTTCTAAACTTCTCCTCGATACGAAAAGATTTTATTGATTACACCGTTGATGCCAATCCCCACAAACAGAATCATCTTCTGCCGGGAACACGGATTCCTATTTTTAATCCTGATATAATTAAAAAAGATAAACCGAATTATGTTCTTATCCTTCCGTGGAATCTAAAAGATGAAATAACTGACGATCTTTCCTTTATAAGAGAATGGGGAGGCAGGTTTATTATTCCCGTTCCAAGTGTAGAAATTGTCTTATGAAAATAATACCAACTAGTATTCGCGATGCATTTATTATAGAATCTGAACCCATTTCAGATGATAGAGGATTTTTTGCAAGCCTTTCAAACTCAAACGAATTTAAAAAACAAAACCTCGAAACAGAGTATGATAGAATGGCAGTTTCTCAAAATAATAAGAAAGGTACATTAAGAGGCCTGCATTACCAGCTTCCTCCCAAGCAGGAAGTAAAGTTAATACGCTGCATTAAAGGAAAAATATATGACGTTATTGTTGATATAAGAAAGTCCTCTCCCTCATATAAAAAATATTTTGCGGTCGAGTTGACCCCTGAAAATTTGAAATCTCTTTATGCTCCGAAAGGAGTTGCTCATGCTTTTCTGACTCTTTCGGATAATACACAGGTACTCTATCAGATCAGTTCAGACTACCAACCGGATTTATACCGCGGAGTAAGATTTAATGATCCCGCGTTTGGAATTTTCTGGCCTATTGCACCCACCATTATCCATCCCAGAGATGCCTCGTATCCTGACTTTACGGATAAAGACGCAGTGTAATATATGATTTCAAAAAATATCGGCGCTTCGATATACGGTCTTATCTCTTCTCTATATCCAATTAACCGGTCATTAACCGGACCGGGAGTTACCCAGACTCTTGAAATTCTTAAAAAACATATACCTATCTATATACATTCAATACCAACGGGTAACAAAGTTTTAGATTGGACTGTTCCTCAGGAGTGGACAATAACGGATGCGTGGATCAAAAATTCAAAAGGAGAAAAAGTTGTTGATTTCAAGGAAAATAATCTTCATATCGTGGGATATTCAACTCCATTTAATGGAAAATTATCACTTACCCAGCTTAAAAAACGTCTGCATACCCTGCCTGAGAAACCGGATTGGATTCCTTATAAAACTTCTTATTATAAGAAAACATGGGGATTTTGCTTAACTCAAAAAGTCTACGATAGGTTAACTGAAGATATATACGAAGTTTGCATTGATTCGACTCTCACAAAAGGATCGTTAAAATATGCAGAATTAATCATTCCAGGTGAAAGTGAAAAGGAAATTATCATCTCCTCTCATATCTGTCATCCCTCCCTTGCTAATGATAATTTATCATCCGTTGCGGTATCTGTTTTTCTGGCTAAATATCTTTTGAAGAGGAAAAATAAATATACTTACCGGTTTATTTTTGCCCCGGGAACCATAGGAGCAATCGTGTGGCTTAATAAAAATCAGAAAGAGATAAAAAACATTTTGGGAGGAATCGTGCTTGCCGGAATTGGAGATAAAGGAGCCCCTACGTACAAAAAAACTCTCTCTGGCAACTCTGTTATTGATTATGCATTTGAAAAAGTTCTGAGTGAAAGAAATAAGAAACATTCCATTATTAATTATTTCCCCTACGGGTATGATGAGAGACAGTACAATAGTCCCGGATTTAATTTGCCTGTCGGGTGTTTTATGAGAACACCCTGGGGAGAGTATCCGGAGTATCATACAAGCGCCGATAACCTGAAGTTTATATCACAAGCTAGTCTTGAAGATTCTTATGCTATAATCCTCGATGCCTTAGAGGAATTTGATACCCAGATCTTTTATAAAAATATGCATCCTTTTGCCGAACCCCTGCTTTCCCGGCATGGATACTATGAATCCATTCCTTCATCTTTACATATGGCATGTCTCTGGACACTGGCCTTATCTGAGGGACGTACCCCTCTTTCTCTTGTCAGCTTGCGCTCGGGAATAGAAATAGAGAAGATTGAAAAATCAGCACAGCTTCTGGAAAAAATTTACTTGCTTAAAAAATGTTAACCGAACAAATAATAGTCATCACAGGCGCGTATGGAGGAGTAGGAGAAGCAATCGCAAAAGATTTAGCTTCCCGGGGAGCAAATCTGTGTCTTACCGGAAAAGATGGGAACAAACTTGAGAGGTTGAAACTTAGCATATTACAAAAAAGAAAAAATACTTATCCTCATCAACATATTGAATGCTATCCAGCGGATTTGAAGGAACCACCCTGCATTGACGCGATGGCAAAAGAACTTACAGCCGTTCATCCGAAAATTCATGCTCTTATCCATACGGCAGGAATAATTTTCAGTGACGTTCAGATCGCTGCCTCTCCTCAACTGGAAAAGGAACAGCTTCAAATAAATACGGAAGCTCCTTCCCATTTAACCCAACTTTTGCTTCCTTCTTTGGCAGACTGTCAAAGTATTATTATTTTTATCAACTCATCTGCGGGCATACGCGAAAAAGAGGGTTTTGGGAAATACAGCAAGTCAAAATCACAATTGAAACAGGATGCGGACGATCTAAGAAAAACGATTAATCCCCGGGGAATCCGAGTAACAAGCGTATATTTAGGAAGAACCGCGACCCCCATGCAGAAAAGGCTACATAGAGAATCGAATCAGCCTTACCACCCGGAAAACCTCATTCAGCCTGATGATATAGCTCATCTTATTACCTTACTTCTTACACTTCCCAAAACGTCTGAGGTGACTGATATTCATGTCCGGCCGACCAAGAAATAAGTATAATTTAAGTTCACTTCTATTTCGTATTTTGAGTTCTACACTTTATGAGTTATAATAAGCCGTTATAGATAAGTTATAGGTTTATTACTATTACAAACATATAAACGGTATAATTAATTTATGATCTTAAAAAAGAACGGTCGAAAACTAAATATAATCGCGGGTATCCCTGCAATGAATAATATTTCTTTTACTATCGGGATTCCTACTCGAAATCCTGATAAATTTTTGGTACATGCTACTGAGTCTGTTTCCAAAAGTACTCATCTAGATAAAGCAAGAATACTGGTTGTTTCAGATACTAGAAGTCCTGTTAAGCCTCATATCTTGAACTCTCTTAAAAAAAATGGAGCTGAGGTTATTTTCATCCCGGGAAATCACACTCAGACTGAGAAAATGAATATTATTTTTAAAAAAATTAATTCTGAAGTATTAATTCTCACCCAAGATGATGTTCAGTTCTCACCTGACGCTCTTTTTAAGATTCTTAGTATATTTAAAAAATCTCCCGAGATAACTATGGTTGGCGCAGATATTCTTCCCTTTCCAAAAGTTTCTTTGTTAAATAAAATCCTTGAAGTAGGACTTAGAATTGTCAGATATGTCGGGACTGAATTTAACAATGGAGATAATTACCTGATGGCAAACGGAAGATGTATTGCTTTAAGAAAGAATATTTTTAAAAAAATAGAATTTCCAAACAATCTTATTAATGGAGACGCATACCTCTATTTTCAAAACAAAAAATTAGGAGGTAAATTCAAATTTGCAAAAGACGCTGTAGTGTACAATCAAACCCCTCATGTGTTATCCAAACAAATTAGCCAGAGCGAAAGGTTTCTTTTTTCCAAAAAAGAGCTTTCCAATTATTTTGACGAAATTAGGTCAGAGTATAAAATCCCGTACCTCCTTTTTGTAAGAGCACTCGTATCAGAATTTATAAGAACCCCGGTATACTGTATACTTTATCTTCTTTTTAGGTGTATAAGTTACATCAAATACCATTTTTTCCCCAATAATCTTACTCCTTTTTGGAACAATACTTACTCAGGTAGTAAATAAAACACAATTTATCTTATGCAATTTTAAAAAATCACTGTATTTTTTATAACAATTACTATAAGCTTTATGATACAATTATATACCTTATGAAAACAGTAATTCTGGCAGGGGGATTTGGGACACGGTTATCAGAAGAGACAGGCGTTCGTCCCAAACCCATGGTTGAGATAGGCGGGAGGCCAATTCTCTGGCATATCATGAAAACTTATTCCCATTATGGAATTAATGATTTTATAGTATGTCTCGGATATAAGGGCCATATGATTACGGACTATTTTTCCCAATATTTTTTGCAGAATGCAGATGTGATGTTTGATCTAAGGAAAAACAGTGTAGAAATTCTTCAAAACAGATCAGAACCCTGGAAGATAACTCTGGTTGATACCGGAGAAGATACGATGACCGGAGGACGGTTAAAGAGAGTGTCAAGACATGTAGAGGGTGAACCGTTTTGCCTCACATATGGAGACGGACTGACGGATCTTAATATCAAAACTCTCATTTCATTTCATAAATCACAAAAGACACTCGCAACTCTTACTGCTGTCCAGCCTCCCGGAAGATTCGGGGCATTTACTTTACCTGAAAAGAATTCAAAAGTTTCCCATTTTCAGGAAAAACCAAAAGGAGACGGTGCATGGATAAACGGAGGATATTTTGTTCTGGAGCCGGGAATTTTTGACTATATTGAGGGAGATAAAACTATTTGGGAACAGGATTCTCTCAAAAAACTTGCTCAGGATGGACAGTTGAGCGCCTATAAACACACGGGGTACTGGCAAAATATGGATACACTTCGGGACAAGATTGTTTTGGATACATTGTGGAATGAAAAAAAAGCTCCGTGGAAGGTGTGGAAATAACATGAAAATTTTATTAACCGGAAATGAAGGATATATCGGAGCCATTCTTTCTGACGCGCTGTTAAACGAAGGGTTTGACGCGGTCGGTTACGACACAGGATTTTATAACCGGGGTTCCCTCTACACAGGACCTAAAAAGTTAAAAAGAACCATACGAAAAGACATAAGAGATATTGAAGAAAAAGACATGGAAGGAATTGATACGGTCATTCACCTGGCTGAACTTTCCAATGATCCCTTAGGACAAAATAATCCTGAGTTAACTTATTTAATTAATCACGAAGGAACAAAAAAATTAATAGACGTCTGCAAAAAATCCGGAGTGAGCCGTTTTATATATTTTTCATCCTGCAGTGTATACGGGGCAAATGATGAGTATGTAGATGAAGACTCAGAAACACACCCGCTGACCATGTATGCTAAATGCAAAGTTCTAAATGAAAATTATTTACTCAAAAACTCAGACTCGCACTTTTCACCGATTATCTTCCGCAACGCAACCGTTTATGGTGCCAGTCCGAGGATGCGGTTTGATCTTGCCGTAAATAATTTGGCAGGAGTGGCATTCACGACACATGAAATAAAAATGGAGTCTGATGGGACTGCCTGGAGACCGTTTGTACATATACAGGATGTTTCCCGGGCTGTAATTGCGGCTCTTAAAACTCCCAGTGAAATAACCCATAACCAAATAATTAATATAGGAAGCAAAAAGGGAAATTACCAGATCAAATCAATCGCAGAAATAATCTCTGAGGTTTTTCCTAAGTGCCGCATCACCAAAAATTTAGCACAAGTTGATAAACGAAATTATAAAGTACATTTTGAAAAGGCGGAAAAGCTTCTTACAAGATTTTCATGTTCCTGGACCTTAGAAAAAGGCATTATTGAGCTTTTTGATAGGTTTAATACCATACATCTGACTAAAACAGATTTTTATTCAAGTTCTTACACGCGTCTTGCAGAAATTTCACATCTGAAGAAAGAAGGAAAATTAGATAACACATTATTTTGGAGGAATTAATGCCTACTAAACTTCAGCACTTTTTAATTAATGTCAGACACCTGTCTCAAATGATTCTTTCGGGATCTGTTTTTTCCACTATCATAAATTGGCCTGATTTTATACGTGAGTATTTTTATATGTCCCCCGGAAAAAAAGTTACCATAGTATTAAAAGACGGTACTAAATTTAAATTAAGAGCAAATTCGACAGACAAATGGTCCATACATGAGATCATTCTCAGAGATGATTATAACATCACCAGACTTACCGAACAGAAACCTGTCATTTTAGACTTGGGCGCGGCCGAGGGTGTTTTTACGGTATATGCTCTTAAGAAATATCCTAACGGACGAGTAATTGCGCTTGAGCCGACTAAAGAAAATTATAATCTTTTAAAAGAAAACGTCTCTCTTAACAGACTTGATGATCGTGTCACAACATTACCGTATGCTTGTAGTTCTGAAAGCGGCTTTTCCCTTTTATATCTTAGTGTTGATAAAAGAGCACATTCTCTAATGGGATCCTTTTCCCAAGAAACAGTGACGATTCATACTATTTCTCTTCCTGATTTGTTTGCAAAATACCACCTGACATATTGCGACTTTATGAAAATCGATATCGAAGGAAGTGAATATGATATTTTTTATCACTTGCCATTTCCTTTTTTCAAAAAAATAAAACGAATCAGTATGGAATGCCACAATCTGGATAAGGACCAAAAAAATGGTGCTTTTCTTACACAATTCTTAAAAAAACAGGGATATTCCGTAGAGTATCATGAATCATTAGACGGATCCGTCGGGCAGCTCTTTGCACACCATTTCTGATATATGAAAAAAATCAAAATACCACCTATTTTAGAAAAGGTAATCATCGGAGGTGTAATTATTCTTCTTTTCACAACACTTAAAGGAACACGCGGCAATCCGTCACCTGAGTACATTTATGATCATCTTCGGTTCGCAGGACAGCCGTTTGAACTTTCTCCCGAGAGAAACCGATACTCTCAGCTTCTTTCTTTATGGAAATATCACTCATATACATTGCCTACGGAAGTCGCGCGAATTGTTGTTCCGGATTTGGGATACATAAATGGACATTATGTTTCGTTGTACCCTCCTGGGTTTCTCCTGCTTGCTACTCCCTTCTTTCTGATAGGAGACATGATTCAGGCTGCACAACTTTTTACTTCCTTATTGGTGCTCATATTTGGCTTTTTGTCATTTTTTCTTATTATCCGGATTTGTTCGGTATTGAAGATAAATAGACAAATAAGTTTCCTCTCTGCGTTTCTCTTTATTTTCGGGACAAATGCATGGGCATACACCTCAAGCATATACCAACATCTTATTACAACAGTAATTCTACTTGGGATCATTCGTCTTCTCCTATGCAAATCTACTTTTATAAGAAATACAATTATCTGGTTTCTCTTCGGTCTTCTTATGATAACAGACTATCCGAACGCTATTATTGCCCTTCCTCTTGGAATGTTATTTTTTATGTCTAATGTCACCTATGAAAAAAAAGAAAGATCTGCTCGTGTGTCTCTTTTTTT
>MFJL01000044.1:54456-63620 GCA_001779195.1 Candidatus Gottesmanbacteria bacterium RIFCSPHIGHO2_02_FULL_39_11
TAGTACCCATCCTGTTATTCTTTGGATTTATGAACAAGGCAACCACGGGAAATCCTTTTACCATTGCTCAAACTGCAGCTTCAGTAGAAAATATTTCACCTGCGGGAACACCTATTTACAGGAGAGCCAATCAAAATAATATTAAAATTTCTTTCGCGATTGATCCTTCACGGATTGAACAGGGATTAAACGTTCTTCTTTTCAGTTTTGACCGCGGAATCATATGGTATTCACCCGTATTTTTGATTGCATTCTGGGGAATCGCGCCTGCACTGAAAAAAAACCAGAAATTGGTATGGATAATTTTATCCATTATCACAGTTTTTTTCGTCTACTCGATCTGGATTGATCCATGGGGAGGATGGGCATTTGGACCCCGATACCTTATACCAGCTCTGGCAATGGGATCCCTGTTTCTTGCTTTCGCGCTTCAAAAGATTCTTGCCAGTAGGTTGTGGACAGGGGTTTTCCTTTCATTGGGACTTTATAGTATTTTTATATCTTTATTGGGAGCAATCACATCCAATCAGGTTCCTCCCTATCATGAAGCCACAGGACTTCATATGAAATACAACTTTTTACAAAATTACGATTACCTTGAAAAGGGTATTAGTGGATCTTTTCTTTACAATGAGTTTTTTCAACGGTTTATACCATTTCAAATTTATTTTGAAATCATTTATATTATTTCAATATTATTTTTCATCCTACTAACTCTCAGAGCTATACAATCCCTACGGAAAGAAAAGGCAAATATATGAAAATAGGCAGATTTACTTTATCACTCTCTTTTAAAAAAATCGAAATCGAAACTCCAATTTTTCGCATTCGACTGCCGGATGTAGGGATACTGAGTTTTGCAACATTCTTGAGCATATTGTCATTTGCTATAACTTCCCGTTTAAATCTTGTTGTCGCGTATAACGATGCCAGGGCGCATATGAATATGGCAAGGCTGGTATATGACAATTTAAAGCCGGGTTTTGTTCAGATAGGATCCGTCTGGCTTCCTTTGGATCATATATTGAAACTTGCATTCGTATGGAACGACTACATGTGGCAGTCAGGTTTTGCAGGGGCAATATGGTCTATGGTTGCATATATAGGATCTGCATACGTAATTTATAAACTTATTTTGAGAATTACACAGGACCGATCCGCATCATTTTTAGGCATGCTTCTTTTTGCTACCAACTTAAACGTGCTCTATATGCAGTCAACTCCCATGACTGAACTTCTGCTTCTGTTTTTCTTCACATGCGCAAGTTACTTTTTATATATATGGTCTGAAAATAAAAAAAGCATTTACCTTGTACCCACAGCATTGTCTGTTTTTTTTGCGACTTTGACCAGATATGACGGGTGGTTCCTATTCATTTTTGTATCGTTATCACTTGTTTTTGTTACATTTAAGGGTTATCTGAAGACAAAGTCATTCAAAAAAATTCAAGAGTTTTTTTTCCATCCATTAGAAAAAAGGCTTATTATTTTTGCAACTCTTGGAGGCTTGGGAATAGTTTTGTGGTTTGTCTGGAACCTTCTCATTTTTGGCGACCCTCTGTTTTTCGCACTAGGTCCCTATTCCGCCAAAACTCAACAAAATCGAATTGCAAGTTCCGGATCTCTTCTTACAAAATATGATATATTTCTTTCGCTAAAGGCATATTGGCATGCCATGAATGATAACGTCGGATTTGTTCTAATGCTCATTGCCATCGCCGGATTTATTCTTTATTTTCTCCGCTATAAGATCAAAGATTCTGCCATAGCTGTATACAGTCTCCTTTCTCCATTCGTGTTCCATGTTATCTCTCTTTTTATCGGATTTTCAGTCCTTGTTGTACCTGAATTGGGTACAAACTTTACTCAAGAGGCTCAGGCTTCGTGGTTTAACGTACGTTATGGTCTTATGATGATACCCGCGGTTGCATTTTTTGCGGCGTATCTTACAAAAAGACGATGGTGGATGAAGATTTTACTACTCTTTTTTATTATTCTGCAATCATACATATTCATATCCACGAACAATGTTATTACCATTACAGATGGAGTTATTGGTACAAGCGCGCTGGACGTAACGGACGTGAAAGACTGGCTTGTGGCAAATACTAAAGATAAAGAGGGACTTATCCTGGCATCAATTTCTTATCATAACGCTCTTGCATTCTCGACAGGAATGCCGCTTAAGCGGTTCATCCATGAGGGAACGGGCAGATATTGGGAAGAATCCTTAGTAGATCCGACTATTTACGCAAAATGGATCGTTGTCACAAGCGGAGACGTAGGAGATCCTGTTTACTCTGCCCTCTACAATAAACGGTCCGGGGTATTTTTAAAATATTATGATTTAAAATTAAAAGCCAAACACATAAACGTTTTTGAAAGAAGGCAGTTCCCTAAAGATATAGTTACCCGATACGGATATGATCTTATCCTTAATGGTAAGCTATTCCGTTTTATCGGAGTAAACTCGTATGACTTGGCCTATCGTAACCGTTTAGAAATTGATGAAACTATAAACTCGGCCGGGGACTTAGATATTTCAGTTCTTCGATTTTGGGCATTCGGAGAGGGAATACCTGACGGATTTCAGCCGAAACCCTACGAATACAACGACTTCATGTTTAACAAACTGAGTTATATTATATCCTCAGCTGAAAAGAAAAAAATGAAGCTTATCGTCACCTTTTCCAATTTCTGGCCTGATTACGGAGGTGTGCCTCAGTATATAAAATGGGCAAATCAAGATAAGTCTTCTTCTCTTTCAGAAGATGATTTTTTTACAAACGATAAAACCAATGACCTTTATAAGTCATACGTAAAAAAACTTCTAACATACAAAAATCCATATACCGGACGCTTACTTAAAGACGAACCGGCAATTCTAGCATGGGAGTTGATGAATGAACCCCGTGCATCTCATATTGATAAAAGCGCTCAAGTAGTCAAGTGGACGGATGAAATGACCGCTTACATAAAAAATATTGACAATCTTCATTTAGTATCCGATGGAACAGAAGGATTTACTCAGGGGTATAATGATTATAATAATGCACCATCCCTATTACAGATAGCTTCTTTAGAATCAATTGATCTTACAAGCGGACATTATTACCTTGGAAATGACATTCACAACCAATACCAGATAATAATAGATCAGTGGAGTAAGGAAGCAATTGCTAAATATAGAAAACCTTTTATAGTCGGAGAAATAGGATTTGATAAGAGATTAGAAAAGAGCGGAGGAATATCTCGTGAAAATCTTTTAAACCAATTCCTGGACTATTCATACCGAAAGAATCTAAACGGGGTAATTCTCTGGAACTGGGCACTGAAAATAGACGAGTCATTCGGAATCTCACCATATGATCCAAAAGATGAAAAATACCGGGGTATTATTAAAAAATATGCCCAGCAATTTACAAACACTCCTCAGGACCGTAAATAAAAAACATACACACTCCCCGATCAAACCCGAGTATATCCCGCAGCTCTCAAAGGTTATGTAAAAACTCCCGAATGTTGTACCATACCGATTTCTTCTTTGGTATTAAAACAAAGTTGAGAGTTCTTTCTTTTCCTTTCTCTATATCTGCTATTCCAGTTTGAGAAATATAATCAGAACTTAAGATTTCGACAGATTTTTTTCCTTTTATAACGGCAGATTTATAAGAACCCTTTGAATCTGTACTTAAGCGGGCTTCTCCGTTTCCAATATCTACTTGGGCGTGAGCGATCTCTTCTCCTAATGAATTTTTGACAGTTCCGGTAAGCTGCCCCGGCTTGTAATATTTTTCAATGACTGAGAATACTTCTTTAGGAGTATAATCGTCATTTACCAAAGCGGTTGTCCCATCAGACAGAACCCAGTAGTTTACTCCGTCAACTTTGTTTTTTTGCCGGTACAAATAATCAAAAATACTTTCAACAAAATCAGCTTGCTGAGTTTCATTCATTCGTCCGTTTATATCAGGAATCGGTGCTCCGAATTCTCCGATAAATGTCTTTGATTTAAGCTTCGTATCAAAATATTCAACGTACGTTTTCATATCATCAACTGTTTTCACGTAGTGATCAATTACTACTAAATTCCCCAGAGCCTCTGCTGTTTTAAGATCATAATAATCTTTGGCTCTTCCTCCTATCACAGCAAGACGATTGGTAATAATGTTTTTTCCGATAGCCTTAAATGCAGCTCTTGCAACTTCCTGCTGTTTTATTTTAAACGAAAGATAAAGAGAGGTATCACGGGGAAGCAACCAGGGACCAACTCCTTCGCACTCCGGACAGGAGTCAAATGCATCCCCGTCCTTAAAAAGGTCAGAATGGGAGGCAATAAATTTCGCAGTTTTAGTAAGAAGCTCTTCGGGGGTAAGATTTTTAGGGTACTCAAACCATCCTTCCCACTCGGCGAAGTTTCCTCTAAACCACACGGATAAATTTTGTTTGTGGGCTTCCTCACTCCAAATTTTTAAATAGGGAATAAACTCCTCATTGTAGGGAGTGGAAATTGCGATGCAGTTTGCCCCCAGATTTTTGACAAGGGTTACCTCTTTTGAAATCAAAGATTCCACATGCGGGTCACCTGCCCACTGACGTGCCCGATCTCGGGATGTTTTCATGGTGTCAATGCACTGATAATTCCAAATCTGAAAAGGCTCCCCAGCGTGGGCGGTTTGAGGAATGGATAAGTACAGGAGAGCAAATAACAAAATGAAAGCCGTACCTATTTTTTTGGAAACTGTTTTTTTAAGACTCATTATATAAACCTGAAAAGTGGTGTTCTTTTTACAAGCGATCTAAACAGAATAACTGAAGGCGAAATAGTTGCTTTAAACTGCTTTAATGTGTGAGTTTTATCTACTCCAATTCTGGGAAGTGTAAACACATTGCTACTCAGATCTATTTTAGCATCATCCATCGAAAATGCTAAGAGGTATCCGGCATTCTCAACTTCCTTAAGAACCGCAGGCGTATATCTTCCTTTAGGATAGGCAAAAAAATGCACTTTTCTTTTTAATTTACTCTCAAGATTTTCTTTGGATTTACGAACTTCACGGGCTATTTCACTTGGTTTTAGATTCCAAAAGTCAGGATGAGTAGCACTGTGACAGCCTAAAATCCACCCTTCGTTACATAATATATTCACATCAGAACTATTCAAAAATTTCATGCTTGTTCCCAATTCTTTAAAATCGACACTCAAAGATTCCGAAAGAATAAAAAACGCGGGTTTTATATTATATTTTTTTATGACATTTCGAATGGAAAGAAGATTTTTGTACCCATCATCGAATGTAATAACTGCACAAGGCTTAGTTATATTTTTTTTGCCTAGGAGATAGTGAGAAATATCTTCCAAGCTTATCAGATTAAAATTCTCACTAAGATATACTATCTGTTGAATAAAGACTTCTTCACTAACACTATATTTCCAGTCATCTGAGGCAATCGAGTGGTAACAGAGAATGATAATTTCCGCTTTTCTTTTGAGCATTTTATCCATTCCATACAGAACCTGATAAATAAGATTGCGCGCTTTGGTAAATAAAGAAGATATCATAGTATTAATACGAAGTAGGCTCCATATGCTTTGTACTTGAGGCAATTTCCCAAGTAGATTCTGTCTGCCGTTTAAAAATGAATGATTCAGCTTTTATAGCACATACCAAACAAAAATAGGAGATCGTCTCAAGCGGATAGGAAAGAAAAGTTATTATTCCCGAGAGGATAAATAATCCGTAAGGTAGTACATAATTTTGCCGGACATACTTTACTCCAAACTCACTCTCCAATAAATGCTTTTGATTAAAAAATCGTGTACTCTGTCTTTTGTGGTCCCGTAAATTGCTGGGCAAACGGTAATAGACGGAAGACCCTTTGAAATACTTATACCTAAAGCCATAATACTTGCAGAACAAATAGGAATATGCGTCCTCATCCGGACTTTCTTTAAACTTAATTTTTTGGAAAAGTTTTTTGGAAAAAATCCGTGCAGGTCCGCAGCAGGTAAATAAGTTGTCACCGTTTTTATACTTTTCAAAAGCTTTGCCTTTTATAAGCACGCTTACCTTAAGTATTCTTTCAAAAAAATTAACCGGATTTGCAGGCATTAATTTTATCGCTAATAAATCAGCTTTATTTTCAGTTGCACAGCCGACGGTTTTTTGGAAGAATTCTTTATCTTTTATCCGGATGTCTCCGTTTAGAAGTATCAGATAGTCGCATGCATGCGACTGCGCAAAGATCTGATTCTGTCTTACTGCAACTCCCATCCTTTTATAATTGCTGATAAGACGTACCTTTCTGTTATTTAATTGCTGGATACGGGCAACAGTGCCATCTGTGCTTCCGTCAGAAACAATAAGTATCTCATTAAGCTTAATATCTGATATTTTTTGGGAAAGAATATCTGAAATTAAAAAACAGATATTTTCCTGTTCATTAAATACGGGAATTCCAACGGTTACTTTTATCTTTTTCATAATTATTTCCGATTTTCAACTAAGGAGTCCCATTTAACTTTGTATAAAGTTACATCTTTATCCTGATAGGCAATATCATAATAGCGGGTTATCTCTTCAGTCCCAGCGAGATAATATGAAATCAGATCAGATGAACCCGAAACTTTGGCGACTTTGTCACCCGACTTCATCAAGACCCACCGGGCTAAGCGGGAGGGTTCTTTGATTGCTTTTTGCCAATATAATCCGGTTCCTTCATAAATGTAGTTTTTATACGGAATTTTCAAATTATATACAAGCGGGTCATTGGCAATGACACTAACCAGGACGAGCCCCCCGTCATAATTTTGATTAAACCAGGTGAAAAACTCGGTTCTGTTAGTTCTTGCGACATCTTCATAATGCCTTGGAAAACTGTAGCTGAGATTTGGTTCAGGAATAAATCCGGAAAGGGATATGAGAAACGTAATTCCGATAAACACGCCTTTGAGGAAGTTAGTGCGGCTAAAGACAAAAGCGCACAGTACGATTAAAAACGGAAAAGTCAGAATACCATACCGTATGTTATATTCCGAAAGCATGTGGTATGACGTATTAAAAAGCATTCCAAGATTAATATCCGGTCCCCGCATCAAAGACCCTCCCTCAACTCCGCTTAGAATCATAAATAAAGCAGGTGAAAATAAGAGGGCTAAAATAGCAAGAACGGATAAATGTTTTTTTCTCTTTTTATTTAAAATAAAGAATACTGAGAGTCCGACCAGGGAAAATGCAGTTACCGGAATCAGAAGAAAATTGCTCATTTGAAAAATAGATAAATAGAGATTCTTAAAAACCGTAAGTATTTGTCCTTTATCCTGGGCAACCCCATAAAAATCAGTGGGAACCGCAGTAACCGTTGAAACAACTGCTTTTTGGCCTGAGTAGATTTTTGCCCAGTTTAAAGGATCTCCGAATATCGCCCATGAATATACATTCCAGATAATAATTCCAAGCATCGCAACCGTTCCCACAATAAGGGTAGCACCCTCGGCACTCCTGTACTTTTTTGTCTTTGCCCAGGATGCCAAAAATACCAAAATCATGAGGAGTATAACCAGAAGAAACCCTTCATACCGGGTAAAACTGGCTACAAAGGCCCAGCACCCGGAAAGAATCAGGGTTTGTAGCCGATTCCCCTCCTTTTTCATATATTTGAAAAAATAGTAGACGCAGCCAAGAAGTGAGCAGAGAAAAAGCGGCTCAGACATGGCTGTTGTCTGCAGGTATAAAAGGTTTATGTTTGTTGCGTAAAGAATTGTCCCGGTTGTAGCAACACCCCGGCTCTTGCTGATTGTCCGAAGTATCCGGTATAAAAAATACCCCCCTATGATAAATGCCGGTGAGGATATAAAAGAGGCGGCAATTCCTCTAAAGTAGAGAGCGTCTATTGCTGAAAAAGGAGAGATAAGAATTTGAGGGAATGGAAGCCAAACTCCTCCGATCTGGGCAATTCCCGGAGTGAGACTGTCCACGATTCTTCTTGAAATATTCATCCTTGACCACCCATCTCCAAAGCCGACCCCTTTTGAGTTGAGGGTGAAGTAAAAATAGATATTGGAAGCAATTGAGGTGAAACAAAGTAAAAAAAGAACAAATTTCAGAGATAAAAGGCGAAATGGTTTTGAGCGTGATTTCATAGCATCAAAATAGATACATTAGTATACTCTATGGGCCTTATGAAATCAATGATTATATCAGTACACACCCCTATCTTTTTTCCTGTGAAAATTTCTCTGCATAGGAAGAGATGATATTTAGGTATTCCCGGTCTTCAGGATCAAGGGGTGATACACCATAAGAATTATCTATTTTGAGCGCCCAGTTCCATAGAATAACCCCGTTGACATTGCGCTTATATGAATAATCCAGGAAATCGTGAAGAAGTATTTCCCGGGAAACCCCGGCATTTTTTTCCTTCCTTTTATCAAATCCCACCTCACCTATAATGAAAGGGGTCTGATTCTGTCTATAGGATACGTCTGCCCAGTTATCTATAACACTTTTATAATTCCGGTCTGGGTTATCTCCTAAATAGTAATGTCCGCTTAACACATCTGTTGACTTGATGCCTGCAACATCCAAAATCAGAGGCCCATTTTTGTAGTCATTATAACTTGTGGAAAACCCTTCCATTCCCGATGAGGTTAAATGAACCGGATCTATGTTTTTGATATAGGTACTCGTTTCATTTATCCAGTCCAGGATTTCATCTTCCCGGTTCAGATCATATATTCTCGGTTCATTCATAAGCTCCCATATCATGATGCTGGGTTCATCCTTCAGTCTTTTCTCTGTATAAGGATTTACATAATTTAAGACGTGATCTATATATGCTTTATAAATGGACTGTGCTTTTTGATCAGTGTAAAAATTATCCGTAGATGATTTATCGGCAGATTCTGCTCCCGCCCACTTCATATACTGGGGTACTCCCCCGTAATCTCCCCAAAAATTAGACAGCGTCACAATTAGTTTTATATTTTTCTTCTCCGAAGCGGCAATAACATATCCTAATCGGTTAAACATTTCATCGTTATATTCATAGGGATTCGGCTGAAATTCATATGGCGCACCCTCTCCGAAGGCCCAGAATCGTATGACCCGTATTCCGTTTCTTTCGGCTAATGCTATCGTTTTATCAATCTCATCCTCCGTCCG
>MFJL01000044.1:63640-67909 GCA_001779195.1 Candidatus Gottesmanbacteria bacterium RIFCSPHIGHO2_02_FULL_39_11
GCGGTATATACCGGGTCGCCGCTATCATTATTTGAAACAATTATCCACTTGGCATAGAGGAGAGGATGAGTAAGAGACTCTTTCCAGTATTTACCTGTTCCCTCATGAATAAATCGTTTAAGAGGCAGACCGGTTGCAAATATGAGCGGATTATGATAAGAAACCGAGGCTAAAATCAATCCATCATCACTTTTTACATTGTCATTAAGCCACTGAGTTGCTTCTGTTGAGTCTAAAACATTTCTCTGGGTCACTGCATCCGTAAGAGTCACCATTTGACCGCGAATAAATATGACAAACTGCAAAATAATACAACAGAATAATAGGATTTTTAGCCCACTACTCCGTTTCGTGAGGTAGGCAGAAAACAGAGAAACTGCAGGAAGCATCATAAGTCCATATCGTACGTTAAGCCACGGATTATCCGCATGCTGTAAAATTCTGTCACTTACCCCCGGGATAAAAAGGGATGAGAACCCCAAAAAAAGTGAAAGAATATGAAACAGAAGTGGTGACAAAAGCGTGTATACGGCAAGAGAGGTGTCCTTGATGCGGTTTTTAAAACCATAGACAAGTAATCCCAAGAGCGCGAATAAGACAAGGATAAGCCCCACATTATCAACAACCGCCAGGACATAAGCTTTAGACGATAAGAATAAATTATACTCTGTGGGAAGAAATCCTTTAGCAACTAATATATTCTGTTGAGCGCGGGCCGAGTAAGGTCCTAATGCAAAAAAGAGGGTATCGCCGAATATGAGGGTATTCCATATAAGCCATAAAAAGATTCCAAGTCCGGCAAGCGTTGTAAATACTATTACCCGTCTTTCAAGAAATGAAGATACCTGCTTTTGAATAGAGTGGGCGCCGTCTTTTTCTTTTCGTAATTCCTTATACGAGATAAAAAATAAAATCAGAATAATAACCGCAAATAAAAACCATCCGTCGTACCGGGTCAGACTTGCAAAAAATACGAAGAGCGCAACCGGCACAAGATAGGATGTCTTTTTGTCCTTTGCCCACAGATAAAAAAAATAACTTGCGGATGTAAAGAAAAATATTAAAGTAAGCTCGGTCATAGGGGTTGCCTGCATATACAGAATATTGAGATTTGTCGCAAAAAGAAGCATTCCTAAAAACGCGGAATATTTATTCTCCACAACTTTTAAAATAAATATATAAATCACATATACCGATCCTATAAAACTCATCATGGACCAGATGGATCCCGCAAAACCGCTTTTCCAAAGACTATCATTCCACGCCAAAAAAAGACTGAGTACGTGGTTAAGAGGCAGCCACACCGACCCAATCTGGGCAAGTCCCGGTTTTAAGTTGTCGTAGACCAGCCGGGCCATATTCAGATGAGACTGCGCGTCGTTGTATGCGGTAATAAGATTTAGCCGGGAAAAAATAAGGTAAGAAGATAGACTTAAAAAAGACGCAAGTCCCAAAATCCTTAAATTATATTTACGGATTAGTTTGCTCAGACTTTCTTTTTTTCCAAAATTGCTTTTCATGTTAGTAGATGATTTCGCTGGATGATATTATACAGCAGAAACATCATTTTCATTTCTATATTAGTACTTACGCGCCGAAAAGAGATTTAGATTGTCATTCCGGGCTTGTTAACTCGGAAAATCCGAAAGGATTGTTTCGAGACCCGGAATCCAGCTTTTTTGATTTCTGGATCCCTGCCTGCCGGCAGGCAGGCTGAATCTCGGGAACATCCCGATTAAATCGGGATTCCGAGTAAACAAGTTCAGGATGACGGCCTACTGCGTAAGTCCTGTTTTAACTTATCGCAATTCCAACATTTCGTTGACAATATATAAAATAAACTTTATTCTTATTCACATGTCTAAATAACCAAAATATTTTCTGATTTTTTATTCAAAAAGGAAGGAGGTGAAATAGAATGAATTTAATCAAAAAAACAATATTAGGAACAGCAATTACAGCAGCATCTTTAGGTTTTATGATTGCTCCGGCCTTTGCTGCACCACCAGGACTTGCAGTTAACCCTGGAAATCAGCAGTCTGCATCGAGTAATAACTGCATAGCTATTTACTCAGCTCAAGTAATACATAATGGTCAACATATAACTCTTGGTCAGGGCGGTGATCCATCCCATGGTACCCGAGGAGATGAAATTAAAGGGTTACAAGCATTGTGTAATAATGCAAACCAATAAAAGTAATCTTTAAAACTTTTTAAACAACTCATCAACTTATGGTGAGTTGTTTTTTTATATAAAAGATATACTACAAAAACTCAGGTTTACAACTGATTTTTTGAGTATATATACTGAAAAAACGCCTTTTTCAGTATAAACCCATTTTACACTAAAAAATTTTTCTTAAAATTTTTCAGTGCTAATCCGCTTTTTCGCTCTAACGAGCTGCAAACCGGAGTAAGATGGGTATACGCAAAGTTATGGATCAACACTAAAGGTAGATGTTGGCATAAATTAATAAGAAAATTTTACTCTATTTAGAGGAATACAAGTCTTCAATATTTTCGTTACCGGAAAATATCAAATGATGCGGGTCATAATGAGAAACAACTGAGCTCATCTCGCTTACCCAGGTATTAAACTTCAGTTTGAAGCTCTCAGATATTTGAGGGCTATTTATAAGTTCCCACCCGAGTATGGATATATCATCTGATAGATTTGCGTCCGTATAGGGATTTTTATATGAAACAATATGACTTATGTATTCCCTAAAACGGTTCCGGTTAAATTCGTTTGTGAAAAATGCTTCTTTGTTTTCAGGTTTACTTATAGGTAACCCGTCCCATTTCAAATACTGCAGTATCCCTCCATATTCATTGTCGTAGTTTTCTAAAGTCAAAAGTACAAATAAATCCCGATTTTTAGCCTCACTTATCACAAATCCCAGCTTTTTTAAAGCATCTTCATTGTATTTATATGACTGCGGCTGAAATCCAGCTTTAATACCATTTCCAAATGCCCATACTCTGACAACGGTTGCACTTTGTGTACTTACCTTATCCAAATTTAATAGAATATCTTTCTCTTTTTCATAGACAATATCTCTAAGATCTACCTCTTTATAGATAAATGGTTTTCCGTTTACAACCAGATTTTTTCCTTCCTGAGTAATAAAAGGTGATGGGGGTCTGGGTTTGGGATGGTATATAGGAACTCCGGGAATAGTAAGGTCAGGTTTTGTCTTCACCTGGTATATCTGGGCATTGGGTGAGTTATAGACTACATCATAAAACCATGACCAGTAAGGTTTATTCTTCAATTCTTTACCTAAGGTATCATCAGGCTTGTTAAAGTCAACCACAATATATGAGGCATACCGGGCAGGATAATCGAGGGCCTCTTTCCAATATTTATTGGTTCCTTCGTGAATATAATATTTATACGGAAGTCCTATCTGAAACATCTGATCTTCAAAACCTGCTGCGCTTATTAATATGGGTCCTCCCGCATAATTTTTCTTAAACCAGTTCACAACCTCGGTATATGGTTTTCCATAAATTCTCATAGGAATCTGATATATAAGCGTGTATCTGGGATAAAAATAAGTAGTAATTTGAGCCAAAAATATAATAAAAATTAGAATATTTATCCGGAATTTTTTGAGATATCCGAATAAATATGCAGTTAGAATGGCGACCCATGAATGAATCATCAGACCGTACCTGATATTAAAACCAGTTCCCAAACTTGTTGTCGGTGAAAGAATATTTGTAAGATTTAGATCTGGCTGGATAATGGGAGTATTTCTCTGAAGAGTAAGAACCATAAATAAAAAAACTGAACCTGGCAGAAGCATCGGAAGAAAATACCAGTTTTTTCTCCTGACTGAATCAATTAAAACTAAGGGTAGACTTAGAATTGCAAAAGCAACCGGAATAATACCGCTCATCCAGGAAACGGATGAAAAATAAAGCCATACAGCTGAAAGAAACGGCTTATGCTGAGAGTATGTTTTTATAATAGTTGTACCATCTTGGATTATCTGAGGGGCAGCATAATAATGAAGCCAAAATAATGGATCTCCAAAAATCAAAGTTAAATAAAGTGTCCATAATGCAAATCCGAATCCGGCCGCTATGAAGTACATCAGAACCATCCCTTCTACTTTTCCACGTTTTCTTTTTTTGATAAAGATAATAAAAAGAATTATGGGAACCGATGCAATAAGTATAGGTAAACCTTCGTATCGCGTAAGTGTAATACCGCTTACACTAAGACCTGCAATGACCAGATATCGCCAATTATCCCTCTGC
>MFJL01000044.1:67921-94658 GCA_001779195.1 Candidatus Gottesmanbacteria bacterium RIFCSPHIGHO2_02_FULL_39_11
AAGAAATAGATACACATCGCAACCAGACAGACAAAAAGCGATTCAGACATGGCGGTAGTCTGAAGATATAAGAGATTTATGTTAAGAGCATAAATAAAAAGGCTTAGGATAGAAGCCACATAAGAATTGCTTATAATCCGTGCTGATTTAAAAACAAAAATTCCACCTATAATAAATGCAGACATGGACATAATGGCTCCAGCCAGTCCTGAGCGCCACATATAATCATTCCAGATGAAAGGAAGCATGAGAAGTTGCGGAAGAGGAAGCCAGACACTCCCTAACTGTGCAAGGCCGGGAGTCATGTTATCTACTATTTTCCGTGAGATATTTAGTCTTGATATGGCATCTGCATAGGGAAGATTAAGGCCATTGTGGAAGTAATATATAAATGCTAAACCGCTGATAAAAGCAAGGAAAAAATAGGGAAATATGTCAATAATTCTCTTTTTAATGGAACTCTCTTGCTTTAAAGGTAAGTCAATTTTTTGATATGCATTCTCAGAGATAGCATCTATAGTTTCATTCTTATGAATGTGAGAGAAGAGTGCCTTAAAAAATATTCCCATAAAGTAATTACTTGTCTGCGCAAATCATAAACGCAACCGTATCAGTCACATTGGAAAGATATCTATAATAATTAAAAAAACTCAACTTAAATCCAGATGATCGAAGTTTTTCAATTATATTATCTAAAGAATTATCAGAAAGCTTAGTCATAAAGTGATATTCAATTATAACCTTTTGTACTTTATTTAGAATTCCATGGGAGGATAGATCAGAGATTATTTTTGACTCATGTCCCTCAGCATCGATTTTGAGAAGATCTATTACTTTTAATTTTTTTATTTCTTTATTATTGCTTATTTTTACCAGTTTAGAAGTGTAGGCTACAATATCAAGAGAATTATCAATAACCTTTGCTAGAAATATCCTATCCGATGAAGACTTTCTCGAATCGCCTTTATTTTCCGAATAAATTTTAAGTTCTCCTTTTGTGTCACTTACAGCCTCCTGATATGTTTTTACATCAGTGAATTTATTCGCTTTAATATTTTCTTGAAGGAGTTTAAATGCTTCCGGATGCGGTTCAAAAACATATAATTTGGAATTTTTGTACAGATATTTAAAATATAAAAGTGAATCTCCTATATTTCCTCCTATATCGATAATGACCGGTTCCAAACCTTTACTAATAAAAAAATAAGGATTAAGAGTAAAAATATCTGCAAATAACTCAATTAGAGAAAGTGGAATATCATACTTAAAAATTAAGCCTGAGAAATGATATTCGCCTTTCCTTCGATTCTTTCTATAAAATAAGGATACCCATACAAAATGAAAAGTAATAATTATTCCTTTCATACCCAAAAACTTTATTGCTTGATAGAAATGTTCAAAGTTTTGAAAGAATTTATTTTTCATAAGACTAGACTTTTGTCCTTTCTTTAAAGATTAACCATTATGTATACTATTAGTGTCTAATTTAATATTCTGCAGATTTTTGGTAGAATTAACTACTTCCCATAACTCATTAAAATCACTTGAATTTTTACTAGCCAGATAGGAACAATAGATACCAAGTATATAAATATAAGCACTTCCCAGTGGATTCTTAATAAATTCTTTTAATTTATTTTTATAGAAAATTCTTTTTGGAATTTTTAATTCCGTTTCAGCAATTATTTTATACTTCTTTTTAAATAAAGAATGTGATATGTAATTCCTAGTTTGCTATCTAACAAAATCTTTAGCATTCGACGGACATTTAAAATAAATGGTAGAGTTCTTGGCTAATCTGAACTTCATTCCAACTCTGATACATTCTAGATACAAAAATAAGTCTACATTCCCCATTGTTTTTTGATCTATATTAAGAATTATCTTTTGAATTAATTTCCTGGATAGAGTTAAACTTTTTCCATCACTAGTTAAGTAATTATTTCCATTCTCCAATTCAAGTGCTGTTCTTTTGAAGGCATTATAACCGGAAACTACAGATCTCTCAGTAAATGTCTTCCCTTTAAAAGGGATAATATTTGAAGATACCAATCCTATCTCCTTATCTTTCAAAAACAACTTGATAATATTTATTATAAATTCATCGTTTGCGATAACTATATCATCGTTAAGTATGTTTAAGTAATTTGCTTTCGTTTTTTTAATTGCTTTTTTTACTACATTAGCTAATCCTAGCCTTTTCTTAGAGTTAATTATTCTCAAACGAGTATCCTGTATAGAGGATGCTAACTCGACTGTATGGTCTGAACTTGAGTCTGAATGCACAACTATATTACTGATCATAAATCCATCTTCACGTTGTTGAACTAATGAAGAAAGAAGTCGTTTAATATTTTGTTCTGCATTATAAGCAGCAATAACAATATCCACCGTAGGTTTGCTATTTATCATAGTTCAGTAAATTGATACCAAAAATATTCTTAAATATTTAAAATTAATGGTTGAAAAGAGAAGTTTTTTTTGAAATAATTTCTGACATAAATTTTTTTAATATACCCAGATACACTGTGACATTATTATTACATGAGTATTCAACATTTTTATCTAAATCAATACTTAATAATTAAAAATCTAGTATTTTTTTCATAAAGATGGAGTTTGCTACTGTCACTGAAAAATTATCAATTGTATATTGTCTTATTTTATCTCTTTGTATTTTATTATTCTTCTTTTCAACTAAAATTTTCTCTAATTCGAGTAGATACTTTTTAGGATTTCGTTCGTTAATAGTATGTTCTATATATGAAGGCAGATTAAGACTAACTTCTTTAGAATTTACAATCCTCAAACCATAAGATGCAGCTTCAACCATAGCAAGACCAAATGATTCAGCTCTGGATGGGAAAACAATAACATCACACTTAGCGTATATTTTACTTAGCTCTTTGTTATCTACATACCCATAATAATGGTAATTTTTATTTGTTCTTGTTAATCCAATAATATTTTTCTTCATTGGTCCGTCCCCAATAATATTAAATATGAATTTCTTTGGTGAATTGATAATTATTTCACATAACGTATCAATTCCCTTTCTAAATGATAATTCGCCAACAAATATTATTTGCAACTCGTTTTTTTTGCGTCTTATATCACTCTTGCTTTTAATAATAGGAATAGCAACCCCAAGAGGAATATATGTTATTTTTCCCAGATTAAATTTAGTCTTTAAATAGATTTCATCGCGCTTATTTAAAACATGTACTTTATAGGAGTTTCTCAAAAAGAACCTATATAAAGATGAGGAATATAAAAGGTTATGTATTTTTTGAAAAAAAGTCTCGGAACTGTAATATTGAGGAGATAAAATTATCCCTGCTACCGTTTTTTTAAAAATATTTAATCCTCCGAAATATAAACATATTAAAATTTCTAGTATTTCAAATTTTGAATAAACTATTCTCGATTTTTTAAAAGTATTTTTCGTTTCTCTCCACTGTTTTGTATAAGGTATAAAGCTTCTTATTTTTAAGGTTAACCTTTCAGGTGAGACTTTTCTAACCAATTCTTCTGAATGTGATTTAAAATCTCGTTTTAATACAAGTTTCCCATATATGTTTGCTATATAAGCTGATACATCAACTATTATAGTGTGTTCTTTTTTATTTACTTCTTTGGCAGTTTCTAGCATCCATTTTTCTGCTCCTCCCATAAATTCTATTGGAGCAAAATTCAAAAATATAATCATATTTGTAAATTAATTATTTAAATAGGTTAAGCATCTCTTTCATTATTTTTTGTTTGGTATAATTTCTAAGAAAATAATTCAAAATTACTTCTTTTGTAATTATTTTATGCTGAATATTACCCTTATGTTCAACAATTTTTTTTACGAGTTCTTCTGGTGTGAAATTATCCATTTTTAATTCAATATTTCCAGGAACATCTATTTTAATAGCTGGGGATGTAATAATTGGTATACCTAAAGATAAGGCTTCTAAAAGTACCCCACCAAATCCTTCAGCTCTTGAAGGAAGTATTAGGACATCGGCTTTTTTTATTAAATTAATAGCCTTTTCATGCTGCATGTATCCGTGATATTTCAATTTATTAGGGTAATCTTTGCTTTTTTTAATTACATTTTTTGCTAGTGGTCCATCTCCAATTACCTCTATTCTATAATTCTCGGGTAATAAATTAACCGATGATAAAATTAAATCTAGTCCTTTTCTAATATTTAGTGCACCAACATAAATTATAGTAAAATATTTATTTTTCTTGCTAGAACTTCTTCCCTTTTGAATATCTGCATATATAGGTATCTCGGTTACTTCTATATTTTTGTATAAACTTATGATGTAATCTTTATCTCTTTTTGTAAGAACATGAATTTTTTGAAGTCTTGTCAATAAATAAGGAATAAAAATCGACGTGTAGAGCTTATTATGAAAAAAATCAAAAATATTGATTGGATAGTTATATACAAGCGGAGAGCGAACAGAAGCGATAGTTTTTCTAAGACCGCTAGGACCTAAATAAAATAGAATAATAAGTAATTCATTAATCTCAAATTTTGTATAAATTATTCTCGCATTAATAAAATCATGTCTCACTTCCCACCATGATGAAGTTAATGGAATGAGAGATTTTAGTGAAATAAACCTTCTAGTATTTAGTTTATACAATAAACCTCCATCACTTCTATCTTTAAAACTTTCTGAAAGAACCAAATTTCCGTAAATACTAGCAAGTTTAGTTGTTAGTGTATATATAATTACATTTTCATTTTTACTCAGCTCCTTATACAGATCATACATTTTTCTTTCCGCTCCTCCGAGGTACTCAATCGGTGCAAAATTGAGAAAAAGTATCATAGGTGTTTAGTGAGAAAGATTTTTAGTGCTTTTTGCAGTATCCCAGACAAAGGGATTATGATTTTTAATCTTCTGATCGTAAAATCCCAGGATTCGTGCCAATACTTCAATTCCCAATCCTCCCAGAGTCCAAATAAATTCTTTCATATTTTTCATCTTATGCTTATACAGAAGCAGGTAGAGGCTCGAGCGGGTCATATTATCAATTTTTACTTTCTCTTCCTTATAGAGTCTGGCATGTCCGTTAAAAATTCTTCTCCGTTGCATAATCATATCAGCAATACTCTCCGGTCCTTTATTCCTCACAACAGCTTCATCAATATGAACCACTTTGTACCCTTTCTGAACCATTTTCGCCTGGATATATGCCTCATCTACGGCACTCTCGCCTGCAATTTCAGGCAAAATATTGCGAAAAGCGATGATCTCTCCAAAGCGGGGAATATTTCTATGAAACCACCACCACGAGTGGACTACATAGCCTATGAATGTATTCCTGTTGTTAATGGGAACCGGGGCTCCGCCAGTCATTCCGATTTTTTCATTTTCAACCAAGGGCAAGCAGAGCTTTTCAATAGCGTCATACTCGGGAATAGTATCCGCACTCTCAACAACCACGATTGGCTCATCGGTTGTTTTTAAAAATGCATTAATGGCATTAGATTTACCCTCTCTCCTTTTTTGGGTAATAAGGGTGATTAAAGGATTTGCATCGGATAATTTATGCACGATTTTGTTTGTTTTATCGGTACTTCCGGAGGAGACCACAACAATTTTGGTGATATGGATTTTATCAGTTTTTTGCGTAAGAAGCGCTTCCAGAATTTTTCTAATATTTTGTTGTTCATTATATGCAGGAATACAGATTGCGACAGAAAGTGTTCTCATCGTAAAAAAGGGCAGAGAAAAGAAATTTTTATAAACTACGAGTTAATTGATGGCAAGTATTTTTTTGGTTTGTGTGGTTCTGATTTTATTAAGACTTGTTATCATGTTTTTTCTGGTATTTGCTCTATTTTTATAAGCATTTTCAAGCATCGGATATAAATTGTGTTCATTTGCATCTTCACAACTGACTATAAATTTACTCATCCCCAGATCTGACAATATTCCTTTTGTTTTATGCTCGTACTCAATTGCACAGGAAACGACTCCCTGGGTTGCCGCAATCAGAACCGAATGAAGACGCATGCCGATCAAAAAAGAAAGATTTTTGTATGCTTTTTCTGGAGAAGACCCGTCAGAAACCACTCTGGGAGAAAGCACTTTCACTTTTTCTTTTTTGAGCATCCGGCAGATTTTATATGTCACAACGGCATCATTCTCGTTATACTTTGAAGCTGATACCTGGACGATAGGCCGGACTTTTACATCATGTTTTTTTGAAAATTTTAAAATTGAGGATGCAATACTCAGGTTAAATTCGTCCTGTTTTTCTGAATCTAGCCAGGAGCGAACCGTAAAGCCTATTTCGTTTGATTCGGATGCTGTCTTGAAGTTTGGAGTGCTTAACAAAGCCAGATCAGAAGTCAGAACGATATTTTCAAGTCTATATCCGAGGAGTTTTTTATAGGAGATGCTCTCCCTCACCATGACGACATCTGCTTTTTTTAAAAGATGGGCCACATAGTTTTCCTGCCAGGAATAGGCAAACGGCCCAAAGCTGATCGGATATACAATTATTTTTTTCTTTAGGATGATGCTAAGACGAAGAGGAAGAATTTCCAAGAGCAAACTGAGACTCTGAAGCATGCCTTTTTGGCTCCTAAAATATCCGCCTCCTGTAAGCATAATACTATCCGCATTTTTGTAGTCTGAAATGATGGCATCTATCGGATTGTTGGCATCTTGATTAACATTCTTAAATAACTTTAACCGTAAAATACAGAGAAAGAATTGGAAAAACCGTTTTATTCGTAACAGATGATATTTTTTCTCAAAACCCAAATAATAGGAAAGAGATTTATAGCATGGAATTTTTATTTTGTTAGACAGTTGTATCGGGTCAAATGAATGAATCTTGAGATTTTTTAGAGTATATTCTTTTTTTATAAGAGTGAGCATCGATTTAAGAATCATTAAATCTCCCGCATTTAACGGAGATGCGGCATTCGGAATAAGAATAGTCATCTGGTTTTTATTTTTCATGGCAAAGAACACTTACCTTAAGTTTATTTTGATAATAAACTGATAAATTTTTTACAATTGGAATCCCAGTTAAAGCGGTTGGCCCAAGCGATGCTTTTTTTCCGAAATTTTTCCCTTAATGGTTTTTCTTTTATAAGAAGAAGCGTTTTTTCGGTATACTGATCAACTTTAAAGGCTGAAACAAGAAATCCTGTATGGGGGTTCCTGACAGAATCCCGAAGTCCCGGAACATTGGATGCAACAACCGGTGTTGCACAGGCATTTGCTTCAATTGAAGTTATTCCAAAGCCTTCCATCATGGAGGGGTTTACAACGACCCAGGCTTTTTGATACAAGCTAATCTTCTCCTGTTCCGTAACTTTTCCCAAGAATTTGACTGCGTCTCCAAGTGCCAGTTCTTTTGCCAATTTTTCAAGCCCTTCTCTCTTTTCACCTTCTCCCGCTATAATAAATTTTGCGTTTGGAATCTTTTCTATAATCTCATTTGCCATACGTATAAATATATTTACCCGCTTATAATGCTTTAGTCTTCCCATATACAAAACTAAGGGATTTTTACTTTTTTGTCCCGGTTTATACTTCGTCAGATCAACTCCAGGAGGAAGAATATCAATCCCCGCCCCGGTAAGCCCCATCAACACCATATCTTCTTTGGTTGACTGTGAAACGGTTATAAACCGGGTGTGACGATATACCCAGGGCATCACGCTGTTTTCCAAAGTCTGCGCAAATTCCCTGATAGGAAACCGAAGAGACTTTCTGAATACCTCCTGGTGCACATGGTGCATAAGACAATATACTTTCTCCCTGACAAATAACGGCGTAAAAAAAGGAATGCCGTTTTGAGAATCAATAACTACGTCATACCGGCCCCTAAACTGAGTAAAATAATATAAAAATGCCCAACAGTAGACAAAATAAAATCCGCCTCTTCTGTATACTTCAACCCCGTCTACCATCTCGTAGCGCAGGTTCATACCATCATTTCCGCAAAACAAAGTCACCCGGTGCCCATCACTCACCCATCTTTTAGCCAGTTCGTGGATATACACTTCAGCCCCTCCCGCAAAAACATGCTTTGTGTCCCTCCAATTAAATATCAGAATTCTCTTTTTCCCTTTGGCAATTTTTATTTTTTCCAGAGGTCTAAAAGCACTGTATATATCGACTAGATTTCGAAGAACAAATTCTCCGTTTCTTTCTAAGAAATGAAACAGGATAACCGTAAAAAGATAGGCTCCTGAAATGGAAGTAATGACATTGACAATTTCTGAAATATCAGAATGAAAGAAATTTATCGAAATGATTAAAATTATCGAAAAAAGGATGGCAATTCCTGAAAAAATAAACTGCCTTTTGGCGATATGGTAGCTGACGATGGTATTAGTCAGGGAGAACATAGCAATTGCAAAACAATAGGTCGGAAGAAAGGATAAAATAGCGCTTGTTTTTGATCCAAAAAAGATAGGGACACTATATACTCCTAAGGGGCCTAAAAGAAGAAAAACAGAAACAATGATTAAAGAAGTCATTGCATAAATCCGATAAAAAACGGAGAGAGTATTTTTTCCCTGCCCTTCAATTTTGGAGACATAAGAAACCATAAAAGCATTGGGAATGGATCCCAGAAAATAAATCATTTTCCCGACTAAGGAAATGAGGGAATATTCCCCAGCTTGACGAGGAGACAAAAAGTGTTTGACTAAAATAAGATCAAATGTCAAAAAAGCAGTCATGGAGAAACCCGTAAGAATGGATGCTGTAAAATACTTGCGGCCAAACGCATAGGTATGAGTTTCATTTTTCCTAAGAAGAAAAGAGAAAGAAAGTATGGTTGTGACAATAAAGGCAATCGTAACGGATGCGGGTATGGATAAATAAACATATCCTACAAAGCCTAGTGCAACTATAAGAGCCGCCAGAACCAGTTTGGATACCGCTTCAACCAGTTGAACCACTCCGGTTCTCCCAAAGTAAAACATTCCCTGCAAAAATCCTTTTTGGCATGCATAGACTATTCCAAGAGAGAGAACCGGAGTATAAAAAAGAAAAGGCACAACAGATGAGACACGGAAATAGGAAGCTAAAAAAGGTGAAAAAATAAGCCAAAGCAGAGTTATTCCGACTGAAATTGCGACTCCCCTTTTAAAAACCCGGCGGTAATAGGATATGGATGCATCGCGACTAACGCTTCCTGATAAATAGGCAACCCGATGATTTACAGTACCGGTAAATGCATTGAGTAATATGCCAACAACATACAAGAGAGAATTAAAAAGAGTAATAATTCCGAATTCCTCAAATGTCAAAACTCGTCCTAAAAAAGCATTATAAATAAAATTTAAAAAACTTGCTCCCAGACTCGCACACACAAAAAATGTTTCCGGCCGCCTCATAAGAGTTTTTATATTCATAGGGGTTTAAGAGTTACGGGTGGAGTCAACTCGATCGGGTACCGGGCAATTTTTTCATCTATAAGATCCTGCCCGATAACATTTTTTGCCTGAGTTTTAGCTCTCGTGTGAGACAAATGAAGTCCATGATGCGTCTTAGCCCAATGATGAGGACGTCTTATAATTTCAATAACCGCGATCCATGCTGCAATACTCATTCCCAGCCAGTAGAAAGGCACTAGGAATACATACTTGATGATGTCTTCATATTCCCGCTTGGCACAGCCTATCATGTAGTAATACATATATAAGAAATTTCCGAAAACCAAAGAAAATACAGCCATATAAAAAATTACCGGAGGAAA
Source organism: Candidatus Gottesmanbacteria bacterium RIFCSPHIGHO2_02_FULL_39_11 (assembly GCA_001779195.1). Taxonomy (GTDB): domain Bacteria; phylum Patescibacteriota; class Microgenomatia; order 2-02-FULL-39-11; family 2-02-FULL-39-11; genus 2-02-FULL-39-11. The sequence continues at coordinate 77,663 of MFJL01000044.1, forward strand.
TATGGATTCTATAAAAGGACCTACGATTGCACGAAGGGCAAAATAGGCAATCGTTGTTGCCCACATAAAGGGATTAATAAACATGGAAAGTATTTTTCCTCCGACAATAAGCTGAAATGTCAGCAGGTCATGATTTTTCAAATCTATCATAAAGCTTCCCGGGTTTCTCATATGCACAAAGTATGTTTGAATATATCCTTTGATCCATCTGCTTCTTTGGCGGATCCAATTAACCATATTTGAATTGGCTTCCTCCTGAGTATAGGAGTCGAGAATTCCAGTTCTAAAGCCATTCTTTACCAAACGCATTCCCAAATCACAGTCCTCGGTGACATTAAATGCATCCCATCCTTTGAGTTTTTTAATATCCTCTGTGCGGAAGTGGTTAGACGTACCTCCGAGTGGAATAGGCGCATTACTAGACTGCAGACCGGTCAGCACCAAATCAAACCAAAGAGCATATTCTGCTGTAAATACCCGCGTCAATATATTTTGATGAGGATTATAAAAATTTAACTTCGCCTGCAGACATGCCAGTTTTCTGTCATTTTTCCCAAAAGCCAGAAAGGCTTTTTTAAGCTGTAAGGGATCGGGAATATCTTCAGCATCATAGATAGTCACAAATTCACCCCGGGTCTTAGTTAATCCGTAATTTAGCGCTTTAGGCTTTGTCTTAGGAATGGAATCTGCTACAACCGCTATTTCAAAATAGGAAGGCAATTTATATTCTCGTGCATGCCGGACAGTTTCGCGATCATCCTCTTCCATGAGAAGAATTACCTGAAGTTTATCTTTAGGATAGCTTAGACGGGACATGGCAGTTACAAACTGGGGTAATACTCTCCATTCCCTGTACAGGGGACAAAAAATAGTATAGACGGGCAACTCGTCATCTGTAATTGCTGTAATATCCTTATCTTTTATATGAATTTCAGGAGAATGGGAAAAACTTTTTACGATTAAAAAGAAATTATATAAAAGATCCGTAAAATACAGAAAAGTCAGAGCAGCGGTTAAAGCAACAAGTGTGAAGTGCCAATTTGCAAGAAAAGATGCCAAAACAGCAAAAATTATTATAAGCAATACCCTGATTTGACTTCTGTTGAGTCTGTATAAAGCGGTCTCCTCGCTTAAAAGCTCTGAATGGGGAATATACTCCACTCCTTTGTAATGAAACCCGTGACCTTTCCTCTTAATCACCTGCGGATGAAGCGGAATTGTCTGAGGTGCGGCAAATTTAAGCTTAAGAGCTGATAAGCCAATTTCAAAAGATGCTTTTAATAAATTTATCTTAGGCTTTCCACCCTCACGTTTATGAAAAAGGATGGGAATACCAGTAACCTTATATCCTGCCTGTTTAGCTTTGACGAGAAATTCAAGATCAAAAGTCCAGGGTGAGGAAGGGTGCAGGTTAATTCTTTCAACTATTTCTTTTCTGAATGCTTTTATACCGGACTGGACATCCACATTAAATCCGTGTAGAAATTTTCCAAAAAATCTATAAAATACCCGGGAAATAATTTTTCGGCGCAGACTTACCTGGAATTCTCTTCTGTCACCAACTACAATATCTACTTCCCCTTTTGAAATCTTTTCAAACATCGCAGGGATAACTTCCGGAGGATACTGCAGATCCGCATCGATCATAACCAGGACACACCCCGATGCCTTATCAAACCCCTGAACAAGAGAAGAGGATTTACCTGTTGACCCTTCTTTAAGATAGACATGCAGGGGATATTTATCTTCATATGATTTAAGAATTTCAAAACTCCCGTCTGTTGAATGATCATCAACAACTATTATTTCATATGAAATGTTCGAAAAACTTAGTGCTTTGTCAATTCTTTCCAGTAGATGAGAAATATTTTCTTTCTCGTTTAAAACGGGAATTATAATTGAAAGGGAGGGAACTATCATAAAAGGGGCACGATTTTTACTACTTTGCTTTTAATAAAGTGGTGTAAGTCCTTATTACTAATCCTATAGTATCTTCCGAATCTAATGGTTGGTAAATCACCTGAACGGATATACGAATATATAGTAAGAAGATTGAGCCTTAGGGTCTTGGCAACTTCTTTCGGTGTAAAAAAGGTATCTAACATATAGGAGAATCTTATATACCATATCTGTGTATATTTGTAAATGTTTGTTAATAGTTTTGTAAGAAGAAATATGAAATTGAGCTAAATTTCGGTGAAAAAAATTTTAACAAACTTCAGTTTTCTTACTATAAATAGAGGCAAATTCCATCCAGAGGGCCAAAAAGACAAAAGGGTAGAAAAAGCTATTTTCAAAACTGGAATGAAAAAGAACCAGTAAAAGAATTATTTTTATTTTTCCAGGCGCCTTTAGAAAGATAAAGTACAGGAATCTGATAAAAAAAGTAAATCCGATTATTCCGCTAGTTGCTAAAATAAAAAGGAAGGTTATGTCAAGCCCTGCTCCAGCGTGACTTATAAGCCACATTTGGCTATTTTCCATGCCCGCTTTTGCATATCTGACTGTATCAAACCCCACACCTAGGATCGGATGACTGAAAAATATGGACAGTCCCAGACGCGCATGATCAAGCCGCTGTGAGATAGTAAATAGTCTTTCAAGCCTGACTCCTTCCCCTCCGGGACGGGGCAGAAAAAACAGTCCCACTATAAACAGAGAAATAATGGGTATAAAAAGTATTCGTTTTCCGGTTCTCCAAACACATAGTATTCCAAGAAGCATAAGAGCAGCCAGGCTGCTCCTGGAATAAGTGAAAAAAATCGTTGCTATTAAAAGTAAAATACTGAAAATAGATTTCAGCTTCCATTCATTTAATAACACAGCTAGACAAATTACCAAGTATATTCCCAGAAAATTGGGGTCTAAAAATGTGGAAAATATTCTCTTGTAATGGGGATCCCATCCTAAGTAGGATAGATTTCTCAGATCCGGATATAAAAAATAGCCAATCCATCCGATTACGCAAAGAACAAGACCACTTCGTACTATTGTTTTATGTATATCATTTTTTTTAATTCTATCCTCATTAATTAACAATTTTAGGGTAGGATAAACTGAAAAATATAGTACTATTCGTACTATATAAAGGAAGGAAATGAAGAATTGGATGGGAGTAAGAGTCAGCGGCGTAAGAATTAAAGATATCAAGGCTATGAGCAAAAATAAGAGAAAAGAATCGGATATTGAGTCTCTTTTTAAAATAGGGATAATTTTTCTGAAATTAAAAAGGGAATACAAAAAACTTATAAAGACGACAATATCCAGGCAGGAAATACGCACAGTATCTATAATACTTATACTTCCGGCAACCCCTGCAATAATTCCTAAAAATAGTAAAAAAAGTAAAAGCATATAATTCTTTTGTCATGCTGAACTAGTTTCAGCATCTGACTTTTTTAACGAAGACCCTGAAACAAGTTCAGGGTGACATACTTTCTTACTCTGTCATGTTGAATTCATTTCAGCATCTGACTTATATTAGTTCTTTATACAAATCATTTAAATTGGGATTTTGCTTATATATAAGGTTTAACTTCCATTCTCTATGCCACCTCTTTAACTGTTTTTCTCGATTTATTGCGTCATTAGGATTCTGGAATACCTCATAATATAGTAGTTTGTTTACATTATATTGATTCGTAAATCCTTGTACTAATTTATTTTTGTGCTCGTATATCCTTTTTATTAAATTGGAAGTGACCCCAATATACAAAACTGGTTTGCTATTCCCCATTATATATACATAATAGTACTGACTCATGGTTTAATCAGAAGACCCTGAACCAAGTTCAGGGTGACAATTACTATTTACTTAATTCAATTTATTCTTAGTTCTAGTCATGCTGAATTCATTTCAGCATCTGACTTTTTTAACGAAGACCCTGAAACAAGTTCAGGGTGACATAGACGCAGCGACTTATGATGCGATCAAATATACGTTTTGGATCGGACTAAAAAAGAGTGAAAACTCATCATAAGGGCCAGTATAAGACCCTGAATTCCATCTAAAAATCCTCTTCTGAATAGGTAGTTTTGCACAAATTTTCCCGCCGGGTAAAAGATAATATTTACTTTAGATACTTTTATCCCATTTTGAATCTTTTCGTAAGAAGATATATCGGAGTAATAGTTAATCTTCTCTAAAAATTCCTCGACAGATTCATGAGAATGATGAAATAGCGGGTTTGAAAAGTTTTGTGTGATTCCTTCTATATCCCAAACCTCATGAACTTTTCCTTTCCACTTCCCGCTGTCTTTTTCTCCCAGTCTTAACAGTTTTACATAAGAAGTCTCCCCATAGTTAAGCCATTTGCCTAAAAAATAATCTCTCCTTTTAAAATAAAATCCATTTACATTTTTAGTTATTTTTAAAGAACTTTGTATTTCTTTTCTAAGATTATTCCCCACCCATTCATCGGCATCTATAAATAACACCCAGTTATTTTTGGCATACCTTAATGCATAATTTCTTTGAGAGGAGTAGTCTCCGTTTACTCCTCTTTTGTATATATTCTTCGTATATTTCTGAGCAATTGTAAGGGTTGCGTCTGTAGAGTAATCATCCATAATAATAATTTCATCACACCATGCAAGTGACTTTAGACATTTCTCAATACTTCCTTCTTCATTTTTAGTTAGAACTATTGCCGTAATCATCAGTGTAAAAAAAGAAAACTTAATATATTAAGACTATTGGTAAGGGCAAAAAAAGAAATAAATAAAAGTTGAAAACTTCTTTTTTTAAACAAAAAGATGACTCCCGCTAAGCCTGCCATAAAAAAGGGCATAAGGGAGATAAACATTCTTCCTCCATATGCCTCTCCCCCGTTCCAATACTGCCAACTTCCGATTATAAAAGTTTGGAGAGTAAATAGTGCCAATCCCGAATAGTATATAGTGTTATTCATATTTTTTTTAATACGAAAAAGAAACAACCCAAAGAGACAAAACAGAATAATAGGAGTTGTATAAATAAGTCCGTTATTGGAGCTTATTAGTACATCCAAAAAATGGGGAGAAAAGAGATAAAATTTCTCTCCTCGCATAAGATAGGGACTATTAAGTTGTCCGTATACCCTATACCAAAGGATAAATTGAGGAATTAACATTACCCCAACTCCTGTTATATATAACACTATCTGTTTATACTTTTTCTGAAAAATAAAATACACAATTACCGGGAGCGCAAAAATGATATCCTGATTGCGAATCAAAACCAGAAGTCCGGTGATAAGACCCAGGATTAAAGAAATAAAAGTTTGTTTTTTTCCTTTTCCTGAAGTGAAATATTTCAAAAATAAATATACAAAAGTAGATGACGTAAAAAAAGAAACTGCATGAGAGTTAATCGGGTCAACGGCCGTATAAAAGAAAAGATTGGATGAGAAATATAATCCGATTACGGAAATAAAGGATATCCATCCGTCAAAATAATATGTGAGAATTTTAAAACAAATATAAAGTCCTAAAATACCAAATCCGACAGACGTCCACCCCGTAATCAGTTGATATATTAATTCATATCCATTCCCGCGACTTATAATGTGTACAAGATAAAAAGGAATTAACCAGAAAAGAGATGATCCGAATGAATATTTGTTTTCGGAAAATGCGGCTCTAGTAAATCCGTGATCAACTACAAGCGCGCGTACATAGTTGTAATAATAAATCCCATCTCCCCATACAGCAGATCCCACGATCCTTGCATGAAAATAAAAAATAATTGCGCAGAATATAAAAAGAGTTATAAAAAATATTTTTATTTTCATTTCATTGTCATTCCGGGCTTGACCCGGAATCCATAGTGGATTCCTAAATCAAGTACAGACTGAATAGTCCAATCTAATCTGCGATCAATATTTAACCAGCGTCATATGGTCAAACCGGTATATTTTTTTTGAAAACTCGAGCATGAAATCGGGCATTATCCTCTCATAGACTTTAAAAGATATTTCTCCCTTATCTGTTGCCTCTTTTCCGAGATAAAATCCTAAGTACTTATACGCATCGTAATAATGAGGCAGATTGATAATGTCTCCGCTTGGTACTATTTTGTATGAACTTCCCTCTGATTCCTCAATTATTTTTTCAACGACTTTTCTTTTTTCAGTTAACGGAATTCCGCTTCGCAGACCGAATGCAAAATAATATAAAGTATTGCTTAATATCAGAATGAATAAAACCATATATCCCAATTTAATTCTTGACAAAAATATAGAGACACACAGGATAATAAGCGGGATGACATAGAGAAAGTAATGCTCTGCCGGCTGACCATGGATAAAAATTCCCAAAGTTGCCAAAAAAATACTTCCAATAACGGAAAGCGAGTATTTTCTTTTAAAACGCGTATATAAAAAATATACGGAAAAGATAATAATCAAAATTGCGAAAAAAGATATTGCTGGAAAAACGGAGTTAGCCAAGGAATTTGTATATATCGACCGGGCGACATAAAGTCTCTCCGGGGTTATGATATTTTTATTTGTAAATAATCCTACGGATGATAAAATTCTGTAAGGAAACCACAGAATAATTCTTTTGGTCATGTCAAAGCCGGTAATCCATTCAGAATAGAGATACGGAATAAGAGGAATAAAAAAACATATAATCCCCTTCCCTGCTGTTTTTAGCGAAACTTTATTAATAAGAGTAATCGTAAATACAGGCAAAAGAAGAATGGGAGTAATATGAAACTGGATAAGAATTCCAAATACAAAACACGCAAATAAAAAGTAACGTTCTGCTTTTTCCTTATTTTTATTTTCGCGAATTATGAAAAACCAAAATAAATAAAATAAGCTTGAAAAAAAGGGTACAAGATTTACGTATAGCGGAATTCTGCTGTGAAAAACCATAAAAGGCGAGGAGGCGTAAAAAAGAGATGCAGTAAGGCCTGTTTTGGTATTTATGAGTTTTCTTCCGATTTCATACATTAAAAATACGCAAATACTATCCAAAGCTGCGGTTGTGAATGCGAAAGAAAGAGGATTAAATCTCCCGACAAGGAGGGAAAAGGTCAGAATATAATAAGGAAGAGGGCCCAGATGAAACCATCCCAGGCTTGTAGGAGGACCAAATACCAAAAGAGTATGACTGACAATTGCATCCCGGGCAACCAGATATCCCCACCCTTCGTCCCCTCCGAACTGCATATATTCAGAAAGTTTATAGAAACGAAGAAAGGCAGCCAGTATTAGAATACAAAATAGAAGAAAAGTAATTTTAGGCTTCATATTAAGGTCCGACCTTGAAAAGGTCGGACCTTTTCAAGCTTGTTCCACATTTTGTTCCACATTTATTCCAGACTATTTTAATACCTAATAAAAACAGATAGACAAATCCGATTGGCCTTCTCATCCCCAAATGTTTTTGTATAAACTTTGCATTGCTTGTAAGGTTGTAATAAATTGCTTTGTTGCTCCACCTACCTATACCTGCACTAAGTTTGTGAGTGATGTAGGTATCTGTGCTAACTGCGATATTAAATCCTGCGTCTTTTGTGCGTATGCAAAAATCCACATCCTCAAAATAAAAGAAAAATCTTTCATCCAGGAGTCCGATAGTCTCAAAAACTTTTCTTTTTATTCTCATAGAGCATCCGGAAACATAATCGATTCTGGTTGTAGGGTGTTGGTTATACGTTGTAAGTTCAACATGAAAAGGACGGCCAATAAGCCAGTTGATCTTCCCTCCGTAATCGTACTTCCAAATATTACCAAACCTAAATTTGATAATTGGCGAAACAATTTCTTCTTTTCGATCCATTAATTTACTTAACGTATTTTTTTCAAGAACCGTGTCATTATTTAAAAGCAATATATCTGAAACATCTTTATCTGAAAGTGCCTCTTTAATACCCACATTCATTCCTTTGGCAAATCCCAAATTTTTAGAATTATTAATTATTTGTATTTGCGTCATCCCGGACTTGATCCGGGATCCAGATATTAAATTCAAATCGTTATTTACAAGTATTATTTTTAACCTTTCTTTTGGAAAGTCCGATTTTTTAATTGATTCAATACATCCTAACGAATCTTCTATATTTCCAAAGTGAAGAATGATAATTGCAAGTTTCATATTTTTATCCCCTTCATAATACCTTCAAGTCTTTCTATGTGACTTTTCCATGACCACTCTGAAACTACTTTTTCAATTTGTTTTTTAGAATCTTTTTGATGTATTTCTTTCAGTATGCTCAGGATTATTTCCGAAAAATCTTTTTCATCTCTCTTTACAAATATGGCGTTGGGCATGTTTTTCAATATTTCGCTCGCTCCTCCTTCATTTACAGAAACAACGGGAGTTCCGCATGCAGAAGCTTCCAAAAGTGTCAGCCCAAAAGGTTCTTTTAGAGATGCAAATAAATATGCTTTCGATTCGTTATATACTCTTACCAACTCATCCTCTTTAATATCTTCTTTTATCTCTATATCTACACTCAAACTCTTTGCCAGATTCAAAAGATAATTTTTCTCGAGTCCTCCCTGTCCGACTATAACAAGCTTTGGTCTAACTTCTTTTGGAAGCAATGACAAACTTCTGATTATAAAATCATGTCCTTTAAGAAGAGAAAATGTGCCGACTGATAAAACCTGATTTTTTTTGGGCAGGGAAAGATTTTTGAAAATATCCGTATCTACCCCCAAATGGTTAACGATTGCTTGCGTGTGGTATACAGAATCAACAACTGATTTTGAAAATCTGGAATTTACCATGATTTTTAAGGCATTTTGCGCATTTCTTTTATCTATCCATTTGATGGGAAGCCGAAAAGGAAGAGTAATATAGTAATTGAATATCTTCGACTTTCTGGGAATGTTTTCATAAAACTCCCTCTTCACCTCAGCACAGTGATATAAACTGGGTATTTTTAAATATCTGAGAATGTAAGGTGACTGGGTAAGGTAATCCGGATTTACATAGGCTATATCATATTTTCCCTTTTCTACCTCTTCTGCCATCTCCTTATATATAAAAGGAAGAGAGGCGTAAATAGAAATTACACTTCCCGGAAAATGGGAGGGAGGATCAAATTTTAAAATTACTTCTTTATGGACGTAATCTTTAAAAGGAAAGTAAGAATTATCAGAAGTTGAAAGTGTATAAATATCAATTACATGTTTCTTTGATAGAATTTTGATCTCCTCATATAGAGCTCTATGCTGTCCTCCTTTTTTTAGATTATGGATAAGCGCAATTTTCATATTTTCCTTATTCTTACATATAGGGCATATAAATACCTTGTACTTTCGTACATACCCCACAGTACAGCCGCCCGAAGGCCTGCATATCCGTCTTTGTATCCGTATTTTTGAATAAATGATTTCCAAATATGTACAAGAGGAAGAGTGATAGATTCTTTTAGTATATAAAAATCAGAAGCATTACTTCGTGAAATTTCTTTTCCCTCAATTCTTATATACGAATAAAATCTGGAAAAATGAAAAAAAGAATCATATTTAGTATGTGAGAAATTATGAAATATTTCTATGTCTTTTACTTCTTTCGTTTTTTCTTTCGGAATAGTTAAGCATTCATGTATTTTTCCGCAATATGAAACATTAGATGTATTTTTAAAAAGTCTCAGTTGAAAATCCGGATAAAAATATCCGTATTTTAGATATTTTTTTTCATTTATATAATTCCGTCTGGCAAACCAATATCCGTCATACTCGTCTGATGTAATTAACTTATTTATTTTCTCTTGTGCGTCCGCGGGTAGTGTCTCATCCGCATCCAAAACTAAAACCCAGTCACTTTTAACTTTTGATAATCCAAAATTTCTCACCTCCGCAAAAGACCCATTAAACGGAAAAGAATATACTTTATCCGTATATCTCTTCGCAACCTCCATAGTCCCATCCGTACTCCCGGTGTCAACAACAATAATATCTCCGACCCACTTCAAACTTTCTAAACAGGATTTAATATTTATCTCTTCATTTTTTGCTAAAACTATCAAACTAATATTATTAACTAATTTTTTTTGCATAAATTTCAATCATTGATCCATGCTGTGCAATATTCAACAAAGGATAAGTATAATCACAAAGACCATTTAATATTTTTCTTCTGATTGACTCTTTTCTTTTTTCCCAAGTTACCATTATGTCTCTACTGGGTATTTGTGTTTTGATTTCAGATTGTAACGTGCCTCGCACTAGTTTAGTAATAATTCTATACATATCGTCAGGGTAACCCCATGTCTCGACTTTAATCGGTTTTAATTTATGAAAATTTAATAACTTTGAAAGCGTTTTTGAAGAATAATAAATAACATGTTCAGGTGGTATTAAATAATTATATTCAGATTTAAGTATTTTATATAGCCAGCCATTTATATTAGGAGTAACAATACATATAATTCCATCTGGTTTCAGAATACTGTATACATTTTCTATAATTCTGTGCGGACTAGTAATATGTTCGATAAATTGGATTAAAGTTATCGCATCGTATCTATTTTTTTTTAATTTATCTATGTTTATAGAGTTAAAGTTTCCCCGAAATACCTTTAGTTTAAGTCTATCCCGGGCATATCTTATTACTTCATTTGACATATCCGTTCCCTCTACAATAAAACCTTTTTTTCGTGCTTCATCCAAAAAAAACCCAGCCCCGCAACCTATGTCTAGTAATTTCTTACCAGTTTTCATTAAGTATTTAAGACTTATTAGAGTTTTATTTGAATCTTTCCTTATCTGATTTTCACTTTCAAAACCTAAACTGTAGTTAAATTTTTCGTAATACTTATTAAGTTCACTTTCATTAGGTAACGGATAAACAAACACCAATTCACATTTATTACATCTATACAACTTATATTTTCCCTTTGATTTTTCAAGAACGCCTTTAGTGAAGCTACATAAGGGACAAATTATTTTCATTATAAAGATTTTAACACAGACATATTGACATTTGTTTTTTTATATGTTTACTTTAAGTGAAGTTATTAAATATGAATAACTTATCTAAATTCAAAACTATTCTTTTAAGCTTATTTATACTTTTCTTTCTTTCATCTCTTTTTCATCGAAATGTTAATGCGATATTTGTTCGAAGCTCTCAACCTGTCATTCCTGTATCACCAAATGAGTGGGATAGCATACTTACCACAGACCCTGGAGTTTTAGTTGAGGGAAACTTAGTGAAAATATGGTATGCAGGAAGTAATGGTTTTGATAATGACTCAAAATTTCAAATTGGATACGCAACTAGTAACGATGGAGTAGTTTTTTCAAAATTTCAAAATACTCCAATTATTCCATGGAATTTTGTCAAAAATAATGATATTGGGATTCAAGCACCAAGATTATTAAAAAGAACAAAAAACGATACAACTATATATGAAATGTGGTTTAACTCAATTTATCAAAATTATTCAAATTTTGATATTTATTACACTTCATCTACGGATGGAATAAACTGGTCAAATCTTACAAAAGTAAATTTTGACACCTCTCCTGGCTGGAGTTTAAATGGACAAACTTCCCCAATAGTGATCTACGATTCTGAAAATAATATTTACAAAATGTGGCATTCGGCAAGAAGTAGTTTAGATAATAAATGGAGAGTCGCTTATGCAACCTCATCAGCTGGAATTAATTGGGTAAGAAATCCACAGCCAATTTTAAATCCCGATTCGCAGTGGGAAAATAATGATGGCGGTGCTGGAATTGTACCTGGTAGTATTCTTGTAGAGAATAATAAATATTATTTATTTTATCATGGAGATAGAGATATTGGGTATGCATTCTCGAATGATGGAATTAATTTTACTAAATATGCAAATAATCCAATTTTAACAAATAATTCTTCTGATCCTGAATCATTTGATTCTTCAAGAATTGTAGCAGCAGCAATAACTAAATATCAAAATGAGTATTTACTGTATTATGTTGGACGAGGCTCAACCACTAATGTTTGGCAAATTGGGTTGGCAAAGAGTCCCAACATTCCCGGAGAGCCTGAGCCATCCAATAGTCCTACCCCTTCTCCAACTTCCACTCCTACTCCCACAGTAACCTCTTCACCTACCCCAACCCCTACTTCCGGTCCTCCACCTTTTTCCCCGATTATTATCATCCCCGGTCTGGGAGGATCATGGAATGAAGCTGATATTTTTTCGTGCAACCCCTCAACAGGAGGAATTTGGACAGCCACACCATTTGTAGATGTATACGACAGACTGATATACACCCTTACTAAAAAAGCAGGGCTTAAAATGAATAAAGATGTTTACTTTTATACCTATGATTGGAGACAGCCATTACCGGTACAATCTTCCCGCCTTAAGAAGTATATCGATACGGCTCTTGCCGGACGTCAGGGTACTAAAGTGAAACTTGTCGGCCATAGTTTAGGAGGCCTGGTAATTCGTTCCTATCTTACTGATTATTGGTCGGAGGATAAAGTAGAATCAGCAATGACTGTGGGATCTCCTCACTCCGGAACTCTTTTGGCTTATCCTCTTTGGGAGGGAGGTGAGATGCCAAAAGAATTTTCTCTGTTTAATATAGTCCTTAACCAAATCATCCAATACTGTCGTGTCGACCCTCTGACGCTCCAAAGAAAATCAGAGAGAGAAGTTGTGCAAAAATTAGTTCCGGTTGCACAAAGTCTTCTTCCAACTTTTGACTATCTATATAAAAGACGCCTGGTAATTCCTGTTACTGGAATGATCTCACAAAACGATTGGTTAAATCTTCATCCCCTTCCTGCTCAGCACTTTTTTATTCCTTTTCAAACCCTTAGCGGTAGCGGATTTAAGACTCTTCTTTCCTATACTGTGAAAAACCCGTCCGCAAAAGATATACGAGGAGGAAACTGGCTTGACGGTAAAATATCCGATAAGACAAAAAGCGATGCCGGAGACGGAACGATACTTTTAATAAGTGCATCAGACCCGGTGCTCCCTAATGAGACACTATTTAAAGATCACGGACAGCTTATCTCCTCAAAAGAAGGGGTGGCAAAAATTCTTACGTTTTTAAATATTTCAGCCCCGCCTATAGATATGGAAGTTGCCCAGTCTGTTAACCTAAAAACATTATCTCTTTCAGTTGATAAGCCTGTTTCATTTATTTTAGTTGATCCTGAAAAAAATACAGAGAGTCAAAAACAACTTCTTATCCGTATCAATCCTAAATTTGGAAATTACAGAATAAAAATTAAAGGGGAGAGAAATGAAAAAGCTAGAATAACTCTTTCATTATTTAAAGACGGGGAAGATCCTAAAAATATCAACTATCCGGTGACTCTTAAAAAGAGTAAAATTACAGAAATATCATTTAGCTATCCCAATGATTCCTCTTTCGCTCCTAAAATAACCGTAGTTCAATAACCATCCCGGTAAGTGTACAATATCCCTAAATCGGTGAAAAAATATTTCCCTTTTACTAGTATCATTCTTCTCTTTTTTGTCTTTCTGACAGTCCATTCTTCTATATCTGTATTTCCGGAAATGAGACTATTCCCTTATCTTATCCACAAGGGTTTAACTCCGTATAAAGATTTCTTTGACCACCATGGGTTCCTTCTTTATTACCTTTTGGCACCGTTTATAGGAACAAACACTCTTCCCCAAAAAATAATTTATGTAACTCTGCAAACCTTATCTCTCTTGTTATTTATGCTTATCATATGGACATTAAGAATGTCAAAGAAACAATTTGGAGTACTATCTTTTACTTACGCACTCGTACTTTTTTATTTGGGTGATAATACCCTTTGGTACGAAACTCTTATTACTCCCCTTCTTCTTATGCTGTTTATATCCGTTTTTCAGAAAAAAAATATATTTAATATTATTATTTCCGGAGTGGTAGTATTTTTCCTCTCTGCAATAAAACCTCTTTTTATTGTTAGTATCATTCCCGTATTGTTAAAATGGAAAACGCTAAAAATGGGTATCGTGACAGCCATATTATGGATAATTGTTATTTTGTATTTTATGAAGGAAAATGCTATTTATCCGTTATATATCTCCTTAATACTTTTTAATGCGGAACTTCCCCGAATGCTTCAAAATTCTCCTCTTAAAGACCCTTATATAATCCTTCCTTTAGTGTTTTTATCTTTAATTTCTTTATTTTTAAGCTACAAAAACCATCTGGACAATGTCGGAATCATCATTTCCTTTTTATTTTTATCCTATATTCCCCTTCTTACCGGGTTTTGGAAACCTCATCTGGTTTCCCTTATAACCTTTTTAATGGTAACCATAAGTTTGTCTATCATGGGAAACAGGTTTTTCTCAAAAATTACCGTGATAGTATTATTCTTGATATCTTTCTTTATAATCAGAAAGATAATTCTGGAAAACCAATTGCAGACCCAATTGGCATTGGTTTATACGGATGATTATAAAAGTGAAAAAGCAATAAATTATTTAAGGCAGAATTATCCTCACAAACCATTATATGTATTTTCAAATCGGCCTGAGTTTTATACGGAACTTGATACTGTCCCTCCTGTTTATTTTCCTTTAAAATTTCCGGGCGTTGAAAAATACTATCCCAATTATGAAACCAATATTATGAATTCTATAAAGAGAGATAATATAGAACGAGTGGTATTCGTTATGCCTCTGGATACAGAATTTGAAAATCAGAAATATCTTAAAAATTGGATCATGCAAAATTCAGTTGTGGAGTACCAGGATGAAAATACGCAAATCAGATTAATACGTCACGTGAGAAACCAGTCCCAGTTCTGAAATCGGCCAATATCTGAAAATGGCACGTCCGACAATGCTTTTGCCGCTGATCGGACCAAACTCACGGGAGTCAGAGCTGTTGGGACGATTATCTCCCATCGCAAAGTAAAAACCCTCAGGAACCGTAATTTCTACGCCTTCTTTGAGCATATTTGAAGGACTTAAAAATGTCTGATCCTTCAAGTACGGTTCTTGGAGCTCAAGTCCATTTACATACACATACCCTTTTTCGACTTTTACCTTATCTCCGGGAAGCCCTATAACACGCTTAATGTAGTCAAGGTCCGGATTTGTAGGAGACTTGAAGACTATTACATCTCCTCTTTCCGGACTTCTGAATTTATAAGAGAGTTTATCCGTCAGAATATATTCGTTGCTATAAAAACTAGGTTCCATAGAGCTTCCTTTAACTTCGTGAGGCTGTGCGACAAAAAGATAGACAACAACAAATATCGACAAAGCAACAACAAGAGTCTCAACCGTATCAAAGAAAAAATGAGTAATAGTCCTAACTATACGAGACAGTATTCCCATACTCTCTATGCGTGAGGGGATATCTGACTTTGACACAACAACAGACGGAACTTTTTCGGCAACTGTTGCATCTACGGCAACTTTAAAATCGGATTCTTCACTCATAAGTCTCTCTATTATAAAAACAAGGGTCGCGAGTCGCAATAATGAAAATGATCGGATATAATAAGAGCGTTCGGTTCACACCGAGTCTGCACTGGCCGCTTAGCTCAGTTGGTTAGAGCGCTACGTTCACATCGTAGAGGTCGGTGGTTCGAGACCACCAGCGGCCACAGGTACGACAGACAGATCGAGAAGTTGATGGCTCAAATCCATAAAGATACAGCAGTGAGAAAGTTGAGTCTAATTTTTTTCAGAAATTCCAAGCGCTCTAATATTCTTTCTAAGAAACTCTCATGAAGAATTGATTTCCCCTTTTCAGAAGTTGTAGGTGTAGGACTGGACGTAACGGTCGGGATTATTGTGACACTTCGGGTGGGAAGAACACTGGGATGAAGATTATCAGAGTTTGTACCGGTCTGATTGCGAATGGTGACTTTGGATGAACCATCGTTTGACTGCACATCTATATTTTGATTGCAGTCCTCTGAATGATAAGACTTCGTTTCTCCGTTTGTGGTGATTTTCACATCGGTTTGACAGTTTGAATTACTCTCTGTCGTAACACTTACATTACTTTCTGCATGAACAAATTTGGGAAATGGTAAAAGAAGTAAAAATAAGATGCTTAATATTTTCTTCATCGTAAGGGTACTTTATATTATACTATATTGATCAAATTAAAACTGAGATTAAACATGGATCCCCGCCTTCGCGGGGATGACATGATGACATATAGTAACTAATTTACTGTGACAGTCTTTCTGAAATTTCGCGTATTAAAGGAGTGGTCTCCTGAGGTGACCCTTTAAGTTGGATGGTAATAGTGGCGCTGACGTTGGATTGCTGAATACGTGCCACACTTTTAAGTTTTTTATTTACAGCCTCTGTTAATTTATGAGCGATTTCATCAAGCTCAGCACTTTCAATTTTTTCCTTTTTAGCACGCACATGAATATGTTTTTCTTCCCGAATCAGTCTTACAATCTCCTCAGCACGCCGGACTGATCCTCCCTCGGTAAGAATTTGTTTATAGACCTCAATCATCAGCTTCGGATCGGTAAGGCCTGCAATTGCCCGCGCATGACCTTCCGTGAGTTCTCCGGTAATCAGTCCATCTTTTATTGCATCAGGAAGAGCAAGAAGCCTTATGGTATTGGAGACATATGCAGGACTTTTACCTACACGCTTTGCAATTTCAGATGTGGGTAGCGTAAATTCATCAATCAGACGCTGAAGTCCCTGTGCACGTTCTATGGGGTTAAGATCTTCTCTTTGGATATTTTCAATAATTGCCAACTCAAGCATTCCCCGGGTTGTTGTCTCTTTGACAACTACAGGAACTGTTTTAAGACCCACGATTTTTGCGGCTCTCCATCTTCTTTCCCCTGCGATAATTTGAAATCCAGCCGGAGTTTTAGCAACCACCAAAGGCTCAATAATTCCATGCTCCTTGATGGATTCAACCAAATCTACGAGGTTTTCCGATTTTATGAGGGTACGAACCTGCAGAGGATTAGGCTGCAACATGTGGATGTCCAGATGTACAAGCTCAGTATAAGACGTTTGCATATATTCTATATTTTAATTAAACACTTTGCAAAACTTCAACTACTGCTTTACCCATTCGCGTCTTAA
>MFJL01000045.1:0-1955 GCA_001779195.1 Candidatus Gottesmanbacteria bacterium RIFCSPHIGHO2_02_FULL_39_11
TGGGCACATCCACGGATAGTATATACTATCCATGCATAATGTTTGATCGTTTTACTTGTCTGACTTAATATACCAGATGGGTATAAATATATTAAAATAGGGTGATGAATGAAAGATCTCTAACTCGTTTTGCCTGGCTCTCAATCTTTGCAGCTGTAGTAACCATATCTCTAAAAGCCATTGCATATTTTTTGACAGGTTCAGTAGGGTTACTCTCTGATGCTTTGGAGTCGGGAGTTAACCTTGCGGCAGCTATTATGGCCCTTCTTATGCTGAAGGTATCTGAAAAACCACCGGATAAAGAGCATCTTTATGGTCATACGAAAGCAGAGTATTTCTCCAGTATCGTAGAAGGAGTTCTTATTATAATTGCCGCGTTAAGTATTATAGTCACTTCAGTTGACCGTTTGCTGCATCCTAAACTGATCGAACAGGCTTTTGCCGGATTGGCTGTCTCGATCGCTGCATCCCTAATTAACTTCGGAGTTGCCGTTACATTATTAAAAGCAGGTAAAAAAAATAAGTCTGTTATACTTCAAGCCGACGGACATCATTTACTGACCGATGTATGGACCTCAGTTGGAGTTATCGTTGGTGTAGGATTAGTGTTCTTAACCAATGTTCAACTATTAGATCCCATTATTGCCCTTCTTGTTGCTACAAACATTATCGTTACCGGTTTTACCATAATGAAGCAGTCTGCATTGGGACTGATGGATACTTCATTACCTGATGAGGACCTTTTAAAAATTAGAGAAATACTTTCCAAATATCAAAAGAAAGGTATGTCTTATCATGGTTTAAAATCTCGTCAGTCAGCCACTCGCAGTTTTATGTCTGTTCATATACTAGTACCCGGAAACTGGACTGTACAAAAAGGACATAACTTGTTGGAAGAAATAGAACTTGCGATAGGTAAAAATTTTCCTAAAATGACTGTTTTTACGCATCTTGAGCCTATAGAAGATCCTAAATCGCGAGAGGATATATCAATTGACCGACAATAGCAGCATCCATTGTATTTACTTTCCCGTTTCCGTCCAGATCTTCTTTCCCTCCCGTTACATAGATCCTTCCGTATGCTCCCAGAAGCATTTTCAGGTCTGCCGCATCGACAATCCCGGAGCAATCGATATCTCCAAGAGGAGAGCAATGAACCGGCGTAGGAGTGGGGGTTGGGATTTGCGCGCCTGACTTTATAAGCTTTACCGCAATATCAGTCTGAAGGTTTGTAACAGAAAGACTTATGCTGCCGCTCCCGTCTGACTGAAGAGATTCCGTCCGGATAATAGTTCCCGCGTATGCATCCCACCACTCAACTGAATAGGATGTGCCTGCCGTCAATCCGTTTACGGTGACCGTCCCCGACTGATTGGTAAAAGGGGTGCCACGCACATAGTTCCACCAGGTGCTATTTGTATTTTGTATCCAGACATAAGTGGTATTGTTGTTACGAAGGCCCAATACTCTGAGTTTGGTATTGGCTGATGCAAACGGCGTCGTCCTGTTGTCCGGGAAAGGCGCCGGAAAAGACTGGCCGGGTGGATTGGGATAAGAAAAATTGACATTTACAGGTTTAAGAGCTGTCAGACCGGTATAGTCGATGCCTGCAAAGTATAAGTTCAGGGCTTTGAAATGCTGCCACCACAAAACGTCATGATCACGTATCGCATTCCAGTGCCAGCTCAATGCAGATGTAGCAAGTCCGCTCATAAGAGACGACCATATTCCGTTATGCAAATGAACACCTTTATCATCTTTGGAAAGGTAATCTGTGTTATCCGTCCAGCCGCTAGTTAGAAGCCCCCATTCCCCGATTGTTGCAGGTTTGTCAGTAACACTGGCATATACTTGATACGAGTAATATCTCATGAGATCTGCCATGTCTTGTCCTGCGGGATCGGACGGATGGAATACCCAGCCGGGGACATAATAAAAATGCAGCTGTGAAAAGC
>MFJL01000045.1:1980-4921 GCA_001779195.1 Candidatus Gottesmanbacteria bacterium RIFCSPHIGHO2_02_FULL_39_11
GGCATCCACCGAATTTATATACTGGATCATCTCTTGATGCCAGCTTATAATGCTTGACCAGTTCCAGTTATCAACAGCGTACTGCAGCTCATTTATTTCGTTGAACATTTCCCACGAAAGAATGCTCGTACTGTATCCCCATCTCCCTATGACGTATCGAAACAACTGTTTATGGTATTTTTTTGCCGTGGCATTGGTAAAAACACAATCAGCAGTACCGCATGGACCGCCGTTAGTGCTTTTATATAGATTACTGTTCCAGTTATTGCCATATTGGTTTACATCATCTAGGGTTAGTAAAAATGTCACTCCTTTCTGTTCTGCAATATTGAGAATATAGTCAAAAGCCCAAGACTCCATAAGGTTATAATTTGAGCCCAAAGTTTTATCCTGTACAGACATAATCCATCCTTGGTTAGTACTTCCGTTTGACATCCAGACACGAGCGAGATTAGCACTATATTCTCCCATTCTGTTTAAGTAATACTGATAAAATGAAATTGCCTGTGAATTGTCCTGCCACCAGCCGACGTTCAATCCCAGTCCTATAAAAGGTTTGCCGGAATCATATTCAAAATACCGGCTGTTTTTGGGGGAAACACCGATAAATCCTGAGGAAGTTGAACTGACCACCTCAAAGGATCCCGTACTTGAATTTACCGTCCCGTTCCGATCAGTAACCCGCAGGAAATACTGATACGTCCCCGGTTCTTTCGGAGCAAATCGTACTTTCCAGACGGGACTTCCTAGAGGAGAATAACTCTCCGAACTTCCTATACCGGTGACCGTATAGTTCTGGTAGTAAAATCCCGGCTGGACAAGATTTTTGCCCGTAGGCGATGTGAAATACCCGTCTACCCTTACTTCATCCGGGTCGTAAGGATTGGTATAGGCAGCTCCCAGAGTTGCTGTTATTTCAAACTTCTTATACTGCGGGATTCTGCTATCCGTATAATCCGCGATATTTGTCGATATGCTTGAGATACTTGCCGCAAAAACTTTTGAAGAAACTCGTGGAAGGAAGAACAGACATACAAGAATGGTGAGTGAACACAGAGTAATTCGCATGAGTTGTTTCATGATAGGATAAACTAACTATAACCGATTATATACTGAAAAAACTCAGGTTTGAAATATGTTTTTCCAGTATATATAACAATTTAAAAAGAGGTTGGGGATCTGTCTCACACTTTCCACTTCTTATTCCGTTCTTCCTGTTCTTTAAGCCGTCTTTCTTCCGCATCCAGCTTCCTCTGAGCCTCAATAAAAATCTCTTCAATCATGTTATATTCCTCGAGCGTAGGGCGGTCTATGTTTTGCCCTTTGGGATTCTCACGGACGAGAAGGGTAGCTTTTCCTTCTCTGTCTCGTCTGAAGACAACGTCTCCACGAGTTGTATAGAGAACACAGTCTTCAAAACGGAGTCCGAAAAGGAAGCTGGGTCCGAAGACGATTTCGAGTTCTTCTTTTTCAGTGACCCGTCCTACTGCATGGGGAAGTCCCCTATCTCTCCTTTCCGTACGTCCCTGGCCAAGCCTGTCCCACGTATCCCCGTTAGATAAAAACAAATCGCCCTTCGTGACAACTCCCATCTGCGTATCAATCCTTATACCGATAATATTTTCCGGTTGTTTAACAAGAAGATGGAAGTACCGTTGATCGACTGGGACTCTGGGATCTAAAGACTGTTGAAATCCCCGGCCTAAGGCGCCGATTACAGCTTTTGTTGCCCTTTGTTGGGGTGTTTCAGAGAAGTTTCCTTGTTCGGGAGACTCAATCATACGGTAAGTATATACCCGCCTAACTCAAGTTTGCAACTTTTTACGGACTTTTATACTCGCGTATCTGTCTATCACGGCTATGTGAACCTCCACCTGGAGGGTGGAAGTGATTTGGAGTTAGCGGGAAAAGATCTTAGGAATACTAAAATCGCTCTTATTGATACCGCTTCCCGATTTTTTGTGCCGATAAACTCAGTTACATCGAACTTGATTATAGAAGACTGGTTTAAGATCTACAAGGAAATATATCCATATCTTTCAGTAGTTAGTTAGGTACGACTTCGGGCTCCACAACCAATGATAAATAGCGCCTTCCAATGAGCTACATTTCAATACATTCCAATAAAATGGAAGATATGAGTACATGAGAATACTTACTCTTTAAGTTCTTTGAACCTCTTGATTTCTATCATATACAATCCAGCTTCCTCTTTCTAAAGTTCTATTCTCCAAATGTGTTTTGATAGTATGAGTAATTGAATCAACTACTTCACTTTGTAGAATACCTGATGTATTTATTTCATAGATTTGTACAGGATGACGTTTCTGTACTTCGTTCAAAGCATTGTAATATTCCATTTGGAGATTATTCAAGATATCAGGTTGTTCATGCATATGTCGCCATTTTTCCCTTTCAGTAGAGTTGGGGTTTAATCTTTCTGCTGCAATTCTTCCCTCAATTCGTGATATCGCTTCCTCGGGAGGAACAGTCAGGAAAAAAATTATATCTCGATATGGTGCTCCTGTTATTCTTTTTAGAGTATCGATTCTTTCATTCATCGGCTTTTTTCCTAATCGTGGAGAATAGATCACAGAATAAACAGCGGGATCGATATAAAAATCTCTTGCTCCAAGAACTAATTCAGGTTTAACTCTTCGTATAAAATCAGGCTCGACAACTCTTCCATTTAAAATAACATTAATGGCATTAACAGCTCCTACAAAATCTGGTCTATGGGAGCGATCAGCAATAGCATGTAAACGATCAATTAATTTTATAGTATTTTGGTAGTAATATCTCTTATTTCCGTCTACCATTGTATAAAATGGCCTACTTGGTCCAGGTTTTGCAATTCGATACTCATGACCTAATGCATTCACAACAAAACCAGCTGTTGTGCTTTTACCAGCACCATCAACTCCTGTAATAACAGCACGCA
>MFJL01000045.1:5014-5116 GCA_001779195.1 Candidatus Gottesmanbacteria bacterium RIFCSPHIGHO2_02_FULL_39_11
GGGGGACGGTTCTCTTTTAGCCTCAGTTTTGATAAAAATTTACTGGAAGACCTGGATTCGGACTATGATAACATCCCCCAGAGGGATGCGTACTACCGTTAG
>MFJL01000046.1 GCA_001779195.1 Candidatus Gottesmanbacteria bacterium RIFCSPHIGHO2_02_FULL_39_11
CAAAAAGTGTCACCCTGAACTTGTTTCAGGGTCTAACTTAAGACAGATGCTGAAATAAATTCAGCATGACATCTTTAATTTATATGAAAATATTAAGTTTTAAATTTATTTTTTTAACCTTTGTTTTTACTATTGCCTATTGCCTAGTGCCTTTTTTGCATTTTTCCGTTTTTGCTCAAGAATCATCTTCCTCTGGAGTTCTTTTTGCACCAACAATTTCTCCAAGTCCCACTCAGGCTATCATTAACCTGCAACCTACAACTTATAACTTACCACCCAATAACAATCAGTCTTCAACATCAAGTGCTATCACTACTCCCCTCTCACTGACAAGCGACCAGTCTGGCTCCTCTGCAAGTATAAGACTTCCTCTGAAACTTTTCCCCCTTCCTAAAAATCAGTTTCTTATTTCAGAACCTATTACGGTTGAAGTTATAAATTCGTATGATGAGACTCCTAAAATATATGTTGTCACGGAAGCTGGCCGGGAGGTTCCTTTTTTCTATAAAGAAGTTAAGTCCCAAAACTCAAGCCGGAAATTTCAGATTATTTCAGTACCCAATTTATCACCCGGAAAATACCGCATTCAGGTTTCTATTTCTACGGGCTTTGATACATCAGATTCTTTTCTATGGGGAACGCTTTTTGTCAACTCAAATAAATCAGCATACCAGCCCGGTGAAAAAGCAGATCTCTCAATTGGACTTTTAGATGAGAATGGACAAAAAGTCTGCGACGCGGATATAAAATTAACTGTAACAGGTAACGGGGACCCCCAAGACACAAATATAATTCGCAATCCAAATTGCCGCAACCATACTCCAACATCCGCGCCTGATTACGAGACTTCTTTTACCGTTCCTGACAGAGAAGGTGCATACACACTTTCTGTCACTGCTTCCATACAAGGAAAGGAATCGCAAAGCATACACAGAACTATTTTAGTTGGAAAAAATCCCTTTGAAGTTGAAAGGTCAGCCCCGACTCGTCTTTTTCCTCATGCTTCCTACCCGGTAACGTTAACGGTTAAAGCAAACCGGGACTTTAAGGGCTTGGTAAGCGATCTGATTCCGGAAAGCTTTACTTCACTTGCGAGTTCCGTCTCAACTGATTCAGCTTATGTGAACGATTATTCCCTTTATAAACCCTTCACATTTAATCTTGCTAAACCCTTTGACGGAATATACACCTTAACCCAAGGCTTTGCAGGACACCTGGATAAAGAATACGCGAGATTTGACTATACGGATTTTGGGCTTGACGGACATGATGGAATCGACTTTGGACTTCCGGAGGGAACTCCTTTAAAAGCTACTGATGACGGAGTAGTTGTGCATGCCGGACTTAACCCCTATGGAAAAACGGTCATAATTGAGCATTCATGGGGAAAAACATATTACGGACACTTAAATATCATCTATGTCACAAAGGATCAAAAGATTTCAAAAGGTGACGTAATAGGACTTTCAGGAAATACAGGATTTTCAACCGGGCCTCATCTGCATTTTGGAATTTTACCAAATATTACCAATTTCAGTAACGGATTTTTTGGAAAAATTAACCCTCTACCTTTCTTAGGAATGAGCAAGGACGGAGCTCTTTTGAAAAATTTACCTCACCTTTTTGATCTATACAGTCAAAAAATATCATGGAGTGTAAATCTAAAAGCAGGAGAAAGCGTTGAACTTTCCTATACAATTCAATCGCCCTCTGTCTCACCTCAAACCTATCTTTTAGGACCGGTAAAGTTTGAGAGAATAATAAATAATAATTCAGATGGAATTATTCTTACATCGGCTCCTGAGCCAATCGTAAAAACAGAATTGGCTTATCAGGATAACTCAGTGTGGACAGCCGTTTCAGATACCCAAATTCAGGTGGATGACTCTGCCCATTTTTCCGTGGAAAGTCATGAAGGGTCTTCCGGGAATATTGTTTTTATAAACTCCCAAATAGGCTATGTTTTCTTTAGAGAATTATCAGGAGCGTGTACATACTCACAAACGCGGGATGGAGGAAATACATGGAAAAAACAGTCACCTGTTTACCTTTCTACGGGATGTTTAAATATCTCCCTCTGGTATGACCGGCAAACACCCGAAGACAAAACGGGTAAATTTGTTCATATAGTGATGACGGATAAAGATACTAATCGCATCTTTTACAACCGGTTAGACAGTGAAAGCAACACTCTTTTGTTTCCCAAGACTCCGTTAACTATTACGGAAGGACTGCCCAATGTTTTTTCCCAGTCTCAAAATATTCCTATTGTGACACGCACAACTGATGGAAGTTTATTTGCGGGACTTTTGGATAATGACGGTGCGGGGTCAAGCTTTATCCTCAGATGCAGGTTGGAATGCCAAAACGCAGGAAACTGGAAAAAAATAGATGATCCCGGACTTCCTGTGGATAAAACTCAGGACGAGTTAACCTTGGTTCCCCTTTCAGACTCGCGACTTTTGCTTTTGCATTTTAGCAACGATCAAAAAAAGATTTTCTCAAAAGAATACGACACTCAAAAAAATATATGGGAGAAAGAGTGGAAAGAAGCGGTAAAAGACGTTGACAATCCTTCCCTTTATTCCTGGAACGTACATAAAGATCCATTAAGTAATGATGTCTATCTCGCATCTATACGGGGAGGAAACATTAACCTTAATTTATACCATTCTGGAGAGTGGGACAGTCTTTCTGAAGTTTTAGCCAATACCGGCAATCCTCTTTTATCTGTAAAACTGGGATTTGATAGGGATAATTCTCTTTACGCTGTCTATTCGACTCAGGAGACTACTGAGAGAAAAGACAGCATTTCTCTTTTTTATAAGACATCTTCGGATAAAAAAATCTGGAGCGATCAAAAAGGACCCTTAAATATTTTCGCAGGAGTTCTTTCCGGGATGCATGTGAGTTTGGAAAACTCTGACCGGGTTCGCGTGACCTGGATGGATCCGGAGTCGATGACTTTGTATCTTGAAAACCTCACAGACTCACAAAGTCTTGAAAAAAAGATGAGGAATGGACTTGGGGGTTATTAATAAATGGATGGTATAATGATTATATGGGACTTACATCTGCAGTAATTTCTATCTCTAATTTGTATAATTCAAAACTGCGTCAGACTGATAATTTTCTAGTAGATTCCGGTGCATCTTTGACGGTTGTTCCTGAAAATATTTGGAAAAAACTGAAAATTAAGCCGGAAAGTGAAGTCTTTATCCATCTTGCCAATGGAAAAGTTTTAAAAAGAAAGACCGGATTTGCTAAGGTTAAATACCTGGAAAAAGAGGTACCAACTCAAGTCATTCTAGGAGAAAGCGACGACAGTAAACTCCTGGGGGTTTTAACTCTTGAGGAAATGGGACTTATCCTAAATCCTCTTAAAAGAACTCTTGAGCAAAATGAAATACGGATGTAGGGCGGGTTATTGAATTAGAATTTTAAATAAGGTAAATTACATTCATGTCTCTTTCAAAAGTCCAAACGATTGCAGTTGTTTTTTTTTCAATTATCGTTTTTACCGCAATTGGAACCAGCGTTTATTTTTACTCCCAGTATAAAAGCAGTCAGGGAAGTGTAGCAGGGACCTCAGATGAGACAAAAAAACTTAAAAAGCGGGTAGGAAAACTTATCGATATTCCAACAGATGAAGATCCCGCCGTTGCAACGGTCAATGACGTCACTAAACTCCGGGATCAGCCTTTTTTTTCAAGAGCTAAAAACGGGGACAAAGTACTGGTTTTTGCAAAAGCTAAAAAGGCAATTTTATATGATCCGATAGCCAATAAAATTATAGAAGTAGGGCCTATCACTCTTCCAACTCCTACAGGTGCTGTTGAGGAAGGTACATTTAATATACCGGGAACAGAACCAACTGGCCCGTCGCAAGGACCTATCAGATTCCCTTCTCCTACCACTGTCTCAACGGTATCTGTAGTTCTGTATAACGGCACAGCCACTCCCACACTTTCTGATACGATTCAAAATCTCATAAAAGAAAAAACTCAAAACGTACAAATTACAGAAACCACTCAGGCAAGCCGGGACACCTATGAGAGTACTATTGTTGTAGATCTGAATGGCACCAAAAAAGACTCAGCCGCGACTCTGGCACAGTTAGTAAGCGGAGAAGTCGGAGACTTACCACCCGGTGAGAAAAAGCCCGCGAGTGGAGATTTTCTGGTAATAATAGGCGCCCCGAAAAATGCGCCATCCCCTACAACGAGTCAATAAGTATGTGTCATCCTGATCGCGATTCTTATCGGGAGACGGGATTCTTCGACTTCGAATGCTCTCAGTCTCAGAATGACATTATTGGTAAACTTGATTTTCAACATACTCCTCTTGCTACTTTCTACCTAATACGTAATACTTAATAGGTAATACGTTTTGCCCCTTTTGGGGGTTACTGCCCATGCAAATAACGGATGATATTTTAGTTGGGATTCTTAAAGATAAGGTAATAAATAACACCCAGCTTTTTGATGCCCAGGAATTTGCAAAAAGTGCCAACATTTCTCTGCGCCAGGCTCTTGTTGAAAAAGATTTTATTACCAATGAAAATCTGGGTCTTCTTATTGCCAATTACTTAAAAATTCCTTATGTTGTTTTAAGTAAAACCGCGATTTCTGAGGAAGTTCTTCGGCTCATTCCTGAAAGGGTCGCCCGCAAACAAAGAGCAATTTGTTTTTCCCGGGATACGGATGGAATCAAAGTTGCTTTTTCAGATCCGACTGCGACTGAGATTATTGGACCGATTGAGAAAAAAACAGGACAAAAGGTTATCCCCTATTTTGCAACAGAACAGGATATTTTTAATACCCTCTCCCTTTACCGTAAAGATCTGCAGAAAACATTTGACACTCTCATACGGGAAGCGGCCTTGCGCTCATCCAATCCGAACCAATACGATGCGCCAGTTGCAAAAATTGTAGACCTTATTATCGACAGCGCTTACCAAAATAAAGCATCTGATATCCATATAGAACCTGAAGAAAGAAACTCGATTGTCCGCTTCCGTATTGACGGAATTCTTCATGCGGTTCTTCAGTTTCCGATTCATCTGCACGACCGAATCGTCACCCGAATAAAGGTCATGAGTAAACTAAGAACGGATGAACACCTTGCCCCCCAGGATGGAAAAATAGGAGTAAAGCTGTATGAGGAAAACCTCGATCTTCGGGTATCTATCGTCCCGATTGTTGAGGGAGAAAAAGTCGTTCTAAGGCTTCTTGCCTCTAAGATGAGCCAGTTTACGCTAAAAGACCTGGGAATGAATGAGGTTGATTTAGCAAAAGTTACCGAAGCCATGCACCGCTCGTATGGGATGATTCTCTCAACCGGACCAACCGGATCAGGCAAAAGCACCTCCATTTATGCCATTTTAAAAATTCTAAATACATCAGAAAAAAATATAACTACCATTGAGGACCCGGTTGAGTATCGCCTGAGAGGAATAAATCAAATTCAGGTAAACGCAAAAACAAATCTCACCTTTGCCTCCGGTCTCCGGTCCATTTTGCGTCAGGATCCTAATATCGTTTTTGTAGGGGAAATCAGAGACTCAGAAACCGCCGGAATTGCCGTCAACGCAGCCCTCACCGGTCATTTGGTCCTTTCAACCCTTCACACCAATGACTCAGCAACGGCGCTTCCCCGGCTTATCGATATGCACATAGAACCCTTTCTGGTTGCCTCAACGGTAAA
The DNA here is from genome assembly GCA_001779195.1 of Candidatus Gottesmanbacteria bacterium RIFCSPHIGHO2_02_FULL_39_11. Taxonomy (GTDB): domain Bacteria; phylum Patescibacteriota; class Microgenomatia; order 2-02-FULL-39-11; family 2-02-FULL-39-11; genus 2-02-FULL-39-11. The sequence continues at coordinate 5,707 of MFJL01000046.1, forward strand.
TGTGATTATTGCACAGCGTCTGGTGAGAAAAATATGCCAGGTATGCAAAGCCGCAAAATATATAGAACGGGGAGAACTGGTTAAAAATATTCCGGATAGTTTAATCTCTAAATATTTTGGAAATGCCACAAGTCTGCAGATATTTGCTGGAATTGGATGCAAGCTTTGCCACAACACCGGATATGCCGGCCGCATCGGAATCTTTGAAGTGCTCACCGTCAGTAAAGAAATAAAAAAGCTTATTACTCAAAAATTTGATTCTGATATCATGAAACAAAAGGCCGTAGATGAGGGTATGTCTACGATGCTGGATGACGGGATGGATAAAATCGTCCGGGGTCAGACAACCCTTGAGGAAGTCCTAAGAGTTACAAAGGTTGAAAAATGACGGTTCACCGTCATCCTGAGCGAGGAGATACCAGACGGTATCTCCGAGTCGAAGGATCCCCGACATGAGACTGATTAACTACGGGATTCCTGTCTGCCGACAAGGCAGGCTTCCCCCGCCAAGCCGGGGTCAGAATGACATTTAACTATGAATAGCTCAAAAATCACCATCTCAGATTCAGAAAAAATCGGACTCATCAGTAACCTGACAACTATGCTTAGCGCCGGAATTTCCATTCTGGACACTATTGATTCACTTCTTGAGGATTCCAAAGGAAACACACGGAAAATTTTAGAAGCAGTCCGCACTGATTTGACGCAGGGAAAACATCTTCATACTTCTTTCTCCGAATTTCCTCTCGTTTTTGACAATGTCACTATAAGCATTTTAAAAGCAAGCGAGGAGGCAGGGACACTGGATGTCACTCTCAAAGATCTTCGGGATTCCACCAAAAAAGAGATGGAATTTTCAGATAAAGTAAAAGGGGCTTTTATTTATCCGGTCATTATCGTTTTTGTTTTTATGGCGGTTCTTATCATGATTTTAATCGTAGTTATTCCTAAATTTGAAACGGTTTTTTCCCGCATGAAAGTCACCCTCCCCCTTCCTACCAAAATAATGATTTTTCTTTCTCACCTGTTGTTACAGGAGACCATTCCAACCCTTGCCGGTGTGTCTCTCTTTGTGGTAGTTATTTATCTTCTCTATAAAACTAAAAAAAGAGCCTTTTTAGGAGTCATTTTTAAACTTCCGGTTATTTCAAAACTTGTAAAAGAGATCGATCTGACACGATTTACCCGGAGCATGGCTCTTCTTCTTTCTTCAGGCATCCCTATCACGAGTGCTCTGGATTTGACCCGAAACGTGGTTTTAAAGCATGAACTTCAGGTGACTATCAGTGACTGCCGCGAATCGGTCATGTCGGGCAAAAAACTCTCTGAAGGACTTAAACTTCATAAAAAAATTGTCCCCTCAATCATGATAAAAATTATCGAAGCCGGAGAAAAATCAGGATCTCTGGAAAAATCCATGCAGGAGGTTTCAGAATTTTTGGACTACCAGGTAAGTAAATCACTTGCCAGTGCTCTGACCATTCTTGAGCCGGTTCTGATGGTTGTTGTAGGCGTTTTGGTCGGAGGAATGATGCTTTCTATTATTGCTCCTATATACGGCCTTATCGGGCAGATAGCGGGGAGATAAGAAACCAGCCAATAGCAAAATAGCCACTAGGCACTAGTAATATATGAATAATAAGAAAAAATTCCTAATCCCTAATCCCTATCCCCTAGTCCCTAATTCTTCCGGTTTCTCCCTTATAGAACTTACCGTCGTCATGGCTTTTTTTATGAGTATTTTTGCAATAGCAACACTTAGCCTAACCAGAACTCAGCAAAGCGCAACAGTCAATAGTAAGTTGGATCAGGTAACAAGCGATATCCAAAACCAACAGCTTAAAGCAATGAACCTCGATACAGAGGGCCAAGGGATCAACTATCCTTATGGAATTCGTTTTGAAGAAAGCCGGTATATTCTTTTTAGGGGATCTCCCTTTAATTCAAACGATCCTTCCAACTTTGCGGTCAATATAGACGCTCCCCTTTCTTTTGCCAACATCACCATTCCCAATTCTTCTATTATTTTTGATAAAGGAACGGGAGAGGTTATAGGATTTAGCCCGACTAATAACACTTTTATACTGAAAAATTCCGTCACAAATGACCAAAAAAAATTCACGATAAACAGAATAGGAGTTATTACAAGCATAAACTAAGTCACCTAAGTAACTTAAGTAATTTATTATGAGAAAAGGTCAGTCAATAGTCGAGCTTCTAATCGCCATGGGAATTGCAACCGTTTTTCTTCCGGCTCTTGCTTCCGGACTTTTTGCATCCAGAAACGGAAGAGCGGAACAAAATCAAAGGCTTTCAGCAACTGCACTTTTGAAAGAATCAGAAGAAGCAAACCGCATAGCCCGCGAACAGGACTGGTCTTCTGTTGCAACACCGGGGATTTACCACCCGTCTCAGTCGGGAAACACATGGATTTTGCCAACCGGAACTGAAGTGATAAACGGATTTACCAGAAGCACTACCATCTCAAGTGTATATCGGGATGCAAACGGAGATATCGTCACATCGGGGGGAATTCTTGATCCTGCAATAGTTAAAGCGCTTAATACCGTCTCCTGGACAACCCCTATTTCAAATAATGTCTCCTCTACTCAATACTTAGGAAGATATTTGACAAACTCAGTCTTTTCCGATACAACTGCCTCTGATTTTAATTTAGGAATTAAATCTTCAGTTTCTGTAACAAATACTTCTGGAGGAGAAGTACTTTTAGGAGAAGGAGGATATGCGGACTGGTGTACTCCCAATGCTTCAAATATGACATTTGACCTTCCTAAATCAGGAGTCGCCAACGGCATTTCAGCTTACGAAGGAAGAATACTTGCCGGAACTGGTGAGAATTCCTCAGGAGTTTCCATTGACGATATTGCGGTATCCGATACCAATCCTCCGGTTCTGACGTCCCGGGGAACTTTCAACGGATATAAAACAAATGCCATTTTTATTGAGGGAAACTATGGGTATATTGCAACAGATACCAACTCTAAAGAAATTGTCATTGTAAATTTAACCTCTCCTCCTTTTACACAGTCAGGTTATTTTAATGCTCCGGGAAATGGAAACGGGCAAAGTATATTTGTTTCCGGAAACGTAGGATATGCTACCGCCGGAAATAAATTTTATACGTTTGACCTCTCTTCTAAAACCGGCTCACGACCCCAGCTGGGATCTTTAAACCTTGCGGCAACCGGAACTAAAGTAGTGGTTGCCGGAAACTACGCCTATGTCTCAATTGCGGGATCTGTGACAGAACTTCAGATTATTAATGTCGGGAATCCCTCATCCCCAACGGTTGTAGGGCAGGCAGACGTAAACGGTCAGGCAGCAGTTGACGTTACTGTAAACTCATCCGGAACCAGGGCTTATCTTGCAACTAATTCATCCCCCACTCAAAGAGAATTTTTTATTGTTGATACATCGGTTAAAACGGGAAACCGTCCGACCTTAGGTTCATATAATGCAGACCCAACCAGCCCAAAAGCAATTTCTCTTGCTTCTGCCAATAAAGTAGTTGAAATCGGAACCGGAGGAGAAGAATATCAAGTAATAGATGTTACCAATGAAGCCAGTCCGGTAAGGTGCGGAGGAGCTGATATAGATAGCGGGGTACGCGGAATTGCATCTGTCTTTGAAGCCGACGGAGACGCGTATTCTTATATCGTCACCGGCGATACAAACTCAGAGCTGAAAGTAATTCCCGGAGGACCCGGTGGGCAATATGCTTTATCCGGAACTTTTGAATCTCAGAGATTTGCCTTTCCCTCAGTTACCAACGCGCAACCGGTAATTTTAAATCGGTTTGACGGGGTAATTGCCAAGCCTTTAAATACGGATATCAAACTTCAAATCGCGACCACGGGTGCAGTAGGAGGCAACTGCACCGGGGTAACGTATAATTATGTAGGGCCGGACGGAACCGCACTTACCTATTTTACCAGTACGGATGGAACAACAATCGGGGCACCTATTCCCCTCGCGACAAGTGGGTCACTTCAAAATCCGACTCAATGTTTCCGCTACAAAGCATACTTATCTACATCTGATAAATTTGCGTCACCCGTTTTATATGATATGAACGTGAATTATAGTTATTGAGTTTATGAAAAAAAATACCGGTCTCACCCTTATCGAGCTAATTATCTACGTCACTATCCTCCTTACTCTTCTTGCCGTAACAACTAAAATTTTTAGCTCTCTAATCGACTCACAGCTTGAGACTTCGCAAACGTCTTCGGTTGAGCAGGATTCCCGTTATATTTTTGCGCGACTTAGCTCAGATATTTCAAGAGCAACCAGTATTACGACACCCTCTCTCTTAGGACAAACATCGGGAACACTTACTTTGGTTATCAATGGTCTTAATTCAACGTATTCCTTAAACGGAAATAACTTAGAGCTCAGTGATAATTACGGGCTATATCAGCTCAATTCCTTTGGGTCAACCGTCTCAAATCTCTCTTTTCAGCGCTTAGGAAATGCATCCGGAAAACCAAGCATAAAAGTGACATTCACTCTAAGTAGTACTGCAAAACGCAATTCCCAGAGTGAAGTTAAAACGTATAGTACAACTATTGGAACGAGATAGTCACCTGTCATTCCCGCGTTTACCCTGAAAAGTTCGCTTTTTAGGGAAGGCGGGAATCCATAAATGGATCCCGGATCTCGAAACATCCCGATCAAATCGGGATTTCCGAGTAAACAAGTCCGGGATGACAGATAATAATATGAAACCATTAACCATAAGCCATCAGCTATCAACTAACTCCGGCCAGGCTCTTGTAACATTATTGGTTTTTATGATCGTTGCAATAACCATTGTCACAGCTTCTGTCGGAGTTGTGATGACAAACAGCCTTGCCGCCGGATCGGTCGCTCAAACCACATCTGCCCGCTCAATTGCGGAAAGCGGAGTTGAGAATGCCCTTATACGCCTTGCAAGAAACCCAAGCTATACCGGAGAGACGTTACCAGTCGGAAACGGGCAAGCATCGGTTACGGTAACCGGAACCACCATAAAAACAATCACATCTATTGGCACAGACGGGAATTTCAAAAGAACAATTGTAGCAACCGCTTCTCAATCAGCCTATGTCTGGTCTGTGATATCTTGGCAAGAAAACTACTAAACTTCTTAAATACTGTATACTGAATACTAGATACTGAATACTTAATTTCATATGCGCTCGGGCTTAAAATCTGCAATACTTTATATATCAAAAGACAAATTTGACCTGTGGGGACAGAGCTTTTCCCAGGTTCTCTCTTTTGTCTTTCCTCTTGATTTAGTTCGGGATTTAGAGGTAATAAATCATGAAGGGCTTATTATTTCAGTTCAATCGTTTATTGAGAGAAATAAAATTCCCCCCCTTAAAATTGTCATTGTCCTCTCAGATACTATTTGCTTTGAAAAAGAAGTCCCGGAAAACGGAAATCCGTTTGAACGGGAAGATATACTCAACAGTTTTGCAGATATGGTTCCCTTTGATAGGGTAAGCAGAAAAATACTAAAAATAGAAGGAAAACAAAGAATAATCGGTACAAATAAAATACTTTGGGACACCATCCGGGAGAGCTTTACTAATCAGGGATCTGTAATTCCCGCAGTTGTGCCAAGTTCCGCTCTTTCCATACCTGATATCCTGTCAAACTTTAACCCCAAATATGCCCGAGTTGCATTTACCAAGGCTGAAAATTTAAGAGAAGCTAATTTTTTTGAAAACACCGGTGAAACCGGAGGACTCTCCCCTTCTTCTTCAAAACCGGTTAATCATACCCGGGAAATTATCCTTGGAGGAGTTTTTTTACTTCTCTTAATTATTTTAGTCGTTCTTATTATCGTTATGAAGCCCTTTTCCCCGTCTAATGAACCTGAGATTCCACCGAGTACAGAAGTACAAGGTGCAACAAGCGAGAAAAATTTGATTGTATATGTAACTGCTTCAGAAAAAGAACAGGAAGTGGCTGATTCTCTTGAAAAGAGTCTCATTTTAAAAGGATTTAAAGAAATACGGATAAATTTCTCACATTCCGCAGTTGGCGAAATAAAAACAATTTCATTTTCACCGGATATTACAGATGAAAAAAGAAACGCAGTTATCTCATCAGTGAAGACACTTTTTGATAATATCAAAATAAATACTTCTGTAACAGAATACAATGAAGTACATATAGAGCTATAATAAATTTCTCCTGTGAGAGATTGACATCCCTTCCCCAATATGGTCTAGTAAATATAGACATAATTTTTTTTAAAAAGGAGGAGGTGAGTTTTCCTAAATGAAATTTAACAAAAAAGGGCTAGGTCTGAGGTTTTCCAAAGGCTTCACCCTTATAGAAATACTCGTTGTTATTGGTATTTTGGCTATTTTGTTCGCCATAGCCCTTGTGGCTATCAATCCGGCCCGTCAGTTCTCACAAGCCAATAACACAAAAAGAGGTTCTGATACACTCCAAATCTTAAACGCTATTGGTCAATATATGGCTGATAATAAAGGAGTTCTTCCAACAGGAATTACCACCTCATCTCAGAATATAGCAAATACCGGAGCGGATCTTTGTACAGCTCTAACTCCTAGATATTTAGCAGCTTTGCCACGGGATCCATCACTTGCCGGCGGAGATATAACTAACTGTGCAGCGGCATACGATACAGGTTACACGGTTGTTCAGGGTGGATCAGATAATCGTATTACGGTTTCAGCGCCTTCTGCAGAATTAGGTGCAACGATTACGGTTACCCGATAAGTATCTGCCTGTAAAATCACCAGGTTACCATACGGTACCTGGTGGTTTTTAGGTGGGAGTTGACGATCCTGAGCTTGCGAAGGAGAGTTTTACTCTCACCTATGGTGAAAAATCCGATAGGATTTTTTACCATTAGATAAAATCCTGATTAAATCGGGATTTTTATTCATTAGAAGAATTTAACTTATTTCTTCTCATACTCCTCAATTTGCTTAAGCCTTCTGATATGTCTCTGGTCTCCTGAGAATTCTGTTTTGAGATATGCAGTAAGAATTGCCTCAATTTCACTGTCTTTGAGCCAATCCCCTGAAAGTGCCATTACATTTGCGTCATTATGAAGTCTGGCATGAAGTGCCTGTTTAGGATCATAGCAAGCCACAGCCCGCGCCCCTTTTACTTTATTGCTGGCAACGACTACTCCCCCGGCTGAGCGGCACAGGATAATTCCTTTTGACCGGTCTTTCCACGGGTACGGAAATTTCTTTCCGGAGCGTTCATCCCGTGAGGTTTCTTGGGCAACTGAAATTGCGTATTGAGGGTAATCATCAGAAGAATCTAAAACCGTATTTCCCACATCCTCAAATTTTTCTCCCCAGGATAGAAGAATTTTTTTTATTTTTTCTTTTAATTCAAACCCGCCGTGGTCAGACCCGATGTAGATCATAAGAGAATTTTAAATTTTCAATTTTAAATTTTCAATGAGAGAAAAAATGAATATACCCATCTTACTCCGGTTTGCAGCTCGTTAGAGTGAAAAAGCGGATTAGCACTGAAAAATTTTAAGAAA